>JANOBP010000150.1:0-13798 GCA_031411715.1 Verrucomicrobiaceae bacterium | reverse complement strand
AGTCGGTCCAAACGCCAGCCGGGCCGCCACACGGATGCGCCGCGTGTGCAGCCATTCCGCCAACGACACGGCCATCAAAACAGCAAGAGCAGCAATCAGCGAAGTCATGCGAAATTGCGTGCGCCGAAGGCGTGCGTGGCGGGAAAAGGTGATGGCATGTGACCGATACGATGCTTTGTCAGCATTTGTTCAGTCTGAAAACGGATGTCTCAAAAAGCCGCCACATCCTGTGCGTGAACCGCTTCGCAAATCATGCGCAGCGACGCTTCAAGATTGCCGTCAGCGGTTTTGAAGGCGTCGGCGTCGATGGTGAGCGGTGCGCCGAGCACCACGAGCGGCGCGCCATACTTCGGGCACTGAATCGCCTGCTCCAAACTGAGGCCGCCGACGGCCTGCACGGGAATTTTGACGGCGTTGACGACTTCACGCAGTTGATCCAGCGGGCTGGGCATGCGCTTGCCAGCAGCTGCGATGCCACGGCGCTCGTCGTAGCCGATGTGGTGAATGACGTAGTCGCAGCCGAGGTCTTCGAGGAACTTCGCGCCGTCGATCATGCTCTCGCAGATCATGTTGTCACCCATGACCTTGCAGCCGAAGTCTTTACCGGCCTTGACGACACATTTGATCGTCTCCGCATGCGCACGGGCCATGACGACGACGTGCGTCGCGCCCGCTTTGGCCATCATTTCGGCTTCCAAGTAACCGCCATCCATCGTTTTGAGGTCGGCGACGATCGGTGTGTTCGGAAAGGCTTTTCGCAAGGCACGCACACCATGCAGGCCTTCGGCGAGGATGAGCGGGGTGCCGGCTTCCAGCCAGTCCACACCGGCGCGCATGGCTAGCGCGGCAGTTTCGAGCGCTTCGTCGATATTGGTGAGGTCGAGGGAGATTTGGACGATAGGTTTCATGGGCTTGCATAGGTAAGCCGCACTGCCCATGGTCGTCACGACAAAGATCATGCGAAATGCGACACCTCTCAAGCCACGCGAGCGCCCCCAACGCCCTGCTGCAGAGATCATGCGCTGGCGAAAAGACCGCCAGGCGTGGATGGCGGCTCTGGAGCCGACGCTGATGTTTCAGCGGCTGTTTGATCACATCCCAGGAGTGTATTTCTTTGCCAAGAACAAGGCCGGACATCTCATGTTCGCCAGCGATGGGCTGATGCAGCGCTATCAGATGCGCGACGACTCGGAGATCATCGGCCGCACGGACTTCGATCTGAATCCCGACACGATGGCACAGGCCTATGTGGATGACGACAAACGACTCCTGACTGGCAAAGCGGCTGTGATCGAGCGGATCGAACTGTGGTGGGACTCACAAGGCATCCCGGACTGGTTTCTAGTGACGAAACTGCCGCTCTATGACAAACGCCACCGTGTGCAAGGCGTGATGGGCACACTGCGTAGGCCCGATGAGGCGGAGCGGCAGCTGCCCGTGTTCCAAACCGTGGCAAAGGCCGTCGAGATCATCCGCCGTGATTTCGCCAAGCCGCTCTTAATTGAAGATGTGGCCAAATCCTGTGGCCAATCCCTTCGTCAGCTTCAGCGGCGCTTCCAGAGTGCCTTTGGCATCACACCACAGGAGTTTTTGCTCAAGACTCGAGTACTGGCTGCCGTGCGCTTACTGGATGAGACAAGCCTGACCATCAGCGAGATCGCACAGCGCTGCGGATTCGTGGATGCGAGCAGTTTTGCCCAGCACTTCCGCAAGCGCATGGGCTGCACCACTTCCGCTTATCGTGGCAGATGCAGCCATTGAACAGACTCCACGTTAAGCAAGAGTCTGTCCGGTTTTTCGTCTTCATGTGGGTTGATGCCGTGCTCCACTATCAAATTCACATGAAACACCTCCCAATTTTTTTATGTCTCGCACTCTCCTGCGCTCACGCGCAAAAGCCTGACAAGCAAAAAAAGCCCCGCCCTTTCGCTGCCACGGTGAACCCGCAGGACGCGAAAAACACGCCCAGTGGCAAACCTTTGCCTCCTGAAGATCCTGAACTGGCAAAATACTATGCTTCCGAAAAAACGATGCCTTTGCCCGTTGTGACGGCGGCGGTGGAGACGGATTTGCCGCTGGCTTTGAAGAAGGGCGACCACGTCGTTTTCATCGGCAACACGCTGTTTGATCGCGGGGCACAGTTTCCGCATTTCGAGGCGATGCTACAAAAGGGTCATGCAGATCTCGGACTCGTCGTGCGCACGCTGGCTTGGGCAGCGGATGAAGTGGACCTGATGCCGCGACCCGAAAACTTCGGCACGCTGAATCAGCACCTCACGGCGCAGAAGGCGGATGTGATTTTCGCGGCATTTGGGTTCAATGAATCGTTCGGTGGTGTGGAGAAGTTGCCAGAGTTCAAACAGCGGGTCACGGCATTCGTTCAGGAGCTAAAAACGCATGCCTACAATGGCCAAACGGGGCCACGCATTGTGCTGGTATCGCCCACGGCCAACGAGGACGTCAAAGGCGTGCCTGCGGCAACGATGAACAACGCCCGCATTGCCGCCTACACGAAAGCGATGGGCGAGGTGGCGGCATCGGAGAAGGTCGGTTTCGCCAATGTGTTCGAACCCATGTTGCCCGCGATGAAGGGGCTCACCTTTAATGGCGTGCATCTCGAAGACGCTGGCTATGTGGCTTTAGGTGAAGCTTTGTATCGTGCGACCTTTGAAGTCAGTGCCCCCGAGACTTCACCTAACTTGCGTGCCGCCATCGCGGACAAGAACAAGCAGTTCTTCCAGCGTTACCGGCCACTGAACGGCTTCTACTACACGGGCGACCGCAACAAGGACTACGGCTACCTCGACTTCCTGCCTGCGATGCGCAGCTTTGATGTGATGGTGAGCAATCGCGACCAGCGCATCTGGAACCTGGCCGCTGGCAAGGACAAGCCAGTGGACGACAGCAACGTGCCGGAGATGCCTGCGACAAAGGAAAGCAAAGGTGCGAACGAGTGGATGACGCCAGCCAATGAACTCGCCGCCTTCAAGGTCGATCCTCGCTTTGAAGTGAATCTCTTCGCCAGTGAAGAGCAGTTCCCGGAAATCGCCAATCCGATCCAGATCCGCTTTGATACGAAAGGACGCATGTGGGTGAGCACCTCGCAGGCTTATCCGCATCTCTATCCCGGTCAGGAGCCTGCGGATCGCCTGCTCGTGCTCGAAGACACCAACCATGATGGCCGTGCGGACACCTGCCAAGTGTGGGCAGACGGGCTGCACATCCCGCTCGCGTTTGAGTTCGGTGATGGCGGTATCTATGTCTCTGATGAGCCCCATTTGACCTTCCTAAAAGACACCGATGGCGATGGCAAAGCCGACTTCCGCAGGCAGGTCTTCACCGGCTTCGGCACCGAGGATTCGCACCATGCCTTGCATGACTTTGTTTGGACACCGGATGGCGATTTGATCTTCCGCGATGCCATTTTTCTTCATTCCCAAGTCGAGACGGCCTACGGTCCCGTTCGCATGGACAACTCCGGTTGGTTTCGCCTGCGCACCGACACCCAGAAGCTGACGGTTTTCGGCAGCTACCCAAGCACGAATCCCTGGGGGGTGACCTTTGATGATTGGGGCCACCATGTCGCCAGTCATCCGATCTTTGCAGATGCCTTCCACGCCACGAATCCTCCCTACCCCGAGCAACACCCGGGCGCTGGCAAAATGCCTGCCTATTCAGGCACCTGCGGCCAGGAGTTTGTCGACTTCGATTTCTACCCTCAGGAGTTGCAGGGTGGCTTCATCAAAGCGCGCTACAAGCCGACGAACAACATCGAGATGCATCAGTGGATCGAGAAGGATGATCATTTCGAAGAGACGAAAATCGGTGACCTCATCTTCTCGACCAACCTGAGCTTCATCCCCACCGATGTGAAAGTCGGCCCACGCGGCGACTTCTACATTTGCGATTGGTACAACCCCATCAAAGGCCATGCTCAATATTCCCTGCGTGATCCTCGCCGTCTCCGCACCAGCGGCCGCATCTGGCGCATCGTGCCAAAGGGAGCCACACTCGCCGAGCCGCCCGTCATCGCCGGAGCACGCATCCCTGCTCTACTCGATCTTCTCAAAAGCCCGCACTACCGCTGGCGTTACCAAGCCAAGCGCGAACTCCATGAGCGAAATGCGAACGAAGTCAAAGCAGCGCTCGATGCATGGGTGAGTAAGCTTGATCCGAAAGACGCACGCCATCGTCATCATCAAGTCGAAGCGCTATGGACCTACCGCACGATCAGCAGCGATAACCAATCTTTGCTTAAAGAGGTCCTCAACTGCGATGATCACCTCGCTCGTGCTGCGGCGACGCAACAACTTCGCCACAGTGCCCTGCCAGATGCCATCGAACAACTGACCAAGCGCGCCAATGACGAGAACCAACTTGTCCGCCTCCAAGCCGTCATCGCCGCGAGCTACTTGGGCAAGAAGCCCGCGCTCGATGCCATTGTGGGAACCATCGACAATCCCATGGGCGACCATTTGAAATACGCCGTCCGCACCGCACTCGGCAGCGAGGCACTGTCACGTCACTGGAAGAGCGAAGGCAATCCCAAGGTCGCCGCTTTCTTCGATACCTTCGCGAAGAGCTACAAACCCGGCTTTGGCGAAAAGAAAAAGACCGTGCAGGAAACCGCCTTCGACAAGCAACCCGGCGTCGCCAAAATCACCATCAACTGCGTACGTGAGCGCATGCTCTTCGACAAAACCGAGTTCAGCGTGAAAGCCGGTCAGCCAGTGAGCCTCATCTTCAATAATCCCGACGCCACTCCGCACAACCTCGCCATCTGCCTGCCCGGCAGCGTCGAAGAAATCGGCCTCGCCGGCAACGAAATGGCCAAAGACCCCGAGGGCATCAAGAAGGACTTTATTCCCGTCACCGACAAGATCTTGCACCACACCAAGCTGCTGAATCCCAACACTGCTGAAACCCTTCGCTTCACCGCCCCCAAAGCGCCCGGCGACTACCCCTACGTCTGCACCTTTCCCGGCCACTGGGTCATCATGCGCGGCGTGATGAAGGTGAAGTAAGCCATCCTATTCTCATGAAATCCATCGCCTTCCTACTCCTAGCCTTCGCTGCCCATGCTGCCGAACCAATCCATGACGCCACATGGCTCAGCACCAAAGGCACGCTCATCTTCCACGATGCTTTTGAGCGTGAAGAGGACGGAAACTTAGCCAAGGCCATCGGTAACGGCTGGAACAGCGCGACGGCGGATCGTGTGCCAAAGATCAAGATGGCGGATCTGGATGAAGGTATCCTGAAAATCGCCAGTGCCTCCGTTGAAGCGAAGCACGCGGCGCACATTCATCATGAGGCAGGCTTCACGGATGGCGGCGCGGTAATTCGCTTCCGTTTTCCAGGCCTGAGCAAAGTGGAAACGCTGCACCTTGGCTACGTGGATCGCGAGACGACCACCGGCGTTCATGCGGGGCATCTCTGCTATGGCATTCTTAGCCAAAGCTCGATCACGCTCATCGATCACAAGACCGGCATCATGAATCTGGAGAACCGTAAGCGCCGTGACGATGCGGTGGCAAAGAAGGAGAAAATCCCCGCTGATCTTGAAGCTCTGCTGAAGACCAAGAGCATTACCGTTCCCTACAAAGCAGACACTGAGTGGCATGAACTCGTCCTCGTCACCGAAGGAGACGAGATGCGCCTTAGTATCGACGGCAAGCTGCTCGCCAAACACCGCTCCGACGGCTTTGCACACCCAATGAAGCGGTGGTTCAGCTTTCTCGTGAACAACACCGTTTGGATCGACGATGTGAAGATTTGGAAGGTTCGTTGATGGAGCTAACGCCATCTTCAACAAGTCCCCTGTAGTTTAAAAACACCCGAACCTGCCAATTATGAAGCACGCCCTCAAAACCAACCTTCTCATCTTATCCACACTATCCATTCTGGCCTCGTCTTTACCCGCAGCAGACTCACCAGCCAAACCGAAGCTCAAAATCACACCTGGCAAGGTCATCATCCCGTTTGATGCCATGCATCGTTGGTGGGGTGAATTGATCAGCATCGACCTCGCCACACGCACCGGCACCTTTCGCAATGAAGGCGACGACTCCATCGTGAACTTCACAGTCATGCCGTATGCCGAGTTGTTGCATCACGCGGCCAATGGCGACTTGCAGGACTTTCGCATCGGCGAGCGCGCCATCTTCCGCATGCACGAGAATGAAAAGGGCGAGTGGGTGTGGCTCACCTACATTCAGGACGAGATGAACATGATGAATGGCCACGGTGAATACTTTTTTGTGGATCAAATCGACGCTACCACTGGCAAACTCACCACCACCTGGGCCAAAGGCGACATGACCTTTGTGCGCGAGAAAGGTGTGGTCATTGAGACCGACAAAGAGACCCGGTATTGGAAAGCTGGCCAGCCAGCCAAGTTTGCCGACATCAAAACGGGCGACAAACTCCGCACCAAGACCCACGGCCTCGGTAAAGGCAAAGTCCGCATGGCCTGGGAGGTCTTTCTTGATGACGAAAGCCTGCTCAAATATCAATCCGAGCAAAAAACTGTCCACGAATCCCGCATCAATCAACAAGGTGCTCCCGGCTATGTCGATGAAGTCAGCGGTGACCAACTGAGCCTCACGCTTTTCCACGAAGGCGAAGTGCAGGTGAAGCAACTCAAGCCCAAAAGCACCATCCGCATAGCCCCAGCAGGCATTGACCGCAAACCAACGGCAGAACCAACCGAAGCTACCGTTGAGTCCGTGAAAATGGTGGGGCGTCTGTGCCAAGTCACACTGAAGCTAGCCAAACCAAGCACCTGTTTTCAGCAAGCAGGCCTCATGAGGCTTTGGGCGATCGAATCACCCCACCGCTGAATTCACATCCAGCGATACGAAGCTGATCAGCTCCTCCGCACTCATCTTGGTCAACAGCGACTCCGCGCTGCCGTCGTCGCTGATCAACTCATTCGCCAACTTCATCTTCTCCTCGATCAGCGCATCAATGCGCTCCTCAATCGTGCCTTGGCAGACGAATTTATGGACGAAGACGTTCTGCTTCTGGCCGATGCGAAAGGCACGGTCGGTGGCCTGATTTTCGACAGCGGGATTCCACCAGCGGTCGAAGTGGATGACGTGGCTGGCGGCGGTGAGGTTGAGGCCAGTGCCGCCGGCTTTAACACTGATGACCATGAATGGCGGGCCACCGGGTTGCTGGAAGGCTTCGACAAGTTCGGGACGCTTCTTCACACTGGTGCCGCCGTGAAGGATGAGGCCCTCACGGCCGAAAACAGTGGCAAGGAAGCGTGAGAGTGGATCGCAGGTTTCCTGGAACTGCGTGAAGATGAGTGCGCGTTCGCGCCGCTCGGCGAGTTCGCTGCAAATTTCAGCGAGGCGCGTGAATTTGCCGCTGTCCTCGGGGTTCCAGGCTCCGTCTCCGTTCCAATGGCTCGGATGATTGCAGATCTGTTTGAACTTCATCAGGAAGCCGAGCACGAGGCCCTGGCGCTTGATGGGCTCCATGTCTTTGTCGTTGAGCATCTTCGCGAGTTGATCGACGAGCTTGGCGTAAATCGTGGCCTGGCGCTTCGTAAGGCTACAGAAAGCCTTCGTTTCGATTTTATCCGGCAGATCGGTGATGATGCTGCGATCCGTCTTCATGCGGCGCAGGATGTAGGGCTTCACGAGTCGGCGTAGAGGCGCAAAACCCTCGCTGGATTTGGCGCAGCGTTTGATGGCATCGGAGAAGGCACCGGAGCCACCAAGCAGGCCTGGATTGAGGAAGTCAAAGAGACTCCAGAGATCGCCAGGGCGGTTTTCGACGGGCGTGCCGGTCAAGGCGATGCGTGTGGTGGCTTGCAGGCGCTTCACCGCCTTCGTGCTTGCGCTGCCGGGGTTCTTGATGGCTTGGGCTTCATCGAGGATGACGACACTCCACGGATGCACTTGCCACGACTCGGTGCGCTGGAGGAATTGATACGTCGTGAGCATCGCATCGCAGCCGCGCAGTGCTTCTGACGTGTGTTTCACGGCGAGATCCAATCCCTCGCGTGAGGTGACGGATGGATGCGCGATGAACAGCTTCAGATCGGGTGCGAAACGTTTCACTTCGGCACGCCAGTTGCCGACGAGTGACGCCGGAACGACGAGCAACCCAGGAGCGCGGACGCCCTCGTCCGCTTTCCTAGCCAACAGCAACGCTATCACCTGGATTGTCTTCCCCAATCCCATGTCATCGGCCAAACAGGCTCCGAGGCCCAGACGCGACATGAATTGCAACCACGCGAAGCCTTTGAGCTGATACGGACGCATAGTGGCATGCAAATTCGGCGGTGGTGACGTTTCAGCGGGATCACGCATCTGATCGAGCATTTGCGCGAGGTTTTTGCCAGCCACGATTTCACTCCAATCATGCACCATCTCGGCGCTTTCATCCGCAGCAGTCAGTTGTCGTGGATCGAAGCCTGCAAGCAGCCGCATGCCGTCGAGAAAGCCGATGCCGCCCTCGCCAGTAGCGCTTTGGACCCTTTGCCAATGTGACATGACCTGCTGGAGTTGCGCGCCATCGACCTCCACCCACTTGCCGCGCAGGGAAACGAGGCCGGTGTCAGCACTCAGCAATTTCTCCCACTCCTCAGTAGTGAGCGCTACACCATCAAGGCTCTGCTCCATTTTGAAACTCAACAACGAACCCGCATGCAGCGAGGTTTTCTTCGGCGCATCAATCGTTACCGACACCGCAGGGCGTGGTCCTTTGCCACTGCGCCACCAGTCCGGCAGTTTCATGACGATGCCGCTCTCTTGAAACACTGCCGTGTCGCGCAGCACGCGATAGGCTTCCTGCGATGACATGGCCATCGGCTGAAAAAGCCGCTTCGTCTCCAACCACTCGCGCAAGAGCTTGGATTTCTCCGCAGCCGTACGCACAGGTGCCAGCAGAGCCTGGATCGCCGTTTGGTCTTTCTGCCCCGCATACATCTGCAAGGCACGTGCCAGCGGCAGATGCTGCGGCTGGCCGCTAGCGCTAAGTTTCTCCGTAAACGTCGCTAGGAAGGCGAAGGGCCGTTGAGAGTCCGTTTTGTTCTCTGCGAGATGAAAAGTCACTCTGCCAACGACATGCCACGCAGGGCATTCCACTCTTAACCAAGCCTCCACTCCGTCCGTGGCGAGCTGCGCGATGTGATTGACCAAATCAAGCCACCAACGCTCCAATACCTCTGGAGTGAGGTATTCGGCACCTGCAAAGGGTGGCGCTGTCGAAATGAAGCTATGACGCTCTTCCGCACTCGGCACTGGCGTGGTCAAAGGATCTTTTGTTTGGCAAAGGCGAGTCAAAAACTGCTGCGCATATTCACGCAGCCACCGAAACGCCAAATCCAGATCTGCCGTGAGTAAATCAGTGCCTAAAAGACAAAAAATGGCACTGGGTGAGGTCGCTGCCGCGATTTTCTTCTCTGCAGCAAGTGCGGCCTCGCCCTCCAGCGTCAGAAATCCTTCGGGAGTGAGAATGAGGGCGAGCATGTGCCGTCATTTCGTCAGAATTGTTTCCGATGCAACTTCCAGCAGATCCAGCACGGATGCTAATCATGAGCCAAACCACCTCGTGAGTGCCCAAAAAACGGTAAAATTCACACTCCCCGTTTTCCAAACCCCAATGTCCATGCTACCACTCCGGTTCGCCTGCTGCTGGATGTATCGCAGGCGTGCCACAACCGCATGCCACTCATTACCGAAGTCCTTCCCATTCTGCTCAAGCAGTTCACTGATCTCACACGCCAGGAGGCAGAGCGGCTCGTTGACGATGATTCTGTGCGCGGGCTTGATGTGCTGGAAGAGGAAATCATGGCAGAGGTCAAGCTCGACCACGGCTCCACTCAGGTGCGCTGGCTGCAAACGCCACGTGGCTGGCTCGGCGAAAGCGATGCGGATGAGACTGAACTGCAGGATCTGGCGCTCTGTGCCACGCTGGTGGCCATTCAGCGTCGTGAGGCGCGCGGGACTTTACCAAAGCCGCATGCTGCCGAGGAGGACTTTGAAGACATCATCACGACCAAGCTTGAGCGCGCGCTGACGACGGATGAAGAGAACTACATGGCCAAGCTGGAGAAGCGCTATGAGCGCCTTGGCCTCACGGGGAAATTCTTTGACCAAGATCTGGTGCGTCTGCACCCCAAGTGGACCATCCAGAGCGTGGATCCCATCTCGCTATGGCCTGAGCAGCCAAAGACGCTGCGGATGTTTTGGAACTACATCGCCCTCGCACTCGCAGACAAGGGATTGGCTCCACCACCATTCCTCCGTGGCATCGCCGACATCGAGGGCACACGTGATGCGCTGCGTGAGTGGCGCCATGCCAGCACCGTTCCAGAGTGGCGTGCGCGCATCCGTCAGTTCAATGAGGAGCGCATTGTCGAAAAAACTCCGCGTATCCGTTCTCTCGATTTCCGCCTGATCACCACAGTGAACGAAGCGCGCCTGCAAATGCGCAACACGGCTGGAGAGCGCGGCTTTGAAAACGTCACTGCTGCCGAGATGGAAAATCTGCGTGAGCAGCACCGCAACGGACACGTCATCACCACAGGCACGGCGGAGTTGCTGCTGGTGTCCTGCGTGAACCAATGCTCCAACGAATGGACCGACACCTACCGTCTGGATGAGGCACACCACGCACGCTGGCTGGCCGTTCAGTTTCAAAAGCCCGCTTTCCGTGAGTGCATCCTGACAAGGGATGAGGCCGCGTTTGAAATCATCGCGGAACCGCTTTGCTGGATCAGTCGTGAGAGTGTGGACAACCGCCAGCTCATCCTCAAGCTCGTCACGGCCAGTGGTGAGGCTGCGCCCATGCCCCTGCGCATCCTGCGCGGCATTGAAACGTGGTACTTGTCCGCCGATCAGCTTTTTACAGGCCCACCGTGGCTGGGAGATGAATCCCGCATCGATGCCGAGATTACCATGCCGATGGACGCGGTCGCATCACCGGAGGGTATTGCCTTTCTGGATGGAATCGAGGTGCCCATACCCGACAGCATCGCCAGTCGGGTAAAGCATGAGGCCTTGCACGTGAAGATCAGCGCTGCGTGCAAGGCCAAAGGATCATCCACCACGAGCACTGCTGAATTTGCTGTTTTAAAACTCCACGCCGTTGATGACACCGGCACGCTGCGTGAAATACTGACTCCTCGTGGTTGGTCGCCAGTTGCGCGTGAGCCTGAGGCGGAGGATGCCATCATTTGTCGTGACCGCCTCGCACTTCGCGCTGCTGAAAATGCGCTGCTTCAGGCACGCAGCACCTGGGACTATGAGCAGGATGGCTTCCGCGTCCGCATGGCCAAGGAATTTCCAGATTGGTTTAACCAATGGTCCAACAGCCTGCCAGAAGGCGTCACCATGCATGCCGATGAGCAATTGCAGACGATCCTGAACGACCCACTCATCGCCCGCGTACGCATCGAGGCAACCCAAGGCGGAGACATCGACTGGCTGGATCTGCGCGTGGTGTTTGACATCGAAGGTGTTGATTTGAAACCCGCCGACATCCGCCGCCTGCTCGCTGCAAAAGGTGAGTTCGTGCGCCTTGCAGATGGCACGTGGCGTCGTGTGAAGCTGGAACTCAGTGAGGAGCAGCAGACAATGCTCGACCGCCTCGGTATTGATCTCGATGAAAACAGTGGTGAAACGCACCGCCTCCACTGGCGTCAGCTCGCTCAGGAAAATGCAGCCGAGATCGTGAACCCGAAGGCGTGGAGCAAAATCGTCGAGCGCATGGAAGAGGCCAAGCTCGATGTGTTGCCACCTGTGCCAGAGTCTTTGCAGGTCACTTTGCGTCCTTATCAGGTCGATGGCTTCCACTTCCTCACTTACCTCACCATGAACCGTTTCGGCGGCATCCTTGCTGATGACATGGGCCTTGGTAAAACACTGCAAGCCATCACCTGGGTTCTATGGTTGCGCTCACGCAAGAAGCCCGAGTCGCCGCATCTCCCGTGCCTCGTGGTGTGTCCGAAGTCCGTGCTCGATGTGTGGGCTCTCGAGTTCAAAAAAGGCTCGCCTGACCTTCGAGTTCTCGTGCTGCATGATCGCGACATGTTCGACTTGGCCACGGTGCAGACCCAAATCGACGTGCTGGTGATGAACTACGCACAGATGCGGAATTTTGGCGAGGAACTCGCTGTCATCCGCTGGCTTGCCTGCATCCTCGATGAGGGACAACAGATTAAAAACCCCGACTCCAAAGCTGCCAAAGCCGCACGCCACCTGCGCGCTGACAACCGTCTCGTTTTGACCGGTACACCGCTGGAAAACCGCCTGCTCGACCTGTGGAGCCTCATGACCTTTGCCACGCCCGGAGCGCTGGGTGATCGCAGTTACTTCCACCGTCACTTTGACCGCCGGAAGGACCCACGCGCCGCTGAGCGCCTCACCGCACGTCTGCGCCCCTTCCTGCTGCGGCGCACGAAAGGCCAGGTTGCCCGTGATCTACCATCCCGCAGTGAAGAAAACATCCTCAGCGAGATGAGTGGCCGCCAAGCCGAGCTCTATAAAGAGGAACTCGCCCGCGCCCAGCACATGGTCCTCAGTAGTTCCGGTTTCGACATGGTGAACCGCCGCCGCTTCGCTATTTTGCAGGCATTGACTCGCCTGCGGCAGATTTGCTGCCATCCCGGCCTCGTCGATAAAACCGCCGAGAACGAAGAAAGCGCCAAGCTCACCGCCACGCTCGACTTGCTCCAAGAACTGCACGCAGAAGGCCACAAGGTGCTGCTCTTCAGCCAGTTCGTCAGCATGCTCAAAATCATCCGCAACAAGCTGGATGAAATGAAACTGCCTTACCATTGGCTCACCGGCGCCAGTGTCGATCGCGCAGGTATCGTCAAAGGTTTCCAGGAAGACGAGAACGCCAGTGTGTTCCTGCTCTCACTCAAAGCTGGCGGCAGTGGTCTCAATCTCACCGCTGCATCATACGTCATCCTCTATGATCCATGGTGGAACCCTGCGGTCGAAAACCAAGCCATCGACCGTGCCCACCGCATCGGCCAGACGCAGCCCGTCATGGCCTACCGCATGCTCACCAAGAGCACCATCGAGGAGAAGATCATGACCCTTCAGCACAAGAAGAACCTCATGGTCAGCAATGTCCTCGGCGAAGGCGGCTTCACCAGTCTGCTGCAGAAAGAGGACTTCGACTTCCTCTTCGACATCGAGGCGGAACGCGGGTGAGCAACTTGATGAATCGGGATCCATCACCGCGATGGATCCTCACTGTACCTTCAAATACGCCACAATGTCGGCGATGCTCTGTTCGGTGAGGCCGAGCAAGGAGGGTTCATACATCAGGCTGCGTCCTTTGATCTTCTTGGTGCTGGCGATGCGCTTCTTCGGCACGGTTTGAACGATGCCGCCCATACATTTGATCAAAACGGGGTCACCATTGGTGAGGACCATGCCGGTGATGACGAGGCCATCGGTTGTGGTGATCTCGGTGCCTTCAAAGCCATGCGAGATGCCTTTGCTCGGCTCGGCGATGGACTGGATCAGAACGTCGGCTGTCTGCTGCTTGCCAAAAGTGGTCAGATCGGGGCCGAAGTCGATGCCCTGCGTGCCGATGCGGTGGCAGGTGTAGCAGGTGGCGATGGCGGTAGCGCCGCGTTTGGCATCGCCTTGGAGTTTGGCGATGGCTTTGAGGTCAAAGGCCTTCACGTTCGCGGGCAGCGGCGGTAGCGGGCTGGCGGTGAGCTTCACCTTGTCGGGATCGTAGATGCCGAGCGCTTTGAGGCTCTGCTCGATGCCGTAGGCCTTCCAATCGTTGTTCTTGCGGTTCATGAGCCACCACTTGG
>JANOBP010000149.1:0-7852 GCA_031411715.1 Verrucomicrobiaceae bacterium | reverse complement strand
GAATTGCATGAAACGCCCGGACATCCTGTGTTACTCGCAAAAAACAAGCACATCGCCGGCCGTCGTACGGTTCTGCTTTATGCCCATTACGATGTGCAGCCGGCTGAGCCGCTGAATGAATGGAAAACACCCGCCTTTGAGCCGACTATCCGAGACGGTCGTATTTTTTGCCGTGGAGCAACCGATAACAAAGGTCAGCTCATGGCACACATGCAGGGGTTGGCCGAAACGCTCTCGCAAAACGCCGATCTGCCCGTGAATCTCATTCTCCTTTTTGAAGGCGAAGAAGAAATCGGCAGCCCAAATCTAAAACCCTTCCTCGAGAGGCATCGCGATGAATTGAAATGCGATCTTGTAGCTATTTCGGACACAGGAATGGTCGCCCCAGGTGTTGGCACATTCACCTATGGTCTGCGTGGCATCGCATGTCTGGAAGCTCGTATCCACGGGCCTTCCATCGATTTGCATAGCGGCATCTTCGGCGGTGCCATCACCAATCCCGTCACCGCCGTGGCAAGACTCACGGCATCTTTGCATGATGCGGAAGGCCGCGTCGCCGTGGAGGGTTTTTATGACACCGTCAAACCCATCGCCGATTGGGAACGCGCAGCTTGGGCCTCTCTCGGCGACGGTGATGCCGAGATGCTCGAACTCACCGGCTCACCTGCCCTTTTTGGCGAGCCCGGTTTCACTGAGCGCGAGCGCCGCTGGGCACGCCCGACCATTGAGGTCAACGGCATCGGTGGTGGTTATCAGGGTGAAGGCTCCAAGACCGTCATCGGCCGTGAAGCCTTCGTGAAGCTCTCCTGCCGCCTGGTTCCCGATCAAAATCCAGACACAATTTTGCAATTGCTATCCTCACATTTGCAAGCCCACACGCCCCCAGGAGTGCGACTCATTATCAAACCCGGCCATACCGGCCAGCCGTATTTGATGGATCCGCATTCAGCTCTTGGCCAGGCTGCCCAGCGTGCTCTGGGGAAGGCCTTCCCAGATACAAAAATCGCTCTCATTCGTGAGGGCGGCAGCATCCCCATCGTGCAAGCATTCAAAGACGTTCTCGGAGTTGACACACTGCTGCTCGGCCTGGCTTTGCCCGATTGCCAGGCGCACGCTCCCAATGAGAATTTCCCAATCGAAAATTTCATCGCCGGCGTCCGCTTGAATAAGGCATTGCTGGCCGAGTTGGCGTGAATTTGCAGAAAATAGTTTCAAGCTAACCGCAACCAAGATTGCGGCAGTCAGTTTCAGCCCATCGCTAACCGCAACCAAACTCACACACGCTATGAAACTAAAATCCTCAATTATCTACGGCCTTGGCATCCTCTGCCTCAGCGCCTGCATCGCCAGCGCCCAAGAAGGCGACAGACCCAAAGGCCCACCTCAAGGTGGACCTGGTGGCCAACCCGGAGGCGGCAGTCCTGCTGACCGCGTCGCTGAATTCATGAAGCGCGCCGACACCGACGCCGATGGCAAGATCAGCAAAGAAGAATTCATCGGCATGTCCAAAAAGGAAACCGACGACCGTTTCGGCAAGGCAGACGCCAACAGCGACGGCTTCATCGACCAAGCCGAGTTCACCAGCATCACACAGCGCATGCGTGAAGGTGCAGCTGGCGGTGCTGGCAGTCCTGGCATGCGTCGTCCCGAAGGTGGTGGCGGTGAAGGCGGCTTCCGCCGTCCCCCAGGCGGTGAAGGAGGCTCCCCTGGTGGTGCTCCTGGTGGCTCTCCTGAAGGCCGTCGCCCAGAAGGTGGTGCCCAAGGCGGCCCTCCTGGAGGCCAAGGTGGTCGTCCCAGTGGCGGAATGTTTGGTGACCCCAAAGAATCATTCAAGCGCATGGATGCAGATGCCAACGGTAGCGTCAGCGAGGCCGAATACGTCGCAGCCATGACCAAACTGCGCGAGATGATGGGCAACCGTGGTGGCCAGCCCGGCGCTCCTGGCGGCCAAGGCATGCGTCGTCCAGAAGGCGGTGGCGCTCCCGGCGGTGAAGGCGGTGGCGGTTTCCGTCGCCCCCCAACCGAAGGCGACAAACCTGACGCTCCAAAGCCCGAAGGTGACAAGCCCGCACCTGACAAGCCCAAGGACGCAGCGTAACCCGAACCTGCTATGAATCTCGAAGCGGGATGACCTCATCGGTCATCCCACTTTTTTGTACGATGTGCCCGTTAACCAAGGTGTCAATCGGAGTGGCCCGCATTACCGAGGATCTGGCCAGATATCCCTTCCAGCACGACCCATTTTCAGTCATCTGCCGAAGGTTTGAGCGGCGGTGTGACGTTCGTGAGGTGTCATGCGTATCTTCATTTCACTTCTTTGGTCATTCCTCTGGCTGCATCCGTCTTTTGCGGCACCTCAGCCTAATATCGTGGTCATCTTTATGGATGACATGGGTTATGCCGATGTGGGCTGTTTTGGGGCGCAGGGTTACCAGACGCCGAACATCGACAAACTGGCCGCTGAGGGACGTAAGTTCACCAATTTCCATGTGGCACAGCCGGTTTGCAGTGCGTCACGCACAGCGCTGCTGACGGGTTGTTACCCGAATCGCGTGGGGATCCACGGCGCACTCGGGCCTGGTGCCAAGCATGGCATCAACGCGGCTGAAATGACGCTGGCGGAGTTGGTAAAGCAGAAGGGCTACGCCACGGCGGCTGTTGGCAAATGGCATCTGGGGTCGTTGCCACAGTTTTTGCCGGTGAAGCACGGATTTGATGAGTATTACGGCATCCCATACTCCAATGACATGTGGCCGTTCCATCCGCAGGCCAAAAAGGGTTCTTATCCAAAGCTGCCGATGGTCGAGAATGATCGCGTGGTGGATGAGGAAGTCACGCCAGAGGATCAAACCCACCTGACGACCGACTACACGGAGCGCGGCGTGCGCTTCATCGAGAAGAACAAGGACAAGCCCTTCCTGCTCTACCTGGCTCACAGCATGGTGCATGTACCGCTGTTTGTGAGTGACAAGTTCAAAGGAAAATCCGGCAAAGGCTTGTTTGGAGACGTCATGATGGAGGTGGACTGGTCGGTCGGGCAGATCATGCAGACGCTGAAGAAAAATGGACTCGAGGACAACACCTGGGTCATCTTCACCTCGGACAACGGCCCATGGCTCAGCTATGGCGACCACGCTGGCAGTGCTGGACCTCTGCGCGAGGGTAAAGGCACCTGCTGGGAGGGTGGCACACGCGTGGCGGGCATCATGAAGTGGCCGGGGCAAATCCCCGCTGGTACGACGACGGATACCATGATGATGACCATTGATGTCCTGCCGACCATCGCTCATGTTTTACAGGCCAAACTGCCTGAGCACGCCATTGATGGCCTCAACTGCTGGCCCATCGTGAGTGGCGTGCCTGAGGCCAAGAACCCACACGACTTCTACGCCTTCTACTACGAGCAAAACCAACTCCAGGCCATCACCAGCGGGGATGGCCGCTGGAAGCTGCAACTGCCTCACAGCTACCGCAGCTTCCCCGCGGATCTCCCCAAAGCCACGGGTGGCATCCCCCTGCTCTACAAGCAGCAAAAGATCGAGCACCCCGAGCTCTACGACCTCTACGCCGACATCAGCGAATCGAAAAACCTCGCCGAATCACATCCCGAAGAAGTGGCCAAGCTTCTCGCCCATGCCCAAACCATCCGCTCAGAACTCGGTGACTCCCTGCTAAAAATCACCAAGGGCAGCGGTACGCGAGAGGCCGGCAAGTGATCAGCCAATGAAAGAGCGGGATGTGATCCCCGCCCTTCGCGCCTAATTTCATGGCTACTCGTCTAAAGCCACACGCGTTGAATCAGTTCTGGGAGCCCTTTTTGACGATGTGAGCTGCCATGCAGGACTGCAGTGCACGATCTCGTATGAGTGGGTGCTCATGAAACACTCCCTTAAACTCGCAGTCATCCTTCTTGGCCTCTCAGGCTCTATCTTAGCCCAAGAAACACCAAAGCCTCTCCGGGCAGGCATCATCGGCCTCGACACGTCACATGTGCCAGCTTTCACCAAGCTCTTCAATAACCCGCAAGCTGACGGGGATCTCGCAGGCATCAAAATCGTGGCCGGATATCCTGGCGGCACCGACATGCCGGCCAGTAAAGACCGTGTGGCCAAGTTCACCGATCAGATCCGCGGCATGGGTGTGGAGATCGTCGATAGCATCCCGAAGTTACTCGAAAAAGTCGATGTCGTATTGATTGAGAGTGTCGATGGCCGCATCCACCTCCAGGAGGCGCGTGAGGTCTTCAAGTCGGGCAAACCTGTGTATATCGACAAACCCGTTGCAGGCACGCTCGCTGAAGCCGTTGCCATCTTTGAATTGGCAAAGAAAAACAACGTGAAGACCTGGTCGAGCTCATCCTCGCGCTTCGGGGCCGATTTGATCGCCATGAAGACGAATCCCGAGATCGGAGACATCCTCGGCGTGACGACATGGGGGCCATGCTCGTATCAGAGCGGCACGCCGGATCTCTTCTTCTATGCCATTCACGGCATCGAGTCGCTCTATGCACTCATGGGCACCGGTTGCGAGACAGTCTCGCGCACCAAAGGTCCCATCACCGATCAAGTCACCGGCGTGTGGAAGGACGGCCGTATTGGCACCTATCGCGGCATCGTGAAAGGCAAATCGGAGTTCGGCGCGATCGTCTTTGGCAGCGCTGGCGTCCGCCAAGGCGCCAAAGTCATCAGCTACGAGGCCCTCTGCCGCCAGATCGGCAAATTTTTCCGCACTGGCGAGGTTCCCGTGAGCGAGGCCGAGACCATCGAGATCTTCACCTTCATGGAAGCCGCTGATGAAAGCATGCGCCAAGGTGGTAAGCCCGTTGCGCTCGCAGATGTTCTAGCGAAAGCGAAAACGGATGCCGCAAAGCTAATGCCCTGAGTTAGCGAAGTCACTTCGCGACTCGCGCGCGAAGAAAAGCAACGTGCAGCTTGTCCTTGAACGCATCGCCGGGCGGGTGCTGCACGCCGATGCAGCGGACGGCACCAAGCTTGAGCGTCACATCGCCCTCCCAGGCCTCCTCGAAAACGATGGCCTTGGGAAGCGGTCCCGATTCGTTGATACGAGTGGACTCGATCATCTGCTGACAGGTCGGCTCAATGGGACGCGCCACGTGATGCTTGAGTTTGTGATGGAGATGCATTTCAAGCGCACCATGATCAAAAGGATTTTTTGATGCTTCCAAGACGGGTTCCACCTCCCAAGTCGTGCCGCATGGAATGGTATCCATCGCGGTAGGCCGGTAACGTTGCGGCGAGTTCTCCCGTGGTGGATCGACTTCTGTCACCGTCATGACTTCTTCGACATTGGAAAGGGTCGCACTAGTGCCAGACTTCGTTGGAACAGCCAGATGGGCGACGATCTTGGCTGTTCCGTTTTTCGTGCGCGCCAGCATTTTCGAGAAACGATCCCCATCATCAAACTTGGCAGGATCAAGCTGCCATGAAGCCTCTTCACTTGCAGGCAGTTCAAAAACAACGGCCTCCAGTTCAAGGCGTGGTGGTGGAGGTTCATGCGAGACACTTTCTCCAGTTGGGCCAAATGGATCTTTAGAAGTCCCCTTGCCTGGTTTCGGCGCCGTCTCTTCCAGTTTGGCAAAGAGCAACAGAGTCTCACCAGCTATCAATTCATTGGCTCCAGTGAGACAATCCGGCGTGCGCATGGCTCCAAGCAGTGCAACACCATCTTTGCCGAAACTCAATGATGTCCGAATTGTCTGCACCAAGAATTGTGGCTGCCACATGATCAAAGCTGGCAAATCAAGCGCACAGGGCCATTCCGCGCGGCGAGGCAGTGCGGGATGCTGTTCAAGATAAATGTCCATCAAGGACGGGAGAGTGTATTCGGCCTCAAGCGTCGTGCCCACGGGTCTCATCTCCCAAGCCGAGGGGATGGTTGGCATCTCCGTCGGATAGGAATGCTCACGCACCGATTCGAGCTTGGAGCGATTACCAGACTTCAGACTCAAGGAACAACTGGTCCGCAGCTTGGCCTGACCAGCAGCCACTCTAGCTAGCAACTCGTCGAGCATGTTTTGATCGTGCTCCAAGTCAGCACGGTTAAGCATCTCTAGAGCCTCGCTATCTCTCAGACCAAAGCCGAGCACGGTGACTCGGGCCCGTGTTTCCTTGAGTTTGCTATCAACAGCTTGTTCAGATGGTTTGGCTTCTGCGCCCGAGTTTATTTGTGCCATCACGACATCCAAAGTCTCTTCATGCTTTGCCTTGGTGTCGAAGCGATCCGGCCGACGCATGATACCCAATATGACAGTGCCCTGATCCACAAACCCTCCGCTTGTCACCACTTTCTCGACATAGAAATCGTGCTTATCAAACCAGTTGACCTTTGGCTTCGACGCATCGGGCCACCAAGCGGGCCATTTCACAGGCAACGCACCCCGCGGAGAAAAAAACGCGTTCCAGTTAACACCAAAGACACGCGGATCTGAACGAAAGACATCCATGTTAGCCTTCAGTGAGGTTCCTATAAAGACGTCATCCCAGACTGTCGGGATCAGCGTCCCTTTTTCGAAATCTTGATCGTATTCGACCGCGTTCTTGAACAGACTGCCTTGGCGGATTGTTGTTCCCTCAGTCTTCCCATCAGGACCAGACACATCGGAAACTATCGTTGCTGTGCCGTCAGCCACCCAACTAAAAAGTAATTTCGCCATAGCATCGTCGTCAGAATTTGCCATCAGCTCTTTCAAAACGCGCGACTCCGGCGCACGGACAATCACCTGCCGCACCGAGATGTCAGGCTCCACTGCAATACACAGGCTAGATGCACCTGTGAGAAACAAAATAGACACCCAAAGAAGGAATCGAAAGGAACAACTCATCATTCGGCGATTAAAACGGCCTCGAGCCTTCGAGTCAAGCCATCTGCGAAACAGCGCTTCTAACAATTGAGCAATTGGCGGCAGAGTTCACGTATATTTTCGTCATCATGCTCACTCCGACACATCACCGCTTTTTCGAGGACTCTTTGACGACTGCTATAGCCGTCGCATTGCCAAAAATAATCGTCGCCACAAATCCAGCGTCGAAGGTCATCGAGTAATCATGCGCTTCGTCCTCGCCATCCTAGTAATGACAAGCCTGCTCGGGGCGGAGGAGAGCGTGAGCTACAATCGCGACGTGCGGCCCATCCTCGCTGCAAAGTGTTTCGCCTGTCATGGACCTGACGAGGACAAGCGCGAGGCCGACTTGCGTCTCGATGTGCGTGGCGATCACTTTAGCGGCAAAGAAATCATGCACCGCATCACGACGACCGATGCCGATGACGTCATGCCGCCGCGCACCTCGCCCAAACCGCTCACGAGCAACGAAACCACCGTGCTAAAGCGCTGGATCGCCTCTGGTGCAAAGTATGAGCAGCATTGGTCATTTTTGCCGATCCGTCGGCCTGTCGCCTCAGGAGGTATCGATGGCTTTATCCGCACGGAATTGCAAAAGCATGGCCTGCAGCCCGCGCCTCGCGCTGATGTAGCGACTCTCATCCGCCGCCTCTACCTTGATCTCACGGGATTGCCACCCCCGACTGCTACGTCCGATTATGGGCCTCGAACTTGAAGGGCGAGCCACCGTCGAAGGAGAGTGGTCGGGGCGCGTCACCGGGCTGCGTGATCAGCGCGTCGAGATCGCCATGATGCGTATGCCGGACGGCCACGGCGCGATCGAACTCTCACGCTTCCTCGCGCCGTCTGCGGTTGCCGACCACCGAAACGCCCCCGTTAACGCCCTTGGCTACCTTCGCGTCATGTTCGCCGTGGACGACCTCGACGATACGCTCAACCGGCTCCGCAACCACGGCGCGCAGGTCGTGGACGAAGTGGTCCAGTACGAAGACG
>JANOBP010000148.1:0-8768 GCA_031411715.1 Verrucomicrobiaceae bacterium | reverse complement strand
GACGTTTGGTGTCGGCCTCAAGGAGTTGCGTGTCGTAATTGGCCTCAATGAAGAGCGTGTCGGAGCTGCGCAGGCGGTCTTTGATGAGATTGGTGACGTAACCGACATCGCTCAGCACACCGAGGCGCGCATCTTCATCCTCCACGATGAAGCCGATGGGGTCCACGGCATCATGCGGGACTGGAAAGCTCTCGATGCGCAGGTCCTGGTAATCAAAGGCGCTGCCAGTGGTGATGACGCGCCAGGCGGGCGAGGTGCGGAATTGCAAATTACCGATCAAGGTCTCTTGCGTGAGTGCGGTGCAGAAGAGTGGCAGGCTGCGCTTCCGACTGAGCACCTCCAGCCCGCCCGTGTGATCCGAGTGCTCATGCGTGAGCAGAATGCCATCGAGTGAGTCGAGCGAGAAGCCTGCGGCCTCCAGGCGAAGGATGATCTGTTTGGCACTCAAGCCCGCATCCAGCAACAACGTGGTTTTACCGGATGAGATGACGGCGCAGTTCCCTGAACTGCCGCTGCCGAGGATGGTGAGGCTGAGCATGTCGAATTAGGCTGGGCGTGCTTTTTTGATGCGCAGGACATCCCGCGCCATGCGGAAGGAGTCGCGGATGAGGTGGACTTTGCCACCGGGGGTTTCGTGCCAGGAAATGGGCACCTCTTGGACCTGATGACCGTGATCCAGGAGTACGGTGAGGAGATCCACATCGAAGGCAAAGCCTGTGATGTGAAGTTTCGGCTCGATCTGCTCAAAGAGAGCACGTGGGACGAGCTTGAAGCCACATTGACTGTCATAGACTGGAATGTGCAGAATTTCAGAAACGAGCGTGGCGTAGATGCGGCCGATGAGATGACGACGAAAGTCACGCTCGACGGTTTTTCCGAGCATTTTGATGCGTGAGGCGAAAAGGGCGGTGTCCGGCGGCGCTGCGTGTGTGAGCTGAATGAGTCGTGAAACTTCATCTGCGGTGATGGAGCCGTCTGCATCGACAAAGGCGAGCCACTCGGCGCTTTTTTCGAGTTTCCAGCCAGCATAGACAGCCGCGCCTTTACCAAGATTTTGCGGGAGGAAGAGCGGCTCCAGCAGGATGGGCGTTTTTTGGCGCTGCGTGCTGATGATTTGCTCCATGCGCTGCTTTTCAGCGCTGTCAGAGCCGTCTTCAACGATGCGGATCGTCACACCACCCAGCGCAGTGAGTTTCTCACATAAGTCGGTGAGAAAAGGACCAATGCGCGCGCTCTCGTGGTAGCAAGGAATGACGAGGGAGAGAGGCATGTGGGGAGGGCTTCGGCTGGATTTGGAAGGCTCAGCATGCGGTGTTGCGCGGCGGAATCAATCCTTGTTCATCGATGACACGAACAGAAGCACTTTTTAACGAAGGTTCCGACTTGGATCGGCGTTCCACTGGCCACCATGCGTTTTCTGCTCTGCCTGATTGCCCTCACGTCCCTTTCCGCTGCGGCGGACAAGCCTCTGAATATTCTTTTCTGCTTTGCAGATGATTGGGGCCGTTACGCCAGCCAATACGCTGAACACGAAAAGTTCCCGTCGCCAAATCAGGTGGTGAAGACGCCGAACATCGACCGCATCGCACGTGAAGGGGCGCTCTTTCGGCGTGCGTATGTGAATGCGCCGAGTTGCACGCCATGTCGCAGCGCACTGCTGTCTGGTCGCTACTTCTTCAATACTGGCCGTGCCGCTATTTTGAACGGTGCGGTGTGGGATCCGGCGATTCCGAGCTTTCCGCTGCTTCTCAAAGACAAAGGCTATCACATTGGCAAAGCCTTCAAGGTGTGGAGTCCCGGCGAACCTGCGGATGCGCCGTTTGGCGGACAGTTGCATGCGTATCAGAAGTCTGGTGCGCGATTTAACAACTTCTCGGAAGAAGTTACGAAACTCGTCGCAGGTGGCACGGCACTCGATGCTGCGAAACAGATGATGTATGACGAAGTACATGGCAATTTTGCCAGCTTTTTGGCTGCACGACCCAAAGGTGCGCCGTTTCTCTTTTGGCATGGGCCGACGAATGTGCATCGCAAATGGGTCAAAGGCAGCGGGCAGGCTCTTTGGGGCATCAATCCCGATGATCTGAAGGGCAAGCTGCCGAAGCATCTGCCGGATGTGCCGGAGTTCCGCGAGGATTTCGCGAGCTATCTCGGCGAGATCCAGGCCTTTGATGCGCAGGTCGGAGTGCTGGTGAAGCAGTTGGAAGAGGCGGGTGAATTGGACAACACGGTGGTCGTCATCAGTGGCGATCATGGCGCTCCTGGCTTCCCCGGCGGCAAGTGCAATCTCTATGACTTCGGCGTGAACGTGACGCTGGCGATTCGCTGGCCAGGACAGCCTGGCGGGCGGTTCATCGATGATTTTGTGAACTTGATGGATCTCTCACCGACCTTCATGGAGATCGGTGGAGCAACGATCCCGACAGGCGTGAATGGCAAAAGCATCGTGAGCTTGATGAAGGCCGGCAAGTCAGGCCAAGTCGAAAAAGATCGTGATTATGTGATCACGGGCCGTGAGCGGCATGTGAGCATCGCACGGGAAGGTAATCTGCCCTATCCGCAGCGCGCGCTACGCAAGGATGGTTTCCTTTACATCCACAACTTCAAACCGGAGCGCATGCCCATGGGTGACTACAAAAACCTGACGGACACCTTCACACCGGAGCAGGATGCGCTGGAAAACAACACCTATGAGGCATTTCCGGACATGGATTCCTCACCCGCCAAGGCCTGGCTCATCGCGCATCGCGGCGATTCACAGTACAAATGGTTCTTCGACTATGCTTTCGCCAAGCGGCCTCAAGAGGAGCTCTATGATCTGAGCAAAGACCCTGCGCAGACGATCAACGTGGCCACTGAGGCTGGCTATGCGGAAGTGAAAGCCAAAATGGCTGCTGAATTGATGGAGAAGCTCAAAGCTGTGGGAGATCCCCGTGTGACGGCCGATCCGGTGCCGTTCGAGAATCCGCCGTTCACACAGGACACGAAGTCCGCGAATCCGAACAAGGGAAAAAAGGGCAAGGCGAAGGGAAAGTAGAGTCCCCTTCCCTTTTTCAATAAAAGACCCCAAGATTGTCAGCGGAGGTTCGTCATGCACGGCGAACACGTTCACATGGCTGACACGCACGATCTTTTCCTCGAAACCCTGCAGCGCTACGAGCGGCCGCTCATACGGTATGCCCATAGTGTCACGGGCGACTTGGAGGAAGCGCGGGATGTCGTGCAGGATGTGTTTGTGAAGTTACACCGTTGCCTCGACACGCTGGACAGTCAGCGCATGGCGGCGTGGCTCTTCACTGTGTGCCGCAACCGCGCGCTGGACCACCAGCGCAAACAACACCGCTTTGTCGTCATGGAAAACGAATCATTCGACCTCGAAATGTCCGCTGAACCCTCACCTATTGAGGTGATCGATCAGCATGAGACTGCCAGCACGCTGCGCCAACTCATTGAAACGCTGCCAGCGCGTCAGCGTGAGGCGGTGCGGCTCAAATTCATCGCCGGCCTGGACTACAACGAGATCAGTGCCGCGATGAAGACCAGCATCGGCAACGTGGGCTACCTCATCCATCACGGTGTGAGCGCTTTGAAAACGAAATGGCAGGAGCACGAGCAACCACAGCCCGCACGCATGCAACCCGCCCTGGCCTAACCCCTCATTCAATACGATCATGAAACCGGAAAACATCACCGCCTGGGCACTCGAAGAGGCCAGCACCGAAGAACGTCAGCAACTCGAGGAGATACTGCAACAGAACCCTCAAGCCCGCCGCGAAGCCGAAAACACCAAGGAGTTCTGCGATTTCCTGCTCACGGAACTGCGGGATGAATCCATGGCGCTCACCGATGAGCAGCGGGAGAGGCTTGAAGGCATCTCCAACAGGCCGTCTGAGATCATTTTTGGTGAATCTACTCCAGTCCAGAATGCGCGCACTCCCATGTGGTTTGTTCGGAAACGAGTGTTGCCCATGGCCGCACTCATCTCGGTGGGATTCTTCGTTTGGGCCTATCGTGAGGCCAATCCGGGAAAGTGGGTTGCCTCGAGTTCAGCGACGAGTTTTGGCTTCGGTGGATCAACGAGCGAATCCCAAAGGTGGCAGCCTGAAAGCGGGGCCACAGCAGCCCCTGATGAGTTCAAAGTTCAATTTGGGCAAACCCAGAAAGTGATTCACGAGGTTGAAAAATTTGCGAAATCACCTCCGAGCGCTCCGCTCAATGGCGCTTTGGCGCAGAATGCTCCCACGGGTATGCCCGGGGTGCTTCCAGTAAGTACTACACCATCACCTGCTGGAGATGCTCTGGCGTCAGTCATGAAAACCAGCGAGCAACCAATAGCGTTGCCGCCTGCATCACTCGCGATTGTCAATTCAACGGGAAACACCACGATTAGTAGTGGTTCATTAGCAGACACAGGTGGAAGAGCCCACCTGTGGACCTCGCCACCGCTGAACGTATTAGCTGAAAATGCAACACGAACTCAACAACTGGTGACCGATACTCAGGAGAAGCGCTACTTGGAGCCTCAGTCTTCATTGGCGATGCAGCGTGATTCCAAAAACGAGTCCTATACCCGCATCGTCGAGAACCAACTCACAGACGTGCAACGTGAGCCGCTTTCGACGTTGTCGATTGATGTGGATACGGCGTCGTATGCGAATGTGCGGCGGTTTTTGAACCAGAACATGGCTCCACCGGTCGATGCGGTGCGGATTGAGGAATTGATCAATTATTTCCCCACCAATGATGAGGGACCCGTAGCGACGGCCAAAGAACCCTTTGCCGTGAATGTCGAGATGGCGGCATGCCCATGGCAGCCGAAGCATCAGTTGGCGCGTATCGCGATCAAGGGACGTGAGATCGAAAAAGGCACCAAGGCGAGCAATTTGGTGTTCTTGGTGGATGTGTCTGGCTCGATGAGTGATGCGTTGAAGTTACCATTGGTACAGCAAAGCCTGCGCATGCTGGCGGAGCAGATGGGGGAAGGTGATCGTGTGAGCCTGGTGACTTATGCCAGCGGCACGAGTGTGGTGCTGCCGCCGACGAATGGTGAGAAGCGCGCGGAGATCATCGCAGCGATTGATCAGTTGCGCTCAGGCGGCAGCACGAATGGTGCTGGTGGCATCCAGTTGGCTTATGAGCAGGCTGTCGGCGGATTCATCAAGGATGGAATCAATCGCGTGATCCTTTGCACGGACGGTGATTTCAATGTGGGCATCAGTGCACCGGAAGAGCTGGAAAAACTCATCACGGAAAAGGCTAGCAGTGGTGTGTTCCTCAGTGTGCTGGGTTTTGGCAGCGGTAATTTGAAGGATCGCACGATGGAAACCCTCGCCGACAAAGGCAACGGCAACTACGCCTACATCGACAGCCTCAGCGAGGCCCGCAAAGTGCTGGTGGAGCAGATGAGCGGCACGCTGGTGACCATCGCCAAGGATGTGAAGTTCCAGGTGGAGTTCAATCCGACGGCGGTGCGCAGTTATCGTCTCATTGGCTATGAGAACCGCATTTTGGCCAAGGAAGACTTCAACGACGACCGCAAGGACGCGGGTGAGATCGGCAGCGGACACAGCGTGATCGCGCTGTATGAAGTGGTGCCTGCCAATCTGCCCCCGGGGACTGAGCCGACACCGCTGGTGGACAATTTGAAATATCAAACGGCCATCGTGAATCCCACACGTCTCGGAGTGGGATCCTCGCAGGATGAAATGATGACCGTGAAACTGCGCTACAAGCTGCCCGATGGCGATGTGAGCGAGAAGATTGAAGTGCCCGTGAAAAACCCAGGCATGAAGCCTGCACCAAGCACGAAGGAATTTCGCTTCAGTGCCGCAGTGGCGGCTTTTGGCCTGCTGCTGCGTGATTCGAGCTACAAAGGTGACCTGACTTGGGATGTCGTGCGGAATCTGGCTCTCGAAGGCAAGGGCGCAGACAAGCTGGGATACCGCGGTGAGTTTTTACAACTCATTGATAAGGCGCGCAGTGTGAAGGGCGGGAAGTGAACTCCCCTGCCCCAACTTTCAGCGTTTTTCATTAAGGGCCGCCATGATTTCTGCGGCGGGGAATGCCGCACCCAGGCAGGTGTGCGTGGCGACAGGGAGTTGCCCCAGCTTGATGCTCAGGTAGTCGATCATCTCGTCGAGGGCTTCCATTTGGGCCGAGGATGGCTGGTCGCGTTGAAAATCACCGGTCAGGCAGATGTGAAGGGTGCTTTCCTCAGCGGCCCAAGCTGTGCCGAGTTCAGTTCGGGCCCCAATGATGACATGATAAGGATGACCCGTCTGCTGTCCGCGCACGAGGCGATGCATGCGGTCCAGTTGATGTGCGGACTCGACGCTGCTTCCGTGAAGGATGATCTGACGCCACTCTGAGGAGTGCTTGATGGCTGCATCAAGCCCGGCACGCGTTTGATGATCAAGATGCTTCCAAGAGGTGCGTGGTGCCAGGAAATCGACGCTGAGTTTGGTGGCACTTTGTTTGGCCGTGTGGGGCACAGGGACACTGCGCTTGGAGGTAGGAGTGCGAAGCAGCGGCGCAGAGCTGGTATGGACGTTTTCGACGGATGCCAGGCGGTGAAAGGCATTGGTCTCGGCCACACCACTGGCCGCCAGCAGCGGGATGAAGGAGGCCGACTGAGTCTGCATACCACTGGGTCCCGGACGCAGCGGCGCGAGCATGATGAACACCGCCGCTAGCACTAGGCCGGAGGCGAGGTACTGGCTCTTGGTCATGGAGCGCTGGTTTCTCATGGTGGGCTGGAACTACTTAATATATCCAAAATATTAACAATCAACGCGACTCTTCACAGATTTTTGCTTGTGATCGTGAAATTTCCAATGAGCCATGGTCGCGTGATTTTGGTTCTGACAGCAGGTTTTGGAGATGGGCACAACACAGCAGCGCGTTCCGTGGCGGATGCGCTGCTTCAATTGCTGCCGGGTGAAAAGGTTGAGGTGTGTGATTTGATCTGCGAGGTGCAGCCGCTCATCTCCAGCGTGATGAAGTCGCTCTATCAGCTGGCTATTACACACTACCCTGCTGCCTGGCGCATGACCTACAATCAGCTCGGAAAGCCCGAATTCACAGGTCCAGACGCTCCAGGACAGGCCGTCTTCGTTCGCGGCCTGGAGCAACTCATCGAGCGCGAGCAGCCCCGGCTCATCATCAGCACCTACCCGCTTTACGCCGCCATTTTGGAGGCCCTGCGTCGAAAAAGGAGCGTGCCGCCGCTTGTCACGATCATCACCGACTCGGTGAGTGTGCATCCCGTGTGGGTCAGCTCACCGAGTGATCGCGTTTGCGTGGCGGATGACGACACGCAAAAAGTCGTCGAAAAACTCGGCGTGCCGCGTGAAAAAATCCGCGTCACCGGCTTCCCCGTCAGTCTTGCTTTCACGGAACCGCTACCGCCAGCACTGGATTCGACGGCACAACGCATCCTCTACCTGCCCTCGACACCTGGACGGCATGTGGAGGCTACTTTGGAGGCGCTAAGACCACTGATGCTCTCTGGAGTCAAGCTTACGCTCCCAGTCGGCAAGCATGGCTCACGCCTTTATCACGTGCTGCGTCGATTCACCGACTCCATGCCGCCAGGAAGCATCGAAATCATCGGCTGGACGCCTCGCATCCCGGAATTTCTCCGCACGCATGACGTCGTCATCTGTAAAGCAGGCGGTGCCATCCTGCATGAGGTTCTTGCCGCCAAAATCCCCGCTGTGATCGACTACGTCGTGCCAGGCCAAGAGGAAGGAAATGCCGAGATGCTCACCTCACGCGATTGCGGCATCTGCACGCACACACCTGCTGAAACGGCAGCTGCCGTGCGCAGCATCCTCACCAACGACGGTGCGGTGGGCCGCCGCATGCGCAGCAACATGACGCCTCTCAGCGTGCCTGATGCGGCATTCAAAACCGCCCAGGCAGCGCTCAAGATGGCGAAGCCGTAACCGGGCAGTTGGGTTCTCAAAAGCGCGGCAGCGTCTTGTAGTGCTCCAGTCCTCTGGAGCGTTCCGCAGGCCAAGGGATTCACGAAAGCGCCAGAGGACTGGCGCACTCCAGAACGCTGTCGCGAACCTTCTCCGGCTGATGTTTGTAAAGCCTACTTAAATCGCAAAGACCTCACGCGCATCCGCGATGCTGCCGCTGAGGGCAGCGGCGGCGACCATGACGGGGCTCATGAGCACCGTGCGGCCTGTAGGGCTGCCTTGGCGGCCTTTGAAGTTGCGGTTCGAAGAGGAGGCGCAGAGTTGGTCACCGATGAGCTTGTCCGGATTCATCGCCAAACACATGGAGCAGCCTGCGGCACGCCATTCGAAGCCGGCTTCACTGAAAATCTTGTCCAGACCTTCCTGACGCGCCAGCACATCGACGATCTGCGAGCCGGGAACGGCGATGGCTTTCACACCAGCGGCCACCTTGCGGCCTTTGATGAACTTCGCCACCTCACGGAAGTCACTCAGACGGCCATTGGTGCAGGAGCCGATGAAGGCCACGTCGATCTTGGTGCCCTTGATGGGCGCGCCGCCTTGCAGCTTCATGTAGGCAAGCGCTTCTTCGGTCGATTCACGCTGCGTTGACGAGGTCGCATCCGCTGCGGAAGGCACATTCTCGGTCACGGCGATGGCTTGATCCGGGCTGGTGCCCCAAGTGACGGTCGGTGGGATGTCTTCGGCCTTGATGTTCACCACATCGTCAAAAACAGCGTCCGCATCCGTGGCGACTGCGCGCCATTGCGCGACGGTCTTGTCCCAATCCTCACCCTTCGGCGA
>JANOBP010000147.1:0-29053 GCA_031411715.1 Verrucomicrobiaceae bacterium | reverse complement strand
CGCTGCCATTCAGTGTCGCGCCGGTCGTGGTGATGCTGCTGGCACTCACGGCACCGAGAGTCGGCGCGGAGATAGATGTCGTGGTGAAGATGGCGTCGTCCCCATAAGCGGTGCCGCCGCTGTTGGTGGCGACGATGCGGTAATGATACGTCGTCCCCAGCGTCAGCCCGCTGACGGAGGCGATCGCCCCAACGCTACTGCTGCCTGCGGTGATGTTTTGCGGCGCAGTCGTGTTTCCGTAGAGCGTGGTCGTGCCGAACTCAAAGTACACGCTCGTGGCGCGATTGTTGGGATTCACCGTGCCCGCCAGCGTGGCACCGGTGTTCGTGATTGTGTTGGCGCTGCTCGTCACCGCCACCGGTGGATCGGGCAGCGTGGTGAACGTGAGGTCATTCCCCACTGCCGTGCCGCCACTGTTAGTCGCGGTGATGCGATAATGGTAAGTCGTGTTGGCCTGGAGACCCGTGAGGGCTTGTGTCATCGCCACCGAGGTGCTGCCGCTTCCCGGGTTTTGCACGCTTGTCTGCGTGCCGTAACTCGTGGTGAGGCCGTATTCGAAATACGCCGTCGTCGCGAGGCTGTTTGGACTTACGAGACCGTTCAGCGTGGCGATGGTCTTATCAATGGCCGTTGCAGCATTCGTTGTGACAACAGGAGGTCCGCCGGGCTGCGTCAGGGGTTTGGCCACCAAACTGACGTTGTGAAGCGCTCCCGTTCCCGAGCTAACTCGCATGATCGTCTCGCCCGCAGTCAGTGCAGAGAGATTCACCGCCACTGGCGTCACTATGGGCAATGTGGGCGCGGTTCCATTCCCAATTTGACCCGAGACGGCAAGACCCCAGGAGGCGAGCGTTCCATCCGTGAGTTGCACAACATGATGCTGCCTTCCAACCGCGAGCCCCGAGACCGTTTTGCCAGACATGGCTCCGGTCATCGGTACAGCGAATGGAGTCGAGCTGTAGGCAGTGGTCGTGGCAAAGGCGAGTTGCGCATTATTGTTGCGCCCCCAGGCTACGAGCGTGCCGTCTTTAGCCAGCCAGGCAGAGTGATACTGCCCTGCGCCCATCTCTGCGGTGACACGTCCTGCAAGGATACCAGTCGTGTCAACCAGCACCGGAACCGTGCTGCTTGCGGTGCTGTTGTTGCCCAAAGCTCCGAAACCGTTGTCGCCCCACGCCACCTGGGTGCCGTCGGTGCAGACCACATGGCTATGGCCGTAGCCTGCGGCGAGCCGTGCCACCTTTTTGCCTGCTAGCACGCCGGTCAAGTCCACAGCCACAGGAACGCCCGAAGTGGTCGTTCCGCCATTACCAAGCTGGCCGCTAATGTTGCTGCCCCATGCATACACACTTCCATCTGCGCAACGGGCAAGCGCGTGTGTTCCACCGGCAGCGATAGCGGTGGCTGTCTTGCCTCCTGGCAGGCCGTTGGAGGACACCAGCACCGGCACAGGGCTGTTCACGCCGATGTTGTTGTTGCCGAGCTGGCCTTCGATGTTTCGTCCCCATGTGGCCACCTTCCCATCGCTGCACAGCGCCAGCGTAAAGTCCGCTCCAGCCGTGATGCCGACCACTACTCTGCCTAATAGCGCATTGTTCGGATCGAGAACCGCGACCGGTACGTTGCTGTTGCCGGTGGCATTGTTGTTGCCGAGCTGCCCGGAGGCATTGCTGCCCCATGCCGCCAGTGTCCCGTCCGCACAAAGTGCAACGCTGTGATTCGCTCCGCACGTCACATACAGGATGCGTTTCCCGGCCAGCGCACCCGTGGTCATGTTCACCACGACAGGAACACTGCTGTTGCTGCTCGCACTGTTCCCGAGCTGCCCGCTGGTTCCCGCACCCCAGGCGAGCAGACGTGCGCCTGCCCACCTCAGCACAAGGTCATTGCCATCTCCACCAAAGTAGTCGGCGATGAAGGTGTATGTGGTTCCATTGTAATCGAGTTCCACATCCTGCCCCTGCACGAGCTGTCCATAGACCGCGCTGTCGAAGTAACCGTCGATGAAGGTGGTTCCCGTGTTGTTCAGCACCATCAGTGCTGTTCCGGTGGCAGGCGCGAAGCCGAGGGTGAAAATGACTTCCTTGCTGCTGGCATCAAAGGTTCCTGCCTGCGCTGGAATCTCCGTACCATTGAGCCAGGTGGCATAGAGTTCGGGGTCACCCGTTCCGCTGATGTTAAGCTCAAACGGGTTTAATGCCCCGGCCACATTACTGGCGATGCGCAGCGTCACTGGTTTGCCGCCATAACTCGTCGGGGTGAAAGCAAAGGCGATGCTTGTCGCATCTCCTGGCGCCAGGGTGGTGGCTGGCTGCCGCGTGATCGCATAGTGGCTCTGCCCCGCCCCCGAGAAACTCGCGGCGATACCGGAAAGCGTCAGCGCGCCGGTGTTTCGCACGGTGAAAGTTTGCGATTTCGTGCTGCCCACGACGATGCCTCCGTAATTGGGTCCGCTTACTGCATTATCGACCAAGGTCACCCCCTCTGTGGTCTCCACTTGAATCATCGGCGCAGGCGGACCGGCGCTGACAATGCTCACCACATGATCCGTGTAGGCACCACCCGCGATGGCGGCAAAGCGCTCATCCAGGCCCAGCATCGTCGCGGAGACAGCCACTGGCACAGCGCTGTCCACGCCGCTGTTGTTGTTGCCGAGCTGACCGAATTGATTCCAGCCCCAGGCCGCCACCGTGCCGTCTGAGCACCGGGCCATTCCGTGCCGGAAGCCTGCACGAATGCCCGTGATCGTTTTCCCGGCCAACACCCCGCTCAAATCGACCGCCGTAGGCGTGCCGTAACTCGTGCCCACGGTGTTGTTGCCGATCTGCCCGCGGTCATTGTTGCCCCACGCGGCCAGCGTGCCGTCAGAGCACAGTGCCATGCTGCCATTACCACCCGCCGCGACCTGCACCACGAATTTACCGTTCAACACGCCCGAGGTGCTCACCGCCACCGGCACACCACTGTTGGCCGTGCTGTTGTTGCCGAGTTGTTTGTTCGCATTCGATCCCCACGCCGCCACCGTACCATCGGCGCAAAGCGCCAGCGTGTGGGAATAACCCGCCGCGATGGCTTTCACCGCTTTCCCAGCCAGCACACCGGTCGCCACCACTTCCACCGGCACGGAACTGCGTGCAGTGAGGTTGTTGCCGAGCTGCTTGGAATCATTGTCCCCCCAGCACACCACCGTGCCGTCAGAGCAAAGTGCGGCGCTGTGGGAGAAGCCCGCCGCCACCGCCACCACGCGGCGTCCTGCCAGCACCCCCGCCGTGTTCACCAGCACCGGCATGGCGCTGTCCAGAGTGCTGTTGTTGCCGAGCTGGCCATACGCATTGTCACCCCAGGCCGCCACCGCGCCGTCCGAGCACAGCGCCAGGCTGTGCTTCCACCCCGCTGACACGGCGATCACCTTTTTCCCGTTCAACACGCCACTCGTCGTCACCGCGACCGGCACGGGCGCATTGGCAGTGCTGCTGTTGCCAAGTTGACCATCCGAATTCGCCCCCCAGGCCGCCACCGTACCGTCTGAGGTCACGGCAAGGCTGAAATCACGTCCCGTCGCGGTTGAGAAGATCGTCTTTCCCTCGATCACCGGCGTCGCCACCACCTGCGTCGGCACACTCGCCTGCGCCGCCGTGCCGCTGATCCCCAGCGCCCCGCCCGTGTTGATGCCCCAGGCCACCAGCCGTGTGTAAGCCCATTGCAGCACCAGATCATTGCCATCCCCGCCGAAGTAATTCGCCACGAAGCTGTAGTCCGTCCCGCTGTAGTTCAGCGTCACCGTCTGCCCCTGCTCCAAGTTCACGAACTGGCCCGAAATCGGCTGCAAGGAGGTGTTGTCGAAGACTTTGAGGCTCGTGCCGGTAGTTGGCGTGAAGCCTAGCGTGATGTTGAGCGTGCGGCCAGTGGCCGCTATGCCATTTGAAGTCAGAGGCACATCCGTCGCGGCTGCAAACGTCGCCGCATGCGTCGTTTCGACGGTGTAGCGTGCCAGGGCGAAGTCATAGTTGTATCCGTTGAAAGATTCTCCTGCGACGACAATTTTGCCATTGGATTGAAGAGCCAGGGAAAAAGCGCGGTCATCGCTGCTGCCAACGGCGGTGGTTATTTTGCCACCGTTGCCGAAACTTGAGTCGAGAGTGCCGTTGGTGTTGTAGCGTGCCAGCGCGAAAACAAAACTGGAGGCCAACTTCGAATAACCCGCTACTAGCAGTTTGCCGTCAGCCTGTAAGGCAGCGCTATAGCCAAGGTCCTCGACGCTGCCAAAGGAAGTCGTTACTTTCCCAGTGCCGTTGTAACTGGTGTCGAGGCTGCCGTTCGTGTTGTAGCGGACGACTGCAAAATCAAAATCGCCTCCACCGGCATTCATGTAGCCTGCCACGAGTATTTTGCCGTCGCCTTGCAAAACGACAGCGTCGCCGTTTTCACTGCTGATACCGATTGAAGTGATTACCTTGCCCGTTCCAGCGAAGCTGGTGTCCAGGCTACCGTTGGAATTATAGCGCACTAAAGCGAAGTCTTCGTTGCCGCCGCTGTCCATGTAACCGGCCACTAGGATTTTTCCATCGCCCTGCACGGCTACCCCCTGGCCGCCGTTGGCGGTGCCACCAAGGTCGGTGTTGACGATGCCAGTACCTCCAAAGCTGGTGTCGAGCGTGCCGTCGGTGTTATAGCGCACGGTCACGCAGGAGTAGGGACCCACCGAACCAGTGGCGTTTCGTCCTGTAACAATGATTTTACCATCACTCTGCACGGCAGCGGCATAAGCACCGAGATTTCCACCGCCAAGTGCGGTAGTTACTTTTCCCCCGCTGCCAAAGCTGGCTTCCAATGCTCCCGCGCTCGTGTACCGTGCTAGAGCGAAGACATAATTCGGATAAGCACCTGAGCGGCCAATGACGGTGATATTCCCGTTATTCTGCAATAAGACCGCAGTGGCCTCATCATCAGTGCTACCGAAATTGGTTGTTACTTTTCCGCCCGCTCCGAAAGCCGGGTCAAGCGTGCCATCTGGATAATATCGTGCCACAGCAAAGTCGAAATTGGTGCCGTTGGAGCTTTTGCCAACCACCACCACTTTCCCATCCGTCTGCACCGCTACCGACCGAGCGACGTCATCCCCGCTGCCTATCGCCGTCGTCACCCGCCCGCTGCCATTGAAGGTGTAGTCCAGCGCTCCCGGTCCTGGCAGCAGCAGCGTGAGGTCATTGCCCGTACCGCCAGTGTAGTTGGCGATGAAGTTGTAGGTCACGTTGTTGTAGGTCAGCGGCACCGTCGCGCCGTTGGCGATGTTCGTGAAGGTGCCGGTGATGGGATTCGTCCCCGTGTTGTTCACCAATCGAAGTTCGGTGCCGATCGACGGAGCGAAACCAAGCGTAAGATTCACCGTGCGGCCCGTTGCCGCGAAGCCATTCGCATTCAGCGGCACGCTCGATTCGGCGGCAAAGGTCGCGTCATGTGTGGTCTCTGCCAGATAACGCACCAGGGCGAAATCATTGTTGCTGCCGTTGTTGGAGCCGCCAGCGACGATTGCCCGGCCATTGGTTTGCAGGGCCAGGGCCTTGCCCACGTCATTGCCGCTGCCCACCGGCGTGATGACTTTGCCAGTGCCGTAGAAGGAGGTGTCCAACGTGCCATTAGTGTTGTAACGCAGCAGGGCGAAATCACTGCTCGGAGACGTCCCCGCATATCCGGCGGCAAGAATCTTGCCATCGCTCTGCACGGCGACACCGTAGAGTTCGTCGTTGCCCGCGTTGAGGGAGGCAATCACCTTGCCGGTGCTGTTAAAGCTGGTGTCCAGGGTGCCGTTGGTGGTGTAGCGCAGCAGCACGCTGTCGCCATTGCCACCGGAGAAGGTTGATCCGCCCACGACGATCTTGCCATCCGCTTGCTGTGTCACGCTGTAACCAAAATCGTCGCTGCCGCTGCTGAGGTTGGTGGTAACGAGGCCATCGCCGTCAAAGCTGGGGTCCAGACTGCCGTTGCTGGTGTAGCGCGCCAGCGCGAAGTCTTCGTTGCTGCCGCTGTTGGAAGTTCCGGCGGCGACGATCTTCCCATCGCTCTGCAAAACCAGGCTGTGGGCCTCGTCCACGCTGCCGCCACCGAAGTTGGTGGTCACCTTGCCGCCGGTGCCAAAGCTGCTGTCCAGGCTGCCGTTGGTGGTGTAGCGCACGAGCGCGAAGTCGCGGCTGTTGCTGCCGTTGTAAAAATACCCCGCCACCACGATCTTGCCGTCGCTCTGCAGCACAACGCTCCGGGCAAACTCGTAGCTGCTGCCCACGGCGGTGATCACCCTCCCGCTGGTGCCAAAGCTGGTGTCCAGACTGCCGTCGGTGTTGTAGCGGGCCAGTGCAAAGTCAGGGTTGCCGCTGTCGGTCCCCCCGACCACGACGATCTTCCCATCCGTCTGCACGACGACCCCGTAGGCGTAGTCGTTGCCGCCACCGAAGTCCGTGCTCACCTTGCCACCGGTGCCAAAGTTGCTGTCCAGCGTGCCGTCCGCAAGATAGCGCACCACGGCAAAGTCATCGTTGCTGCCATTGAAGGTATAACCCACGGCGATGATCTTTCCATCCGGTTGCACCACCACGCTCTCCGCATTCTCATGACCGCTGCCGATGGCGGTCACTGTCTTACCTCTGCCATTGAAAGTGTAATCCAGTCCGCCAGGTCCTGGAAGCAGCAGCGTGAGGTCATTGCCCGTACCGCCGCTGTAGTTGGCGATGAAGTTGTAGGTGATGGCGTTGAACACCAGCGGCACCGTTGCTCCATTGGCGAGGTTGGTGAAGGTGCCGGTGATCGGCAATGAACCGGTGTTGTTGAGCAAGCGCAACTCCGTCCCCAGCGAGGGAGCAAAGCCCAGCGTGAGATTGATTGAGCGTCCAGTGGCGGTCAGGCCACCGGCACTTAGCGGATTGTCAGTGGCGGAGGCAAAGGCGGCGTCCAGAGACGTTTCAACGGTGAACCTGACAATGGCAAAATCATAGTCGCTGCCTGTGTTGGCGAAGCCTGCGGCAACGATGGCACCATCCCACTGCACTGCCACGGCCGTGGCGTAATCATCACCAGCGCCAAAGCCAGGGAAAGTCCTGCCATTGCCATGGAAGGCGGTGTCTGGTGTGCCGTTGGCATGGTAGCGCATCACAATCGCGTCGTTGTTGATGCCATTTTTGAAGTAGCCGGCGGTCACAATTTTTCCGTCCGGCTGGAGGGTGAGGGCATAAACCTCATCGTTGCCGCTGCTCACAGCAGTGGTCAGGATGCCGTCACCGTCAAAGCTGGCGTCCAGCGTGCCATCCGCAAGGTAACGTGCCAGCATGCTGTCGAAGTTGCTGCCGTTGTGCGTCCAGCCTCCGGCGATGATTTTGCCATCCGGTTGGAGCGCGACGGCAGTGAGGCCATCGTTGCTACTGCCAACGGCGGTGGTGATCTTGCCCGAGGCGTTGAAGGTGGAGTCGAGGGAGCCGTTGGTGTTGTAGCGCGCAAGCGCGAGAACGCTGTCGCCGCTGATGGTCGCGTACCCAGCGGCCACGATCCTGCCATCGCTTTGAAGTGCCAGCGCAGACGCGACAGCGGACACGCCGCCGATCGGAGTGGTCGCCTTGCCATCACCATCAAAGCTGGTGTCCAGCGTGCCGTTGCTGTTGTAGCGAACCATGGCGAAGTCATGGCTCGTTCCCGTGTAAGAGGAACCAGCCACGATGATCCGCCCGTCGGATTGGACGACGACAGCCTGTCCGTCGTCGATGCCGCCGGCGCCCACCATGGTGGTTACTTTCCCTCCGGTGCCGAATCCGGTGTCCAGCGTGCCGTTGGCGTTGTAACGGGCCAGCGCAAAGAAGCGCTGAGTCCCCACAGCATTGTAACTCTGGCCTGCCACAATAATCTTCCCGTCGTTCTGAATGGCCACCCCTCTCCCATAATCCGAATGGCCGGCGAAATCCGTGACCACTTTCCCGCCACTGCCAAAACCGGTGTCCAACGCGCCGTCCGGGAGGTAACGCGCCAAGGCAAAATCATTGACCGTTGCGGAGTCGATGAAGCCAGCCACAACCACTTTGCCATCACTCTGGATTGCGACTGCTTTCGCATAATCCTGCGAGGAGCCAATCGCCGTCGTCACCCGTCCACTGCCATTGAAAGTGTAATCCAGTCCGCCCGGCCCCGGCAGCAGCAGCGTGAGGTCATTGCCCGTGCCGCCGCTGTAGTTGGCGATAAAGTTGTAAGTGATGGCGTTGAAGACCAGCGGCACCGTCGCTCCGTGGGCGATGTTGGTGAAGGTGCCAGTGATCGGAAGCGTGCTCGTGTTGTTCACGAGCGTGAGTTCCGTGCCAATGGACGGCGCAAAGCCCAGCGTAATGTTCACCGTCTGTCCGGTGGCGGTGAAGCCATTGGCATTCAGCGGCACGGTCGATTCAGCGGCAAACGTCGCAGCATGCGTCGTTTCAACGAGATACCGAGCCAAAGCAAAGTCGTTGTTGCTGCCGTTGGAAGCATATCCCGCCAGAACGATCTTTCCATCTGTCTGCAAGGTCATGCCATAGCACTGGTCATGACCGCTACCGAAAGGCGTGGTTAGCTTACCCGTGCCATGGAAGCTGGTGTCCAGTGTTCCGCTGGTGGTGTAGCGCAGCAGTGCCATATCAAAGTTGCTGCCATTGTCCGAGTAACCGGCCACGACGATCTTCCCATCACTCTGTATCGCCATGCTGGGACCCACATCGGTACCGCTGCCGATGGGCGTGGTGATCTTGCCGCCCGTGCCGAAACCCGTATCTAGGCCACCTGTGTTCAGGTAGCGAACCACAGAGACGTCATAGTTGCTGCCGTTGTAGCTGCGGCCTGAGAGCAGGATTTTACCATCACTCTGCACGGACATGGCATAGGCCTCGTCATGGATGCCGATCGGCGTCGTCACAGCTCCAAAGCCCACATCCATCACGCCAGCGCTGGAATACCGCACCAGCGCAAAGTCGTTGTCGCCGCCGTTCCAGGTATAACCTGCCACGAGGATTTTCCCATCGCTCTGCACCGCCACACTCCGGGCCACATCCGAGTTGCTGCCAAGAGATGTGGTCACTATGCCCGTGCCATTGAAGCTCGTGTCCAGGGCACCGCTGCTCGTGTAGCGCACGAGGGCAAAGTCACTATTGCTCGTCCCGGCATAGCCTGCGGCGAGAATCTTGCCGTCCACCTGCAAAACCAGGCCGTAGGCTCCATCGTTCCCGCCACTGATCGGTGTGATGACTTTACCACCCGTGCCAAAGCCCGTGTCGAGCGCCCCAGTGGCTAAGTAACGCACCACCGCGAAGTCCAGGTTGCTGCCATTGTGTGTGGCCCCCGCCACGACGATTTTGCCATCGCTCTGCACGGCCACGCTTTGCGCCGTGTCATTGCCGCTACCGATGGCGGTGATGACCTTTCCCGTTCCATTGAATGTCAGATCCAGCGTCCCGTCCGCCAGGTAGCGCATTACGGCAATGTCATCATTGGAACCATTGTGGGCAGTTCCGGCGACCACCAGCTTACTGTCGCCTTGCTGCGCCACCGCAAAGCCGATGTCATCCCCGCTACCGATCTCCGTCACCACCTTGCCCGTCGTGCCGAAGCCTCCGTCCAGTGCTCCAGACAGTGACGTCAGCGTCAGATCGTTCCCCGTGCCGCCCGTGTAGCTGGCGAGGAAGCTGTAGGTGAGGCCGTTGTAGGTCAGCGGCACGATCTGACCGTTCGCGAGGCCGGTGAAGGTGCCCATGATGGCGCTAGAGCCAGTGTTGTTGACCAAAGTAAGCACGCTGCCTGCGGTGGGTATGAAGCCTAGTGTGATGATAACAGTCTGTCCGGTGGCAGAGAAACTGTTGGCGGTAAGCGGAACCGTAGAGACGGAGGCAAAAGTCGCGGCATGATCTGTTTCCACGAGGAGTCTCACGACGGCGAAGTCGTCGTTGCTGCCATTGTGGCTGGACCCCACAATCACAATCTTACCGTCGCTCTGCAAGGAGATGTCAGCTCCAAGATCGTTGCCAGCGCCGACAGGGATGGTGAAATTGCCGGTGCCGTTGAAGCTCGTGTCCAGGCTACCATCCACGTTGTAGCGCACCACGGAGGCATCATAATTCGTCGGCATGGAGGAATAGCCCGCCACCACGATTTTACCGTTGCTTTGCACCGCGATTGCCCCGGCGCTGTCTTGATCACCGCCGAAATCGGTGGTCACCTGGCCGCTGCTGCCAAAGGTGGTGTCCAGACTGCCATCTGGATGATAGCGCAGCACTCGAAAGTCCATGAGGTTCGCTGCTCCCGGACCCGCATACCCTGCGAACAGAATTTTGCCATCGCTTTGCAGGGCGATGGCAGTGCCATGACCAGACCCAGCGGCTGTAATGACCTTGCCAGCGCTGCCAAAGGTGGTGTCAATGCTGCCATTCGCATTGAAGCGCACCATGCCGAAGGGGCCACCGGCCACCGTTCCTGCCACGAGGATCTTCCCATCGCTGAGCACCAGCACATCGTTGGTATTGTCCAAGCCACCGCTCATATCGACCGATGCCTTCCCCGTGCTGTTGAAGCTCGTGTCCAGCGTGCCATTGGCATTGAAGCGAGCCACCGAGAAGTCAAGATTGCCTCCGTTGCTGACATAGCCCGTGACCACGATCTTGCCGTCGCTCTGCAGAGCCAGATTGGCGAATTGATCGTCACCACTACCGAAGGCGATAGTCAGCTTGCCTGTGCCGTTGAAGGTGGTGTCCAGGCTCCCGTTTGCATTGTATCGCACAAGGGCGGAATCCAGGTTGCTGCCGTTGAACGAAAATCCTGCGGCCACGATCTTGCCATCACTCTGCACGACCACATCGTAGCAATCGTCATCGCCGCTGCCAATGGCTGTGGTCACTTTCCCGGTGCTGTTAAAGGTCGAGTCGAGAGTGCCATCCGCATTGTAGCGCACTACGGCGAAGTCGTTGTTGCTGCCATTAAAGGAAATTCCCGCCGCCACGATCTTGCCGTCACTCTGCATCGCCATGCAGTAAGCGGAGTCCTTGGCACTGCCGATGGTCGTGATGCGTTTTCCCATCCCATTGAAAGTTGAGTCCAACGCCCCAGCCAGGGCTGTCAGCGTCAGGTCATTCCCCGTTCCGCCGCTGTAGCTGGCGGTGAAGTTGTAGGTGATGCCACTGTAGGTCAGCGGCACGAGCTGGCCGTGGGTGAGGTTGGTGAACTCGCCGCTGATGGGCGTGGTGCCCGTGTTGTTCACCAGCGTCAGAACGGATCCCACTGGCGGCGCAAAAGCGAGCGTAAGGTTCACCGTCTGCCCCGTGGCGGTAAAGCCGTTGGCGTTCAGCGGCACATCAGAGGCGGAGGCAAAGGTGACCTCATGGGATGTGTCACCCAGGAGCCTGACCACGGCGAAGTCGTAGTTGTTACCGTTGAAGCTGGTTCCCACGATCACGATCTTACCATCGCTCTGCAGCGACATGTCCGCTCCAGCTTCGTCGCCACTACCGATGGGTATCGTGACCTTGCCAGTGCCATGGAAGCTAGTGTCAAGGCTGCCGTTGGTAAGGTAGCGCACCACCGCAAAGTCGTTGTTGCTGCCGTTAGAGGAATACCCAGCCACAACGATCTTCCCGTCGCTTTGCAATGCTACGCTGTCACCGCTGTCGTTACCGCTGCCGATGGGTGTGGCAACCTTGCCGCCCGTGCCGAAGCCAGTGTCCAGCGTGCCGTTGGCATTGTAGCGTACCAGCGCAAAGTCGGTATTGCTGCCGTTGGAGGACTGCCCACTCACGACGATCTTGCCGTCGCTCTGTAGTATCATGCTTTGGCCGTAACTGTCGCCGCTGCCTATTGACGTGGTCACCTTACCTCCCGTGCCGAAACTGGCATCCAAAGCTCCGGTGACCGAGTAGCGAACCAAGGCAAACTTTCTTGTGCCAGAACTATAAGTGTGACCAGCAATAACAACTTTTCCATCGGCTTGCACCAACACGCTGTAAGCTTGGTCCCAGATACCCCCAAAAGATGTGGTGACGATGCCATCCCCGTCTAGAGTAACGTCCAGTTCTCCACTCGTGGTGTAGCGCACCACGATGAGATCAATGGAGGTTCCATATCCGGCAACCACGATCTTTCCGTCGCTCTGCAATGTCAGGCTGTAAGACCGATCATCAGCACCATTAACATTAGCAGAAGTGACCACTTTGCCACCCGTGCCAAAACTCGTATCCAACGTCCCGTTGGCATTATAGCGTGCCAGCGCAAAATCAACATAGAGCCCGTTGGAGGAGAATCCGGCAACGACGATCTTCCCATCGCTTTGCAGCGCCACGCTTTGGCCGTAGTCATTGCTGCTACCAATTGGGGTAGTGACTTTGCCACCTGTGCCGAAGCTTGTATCCAGCGTCCCATTCAGGTTATACCGCACCAACGCGAAGTCGTTGTTGCTGCCATTGAACGAATAACCTGCCATGACGATTTTTCCATCGCTCTGCACTGCCACACTTTGGCCTCGATCATCCCCGCTGCCGAGGGAGGAGGTCACTTTGCCAGTGCCCCCAAACGTGTAATCCAGCACGCCAGGCCCTTGCATCACCAGCACGAGGTCATTCCCATCACCGCCGGAGTAGTCGGCGAAGAAGTTGTAGGCGCTGCCGCCGAAGCTCAGCGCCACGGCCTGGCCCTGCGCCAGATTGCTGAAGGTGCCGTTGATGGGATTCGCGCTGGTGTTGTTTACCACGGTCAATTCCATCCCGGCGGTCGGAGCAAAGCCGAGCGTGAGATTGATCGTGCTGCCGGTGGCGGTGAAGCCGTTGCTGGTCAGTGGGATGGTGTTCGCAGCGGTGAAGGCCGCGACGAGAGCATTGCCGCCGGTGCCGCTGACTGGAATCTCAAAGGGCGTCTCATCAAAGTCGTTGCTAGCGATGCTGATCACGGCGTTTCGGGCACCGAAGCTCTGCGGCGTGAAGGTCATGGTGAAAGTCGTGCTCGCTCCTGGGGCCAGCGTTGTCGCACCGAGGTTGCCGAGGGTGAAATCGCCCGCTTGAGAGCCTGCGATGCTCAAAGCGAGGCCGGAGAGCGCCACAGCGCCATCATTGCGGATCGAAAAGGTCTGCACCGTGTTCACGCTCGCCAGATCGGCCGTGCCAAAGGACTGCGTACCGGTGTTATCCACGCGTTCGTTCGGTGCAGTGAGCGTGGTGCCGTTGAATACTGCGATGTCCGGCACCGGCAGGCCGCTAAAGGCCGCCACCGTCTCCACCAGGCCGCTGGAGCTGCCGTAAAGCCCCCCTGGTGTGCGCGCACGGGCACGGATTTGGCCGCTGGTGGGCAGACTTACTCCGGTCAGCTCCCAACCACCGCTGATACGCGCCCCCGCACCAAGCACACTGAAATTCGAGCCACCATCCGTGGACACTTCAAACGCAACTACCTGTGCCTCCGGCGAGGTGCCGCCGCGCAGCCACTGGATGCGGCTGGCGTCAGGGACGGTCAGGCTTTGCGTGGCGAGGCCATTCTCCAGCCGAGCGATGTAGTTGCTTTCCACCCCTCCAACATTGATGAAGGTGCCACCGATGACGATCTTTCCATCCGCCTGCACCGCCGCGCTGTAAACGTGGTTGTTCGCATTGGGATTGAAGCTGGTGTCCAGCGTGCCGTCCGCATTGAGCCGCGCGATGCGGTTGCGGGGCATCCCGCCCACCGTAGTGAAATCGCCCCCGATGATGATTTTCCCATCCGCCTGCACCGCCGTGCTGCGAACATAGTTGTCCGCATTGGGGTTGAAGCCACTGTCCAGCGTGCCGTCAACATTGAGTCGCGCGATGTAATTGCGCGTCATCCCGCCCATCGTGGTGAAGAATCCCCCGATGACGATCTTCCCATCCGCCTGCGTCGCCGTGCTGTAAACAACGTTGTTCGCATTGGGATTGAAACCTGTGTCCAGCGTGCCGGCCGCATTAAGCCGCGCGATGTAGTTGCGCGTCACTCCGCCCAGCGTGGTGAAGAATCCCCCGACGAGGATATTTCCATCCGGCTGCACCGCTGTGATAACCACCCGGTCGCTCGCATTTGGGTTGAAGCCGGGGTCCAGCGTGCCGTTCACATTCAGCCGCGCGATGCTGTTGCGCGCCACCCCGCTCATCGTGGTGAAGTAGCCGCCGATGAGGATCTTACCATCCATCTGTACCGCCGTGCAGTAAACATCGCCGTCCGCATTGGGATCGAAGCCGCTGTCCAGCGTGCCATCAGCATTCAGCCGCGCGATGCGGTTGCGCGGCAACCCGCCCATCGTGGTGAAGGTGCCTCCGACGAGAATTTTTCCATCCACCTGCACCACCAGGCTTTGAACGTCGTAGCCCGCATTGGGATTGAAGCCGGGATCCAACGTCCCGTCCGCATTCAGCCGCGCGAGGTAACTGCGCGAAACCCCAGCGGTGACGGTGAAATGGCCCCCGATGATGATCTTCCCATCCGCCTGCACCGCTGTGCTAGAGATGACGGCGGACACATCACCATAAGGATCAGGATTGAAGCCCTGCTCCACATCCCCCGCCACCGACGCCGCACGCGTGACTGTGATCGTGTAGGTCTTCGTCGTGGTACCATCCTGCGCGGTGACGAGGACGGTGATCGTATTGGCCCCGACATTGAGCGGAAGGCTACCGCTGGCATTGCCAGACGAGACCGCGCTGCCATTGACTGTGATCGTCGCATTCGCCTGCGCCACGGTGGGGGTGACGGTGAGACTGTAGCTGTTGTAGCCCACGCTGGCGGTGTAGCTCGTCGTGCCGCTGGCAAAAACCGGACTCAGGGTGCCAGTGCTCAGTGTGAGGGCTGACGCATCCGCATTGCTGGAATTGACGGCATTCAGGCCATTCAGCCCACGCAGATACAGCGCCTTCACTTCCTCGTCCCGGAACCAACGCCGGGCTACAAGCACCTCGTCCACGAGACCATCCGTGTATTCGCCGGGCATGTCATTGGCTCCGAGCGTGAAGTCATGCGTGGTGCTGGAGGGGCCGGTGCCTGCGCCGTTGCTTTCGATGGCACCATTGAAATAGACCTTCCGTCCGCCATCCCACACGCCGCCAAGGAAGGTCCACGCGCCCGCGCTCACTGTCGTGCTGCTGCTGCCGGCACCGGGGCCAGTGTCAAACTGCCCCGCTCCACTGGCACGATACGACAGGCCGTAGCCGTTGTTTCCGTAGCCACGCGCCGCGATGACCTGGATGCTGCCAGTGGACTCCGGCTTCACCCAGCCGAGCACGGTGAGTGCCTGCGTGGGGTTCAGACCGCTCTGGGCACCGCTGGCGATCCTTAAATACTGCGAGCTCGTGGATTCAAAATCCGCCGCAGAGCCGACAAGACCCGTTGCGGAGGCTGGGCCATTCACCGCACTGAGATGATTCGTTCCAATGGCATCACTCCGGGCACCACTAGCCTCATCTAGCGGCCAGTAGGAGACGATCCCCGCCTTCTGCACCGGCAGTGCCGTCGCCAGAGCTTTGATTTCGGAGGCGGACAGTGCGTAGCCTTTCCAGAAGGCCATGTCTGCGAGGCGACCGTTCAAAAAGAGGCCTACGTCAGAAATACGACCGAGAATGACTTGGCCGCCGTAATCATTCATCGCCACAGCGCTGGTCTGTGGGGAACCAATCTGCTTTCCATCCACATAAAACCGATGCTGCGTTCCCTGCTTCGTCCATGTCACATGATACCAGACGCCCGCCACAGGCTGCCAGTCGGCCTGCAAGTCGATGGTGAGCGTGTTACCCACGGCATGCACTAGCCTCAACCAGTGACGTCCGCCCAAGTAGGCAACGTTGAGAACCCAGTAATTCGATCCGTTCTCGTTGTGGCAGAACAGTGGGTAATCCGTACCGGGAGCCATGGTTTCAAACCGCACCCAGGTGCCGAGAGAGGCATCTCCGCTGCCGATGGTCCAGTCCGGTGAGTCCGCAGCGGTGAGATATTCCGAACTGGCGCTCGTAAACTTGGCGCTGGCACCATCAAGATAACCGCCCGAAGTGCCCACGGTGTTGTTGTCCGTCAGCGGATGCGCCACCGCCGCACTGTCCGCCCGCGTGACCGCGCTGGAACCGCTGCTGACTTCATTGAGCTTCCACCACGCCGTCGGAGCTACCGAGACATTGCCGGGACGATAGGCCGTGCTCACGTCGATACCGGAGGCGAGGGATTTGACCTCCAAGGATGTGAGCGGCCTTTCCCATACAGCCACGTCCTTCATCATGCCGTCGAAGTAAATGCCGTCGGCATTGTGCTTGCCCAGGCCAAAGAAATCAGTGCTGGCAGGAGGATTGGTGGTGACGGCGGCCACTCCTTTTAAATTACCATCAACGTAGCAGGAAAGTTTGTCGTTCGGATCGTCATAAACCACGACCACATGCTGCCACTTACCCACCGCCAGTCCGGCGGAGAAAGTGGCCACCCCTGTGCCGTGGTTGACGGCCAAATCACCGCTCGAGCGGATGAGAAAGGCGTAACCGTTTGTGCCGACGGTCTTGCCTGCGATTGGCATGAAGTCATTGATGGACTCCATCTTGATCCATGCACTGAAAGTGTAGGTGGAAGTCATCCCAAGCCCGGTTTGAGCGGCATCCGTGATGGAGAGGTATTGTGATGCGGTTGACTCCAAATCCGCGCTGCGTTCCCCTGTGGCCCAATAATCATCCACCGCGCTGCCCACATTGTTTTGCGATGTGAGGTGATTTCCGATGCCGGACGAGTCCGCGCGAGTGCCTGATGCCTCGTCCATTTTCCACCAGCCTTTGAGGCCGGTGGGAACGGTGCCGGGGCGGATCAGCGTACCGGGTGGAAGCGAGCCACTCAGGGTATAGGTTTTTGTCGTCACACCATCCGGCGCGGTGACGACAATGGAAATGGTGTATGTCCCCAATCCCAAAGGCACGATACGGGTCTGACCAGCCGTCGTAGTGACACCGTTCACCGCGATAGAAGAGGCACCTTCCGCCGGCGAGGGAGTCACAGACACGGACGTGGCTCCAGGGGAGGTCGTGAAAGTGTAGCTCGTTGTCCCTGGGGTAAAAGCCACGCCCAATGTGCCGCCGCTGATGGTCAGCCCGGTGAGATTGGCGTTCGGGGAAAGCGCGCCATTGCCGGTGAGCAAGATGTCGTAGGGGTTCTTGGGGCTGGCCACATCATTGGCGATGCGGATGGTGGCGCTGCGCGCACCCGTCGCACCTGCGGTGAAGGTGACGGTGAAAGTGGTGCTGGCTCCGGGTGCCAGGACGCCAGCCATGCCGTTGGTGTCCACGGCAAAGTCCGCCGGATGGGAGCCGCTCTTGGTGATGGCCCCCAGCGTGAGATTACTGGTGCCGGTGTTTATCACGGTGAAGGTGAAGGGCGCAGTGCTGGTGGCTGGTATGACCGACCCAAAGGCCACGGTGCTCGTGCCGTCCTCCAGCCGGGTGCCGGAGGGCTGCTCCACGTCGATGTCGGGATAGGTGCCGATGGTGGCCCACTTCAAATTACCGTTGGTGGCGTCGTAGTAACTGATGGCGGGGAGGCCGTTCACCACGGCCAAGGAGGTGTAGTGGCCGACATCGCCAGCGCTGTCCACGGTCAGGGGAGTACCCCACCGGGAGCCATTCACATCGGTGGCACGCACATATTTGAGGTCACCGTTGCTGATGCTTCCACCTCGGTAGCTGATCGCCGGGTAGCCTGCGATGATTTTCAGCGAGGTATCATTGCCATCATGGCCGGAGTTGTCCACGACCACAGGTGTGCCCCAGGTGGTACCGCTCGCATCGAGCGCGCGCATGTACTTGAGGGCTGTGCTAGTGCCCGACTGATAGCAGATGGCAGGGTTGCCATTAACAATGAACATGGAAGTGAAGGCACCCACATCATTCGCGCTCTCCAGATCAATACGCCCAGCCCAACTCGTCCCGTTTGCATCGTTGGCCCGCGAAAACTGAAGGTTTGCATTGGTGCCGTCGTAGGAACTGATGGCTGGGAAACCATTAACGATGGCCAGCGAGGTGTAGTAACCCACGTCACCTGTGCCGCCTAGATCCACGACGGTGCCCCAACTCGTCCCGCCAGCATTACTGGCCCGCACATACATGAGGTTGGCGCTGACGTAGTTGCGAAATCCAATGGCAGGGTTGCCGTTGACGAGAGCCAACGAGGTGCTGCTACCAAAAGTGGCGACTGTGAGCGGTGCGTTCCAGTTCACACCGTTCGCGTCGCTGGCCCGCACATACTTGAGGTTGGTGTCGCCGCCTGCATAACTGATGGCGGGGAAGCCATTGATGTCCGCCAGCGAGTTGTAGCGACCTGGATCATTCGTGCTGTCCACGACCACGGGTGCGCTCCAAGTTGTGCCGCTCGCATCGTTGGCTCGTATAAATTTGAGGTCTTCATTGAGCACATCGAAGTAGCTGATGGCCGGGTTGCCATCAATTATGGCCTGTGAGGTGAACGACCCAACATCGCCTTTGCCCCGATCCACAATGGCCGCCGCAGGCCAGGTGGTGCCACCTGCATCGCTGGCGCGGCTGAATTTGAGATCACCATTCGTGGTATCGTAGTAGCTAATGGCTGGTTGCCCGCTGACGACGGCCAGCGAGGCATACCCACCCACACTGCCGAAAGCGTCCATCGTGATAGGCGCGTCCCAGTTTGTCCCGCCTGCATTGCTTGCACGGATGAATTTCAAATCCGAGTTGGTGCTGTCGGAATAGCTGATGGCAGGATTGCCACTGACGATCTTGAGAGTGGTCCATCCGCCCACGACGGCGGCGCTGTCCAGTGTCAGCGGGGTGCTCCATGCCGCACCACTAACATCGCTGGCACGCACATATTTGAGGTCACCATTGGTCTCGTCGCGGTAGCTGATGGCAGGACTGCCATCCACGATTTCCAGGAAAGTGAAGGTTCCGACATTGTCGATGCTGTCCACGACCACAGGCGCACTCCAGGCCGTGCCGGACAAGTCGGTGGCGCGGACGTATTTGAGATCGAAATTGGTGCCGTCGTAGTAGCTGATGGCCGGATTCCCATCGACGACTTTGAGCGAGGCATGGCTGCCCACGCTGCCAGTGCCCTCCACGGTCACTGGGGTGCCCCAGTTCGTTCCGCTCGTGTTCGTGGCGCGCACATACCGGAGGTCGAGACTGGTGGCGTTGTAGTAGCTGATGGCCGGGTTGCCATTCACGACGGCCAGCGAGGAATGCTGCCCCACGTCATTGCTGCCCTCCACGACCACGGGCGTGCCCCAGGCCGTGCCGTTCGCATCGCTGGCACGCACATATTTCAGGTCGTCATTGGTGTTGTCGTAGTAGCTGATGGCCGGGCTGCCATTGATCACGGTCAGCGAAGCATATCGACCCACGTCGTTGATGTTCGCGTCTGCGGTGGTGACCGCCCATGAGCCACTGCCGTCCGCCGCAGTATTGCGGGCAAACATCAAATTTTTGTCCGTGGCGTTATAATAAGCGACCGCCGGGTTTCCGTTCACGATGGCATGGGAGCTGTATTGCCCCGTGTCACCCGTGCCGGTGTCCAGCGTGGTGATCGTGATCGTCTGCGCCTGTGCCGCAGCGGCCATGAGCACGGAGCCAATCACGAGAAGCCAGACCAGATGGTGTTTCCCAATGCGTCCCAGAATGCAAGCGACAGCTCTACAGTAGATCCAACAAACGCGGAGGGGTGAGGGAAATGAAAGGTGAAGCATCGAGTTCATAAGTATGCAATGGGCTTCTTCCCGCTCCCTCCTGCCGGGAAAGAAGGGCCGGAACTGGCCGGATAATAGCCAAACGGCGCGTTTTGGCGATGTTTTCTTCGGAGCCGTCCTTCGTCGGGTGATTGGAGGGTGGTCATGGGCATGGTGTGAGGCTTATAGGCTATAGATACCCGGCACGGCGGTTTTTGTTACAGCTTGGAGCCGCAGGCCGATGACACCGTTTCGTCGCAGATGAAAAGGACCAAGAAATCAAGGTGCTCGCGTCAGCCTCTAAATATCCAGCAAAGAAAGACGTGACTGCTCGTCGTTCAACGCAATGGCGAACATGAATCGGATGCGGTCATCTGTTCGTATGTCATTTGTTTCGTCCTCGATGCCTACCACTTGCAGGCGTTTGATCCGTGGTGATCTGAGCGCGTCCGGTGAATGAAAGTCAAATCCAGCCAGCCATGAAACATATCTGCACTCTCGCATTCTCCATTGCAATGGCTGCTGTTGCAGCTGCGGCAGCCCAGAAGGCCGTCGATATCGATTCCATCAAGAATAAGGTGAGCATCAGGCTTGGTCAGGAGTGTCATGAATTCGCTCTTTCTCCAAAAGAGTCGTGAGGATGATGAGACGCTCGTTGTGGCCGGTCAGGGACTTTTGGTTCACGCTTTCCTCATGACAACTGCCAGGAGTCCGCTGACATGCTCCCAGCGCCGAATGGCTGTGTCGATGAGGAACAGGAATAGCGCTGCCAGGATCAATTGAGGCCACAGCTCGATGTGCTGTGCGGTGCGTGTGCTGGCGAGGTCGGGCAGGCGGTCGGTGTCGAGATAATCACCGCCGGTGAGCATCACGGCTTCACGCAGAAGCGCTTCATTCACCGTGCCGAGACTGGACTCGCTGCTGGGATTGTGCACGAGGCCGGTGGAGACCATCTCGGCTCCGGAGCGGGCGCGGATGAGATACACACCGGGATCGGTGGGACGGAAGTGGCTGGTGTATTGACCGGGGGCTGTCTGCGTTAGCGTGATCTGCTGCTGAGCCTGCATCGGCGCGCCCAAGGCATCCGCGGCGATGTGGAAGACCTCGGCGGTGACGGTGGCGTTGTTGGCGCGGGTGCCAGCATCGGAGAGAAGATCGACGGTGACGAGGGCATCATCGCCTTGAAGTGTGGTGGCTAGGTCCATGAAGCGTCCCTGCGGGGCGCGGGCGGTCTCGCGGAGGACTTGTGACCAAAATCGGCCGTATCCGGGCCAGCGCGCGATCCACAGTGAGGCCCAGCGGCTTTTGGCATCGGACGTGAAGGCGGTGACTTTGCCAAGGCCGAAGCGCCAGTGGGCCAGGAGTGGATCGCCCGTGTCAGTGAGCAGCGGTGACTGCGCGGCGGCTTTGCGCGTGGTTTTGACGTAACCGAGCAGGTCAGGGGAGTCCCATTTCTCGAAACCTGCGAGCATGGGGTGTTTCTCGACGAGTTGTGGAATGAACGGCTCCTCACGGATCATCCGGCCCGTGTGCATGAGGGTGTCCTGTGTGAAGATGCGGGTGATAGTGCTAGCGTCCGTGGTGCTATACGATTGCCCACCGCCGGCACTGGCGATGGCATGCAGCAGCGCGACGTGAGATCCATCCCCGATGGCCACAGTGGAGATGGTGATGCCTTCACCGCGGCATTGCGCCGCGAAGGCCTCGTAGCCGCCGCCGGAGGTCTGGCCATCGGTGAGGATGATCATGTGTTTCACACGTGCTTTGACGCGCAGCAGACCCTCACGGCCCAGTTTGAAGGCGGGTTCGAGATGGGTGCCACCACCGCTCGCCACGGCGGCGATTTGTCCCGTAACTGCCGCAGTCGAGGTGAGGCGTGTCATCGGTGCGACGACGTGCGCCTCGGAATCAAAGGCCCACACGCCGATGGAGTCATTGCGGCCCAAGACCTCGGCGGTAGCAATGGCTGCGCTCTTGGCCATCTCGAGTTTCTCGCCAGCCATGGAGCCGGAGCGGTCCATCACGATGGCGACAGCCGCGCTTTGCTTCTCTTCTTCGTCCGGAGCCTTCAATCTCACGGGCAGGATTTCTTCAATCGGTGTGCGGTAGTAGCCACCGACGCCGAAGGAGCCAGGCCCGCCGAGCATGATCAAACCACCGCCGAGCTTGTCCACATAGTCACGCAGCATATTCATGAGCGGCTCGCCGAGCTGATGCGCTGGCACGTCGGAGAGGATGATGCCGTCGTAACCAGCGAGTTGGTCGAAGCTGATTGCGAGATTGCCCGGCTGGCGCATGTCCAACTCCACGCCCTCTTTTTCCATCGCCTGCATCAGGTAGCGTGCCTCGGCGGCATCTGACTCGATGTAAAGCATGCGCAGCCTGCCGCGCACATCGACGATGGTGAGTGCGCTGTTGTTACCCGGCAGGGAATCCTCCGTGATGCCATCCAGTGCAGCGCGATAGTGGTAAATGTTGCGGGAGGAAGGCGTGCGCGTGAAGCTGATCTCCTGAGGCGAGCCGCTCTTGAGCAGAAGCGGACGCTGCTCGACCTCGATGCCGTTTTCAAACAGCCGCAGCGTGCCAGCAGCCTCAATGGTGCTCTCCACCGTCGCGGTGAGCTTCAAGCTGGCACCTTCAAACAAGCGTGAGCGATTCGAGGTCAGCGAGCGCACTCGAGCATCCGGCTTGCGCGGCCCAGCGATGGGTAGGGCATGCAATTTAATGCCTGACACCGCAGCCTCACGTGCCGCGGTGAGTAAACTGCCGCGCGTCTCATGTCCGTCACCGATGAGCAGGATGTTGCGGCTTGCTCCCGGTGGGAACATGGCCTCCGCATATTCGACGGCCGCAGCGTAATGGCTGTCACCGCCGTTTTTTTGCTGCCACACCGTCAATTCAGCCGCCGTGCTCTTTTCAGGCATCAAATCAGGCTTCCTTCCCAACTGGACGACGAACGTATCGATCCCGCCGCCCAGCTCATTTTTCACACGCATGGCTTGCGCGAGCGCTTTGGCCGTCCCGTCCTCTCCCATGCTTTGAGAGGCATCCAGAATGATCCCCAAGGCTTTACGCCCCGTCTGCGAAACCCGCGCCGGACCCGCGAGTGCCGCCAGCACCAGCATGATGGCCAGCGCACGCGCCACCAGCAGCAACCGCTTCCGCAGCGAGGCCATCGGATGCGACGAGCGTGATTCGATCCACAGCAGCAAAGCTAGCGCTGGGAGGATGAGTAGAAGTAATTTGGGTGATTCCCAGTCCACACCGGCAGTTCTAGGTTCAAAGTGCCAACTTCAAAGTTTAAAGTTCGCAAAGAGCGAGAAGATGCGACGTTTGTCATTCCGATCATTTTACCCAACACACCCTATGAAAGCCATTTGCATCGTTCTCATCAGCTTGGCCGCGACAGGACTCACGGTTCTAGCCAAGGACAAATCGGAAGTCGAAGAAGTCAAAAAACCGGCTGTCGACAAGGCAGCCGTGAAAAAGCCGGATGGTGAAAAAAAACCCGGCGAGAAGAAGCCGGACGTCGGCAACAAGGTGACTGTGAAGAAACCCAACTTGGATCAAAAACCAGCTACTAAGAAGCCGGATGCTTCTGGCAAAGTGATCAAGAAACCAACTGCGAATAAAAAGCCAGGGACGCAGACTGCAGGCTCAGAGTTTGCTGAGATCTGCAACCGTTGCGATGAAGACAAGAATGGCACCATTTCACTGGATGAGTTCAAGACTCATCAACCAGCGGGCAAAGATCCGGCGAGCGTCGTGACTTGGTTTCACGAGCACGACAAGGACAGCGATGGACAGCTCTCAAAGTCCGACTTCGCTCCACCGTCCTCTAAGAAGTGAGCACCGATTCAACTCAGGCTGTGGCAAAGCATTGAGATGGAATAGTCTCGCTTTCATGGATGACCAGGCTTCCTTAGGTGCCATTCGCTTCAGGGGAGGTGCAGTCCCAATAAGCGGGGGATCAAATGCGTTTTGATCCGGATCATTTCTGAAATGATCTGTGACCTCAGCACCTCCACAGCAGGCGGCGGTGGATATTGGGTCTGCTGTGAGGTTTTTTGGATTTGAAACAGGATGGAAGGGGGGCTGGATGCCAATGGAGCATGACGAATGCTGATGGCGGTGGCGACACGGACGCACTTTCGGCTGTCAATCGCATGCATCCGATGTCTTGACGATGATCCTCAGAGCGTCGAGCATCCTGCATGCTCACCAGCATCGCCATCCTTGCGCTCTTTGGCATTCTCCTGCTCATCCTGGAGACGTTTTTGCCCGGCTTGATCGCGGGCATTCTGGGAACGCTGAGCTTGCTGGCGGCCATTTGGCTGAGTTTGACGGCCGAGGAGTTGCCTTACACGGATGACCAGCGCATCATGCTGGTGATCGGCATCGTCCTCTTTGCCACGGCGGTGATGCTGGTCTGGTTCCGCTGGTTTGCGGTGAAATTCTTCCGCCATGGCTTCACGCTCTCCGCGGAGATCACTTCGCATGCCGATCCCGATTTCAAGATCGCGCCGGGCTCCCAGGGCATTGCGCTCACGGAGCTGCGTCCGCTGGGACGCGCGGAGATCAATGGCCAGCGCTTTGAAGTCCGCTGCCAGTCAGGACATGCGCCCGTAGGCTCCAAGATCGAAGTGATTGCTCCTGAGTTGGGCAGCTTGATCGTCCGCACCATTTAACCCGAAACCCAGAACCCCCGAATCCTACACCACCCCTTATGAGTACTTTGGAAATCTTTTTAGCCGGCGTCGCCATCATCGTGGCGCTCGTCCTCTTCCTCCTTGTTGCCAAGTTCTTCAATCTCTGGCTGCGTGCCCACGTGGCCAATGCGCCGGTGAGTTTCACCACGTTGCTGGCCATGTGGCTGCGCGGTGTGCCCAACGCGCTCATCGTTGATACCCGCATCACCGCCGCCAAGGCTGGCATCCCGATCAACACTGACCAGCTCGAAGCTCACTACCTGGCGGGTGGTGAGGTCACGCACGTGGTGCTCTCGCTGATTGCCGCTGAGAAAGCCGGCATCCCGCTCGACTACAACCGCGCCTGCGCCATCGACCTCGCCTGTAAAGGCACGGGCAAGACCGTGCTCGAGGCCGTGCGCACCAGCATCAACCCCAAAGTCATCGACTGCCCGCATCCCGACATGGGGCGTGGCGGCAAGATCGACGCCGTGGCCAAGGACGGCATCTCGCTGCGTGTGCGTGCACGTGTGACCGTGCGCACGAACCTGGACCGTTTCGTCGGTGGTGCCACGGAGGAAACCGTCGTCGCCCGTGTCGGTGAAGGCATCGTGACCTGCATCGGCTCATCCGTCAGCTATAAGGACGTGTTGGAAAACCCCGACGCCATCTCCAAGCTGGTGCTGCACAAAGGCGTGGACGCAGGCACGGCCTTTGAGATTCTCTCCATCGACATCGCGGATATCGACGTCGGCGAAAACGTCGGTGCCAAGCTGCAAACCGAACAGGCCGAGGCGGACAAAAAGATCGCCCAAGCCATGGCTGAAATGCGCCGCGCCGCCGCTGTGGCCCTGGAGCAAGAAATGTCCGCCCGCACTCAGGAAATGCGCGCGCGAGTCGTCGAAGCCGAGGCGCAAGTGCCGCTCGCCATCGCGGAGGCCTTCCGCAATGGCCAGCTCGGCGTCATGGACTACACCAAATACAAAAACGTCCTCGCCGATACCGAGATGCGCACCAAGATCGCTGGCGACTCACCCGCAGCGAAGTGATTCATCGCTCCATCTTTGACGATGAACGCAAACCTTCTGCATGCCGAGTTTGATGGCTTCCAAGTGGCCATCATTGTGCTTGCCGTCATTTTCAGCTTCTTGAAATGGCTGTGGGAGCAGTGGCGCGGCAAAAGCGATGCCCCGGCGATTCCTGAAGTGACTGAGCCCATCGCGCCAAGCAACCGTGGCCAGCAATTGCCTCCGCCAGTCGTCCCGTCTCAGTGGGAAGAGCTGCGCAAAGCATGGAAGGAGTTGCGTGAGGTCTCCCAAGGCCAAGCCACCACGCCTCCGCCCATTCCCCCACGTGCCCAACTAGCCAGACCAGCACCCAATCGTCCGGTGCTAGCCAAGCAGGTGCCGAAACCCACCGTGCCCGTGCCAGCCGCGCAATCCCTGCTTCAGCCTGTGATGAGCGCTCCCGTAACGGTCAGCAAGGCCCCGGAGTCATCCCTCATGGCATCCCTCCGTGGCCTGCGCCAGGATCCGGTCGCCATGCGTCGAGCCATCATCCTCAATGAAGTGCTCGGCCCACCAAAGGCGCTTCAATCTTGAGCGTGCCACGGCTCTTGCATTCATGGTCCCAGCCGATTAGTACCGGCTCTCCGCTTCACTCAATCAACCCCTCGTCATGGCCAAGGCATCGCCCGTTTCCCTCAAACACCTCACCGTTCTCGGTCAAGAAAACATCCCTGCCGGTGGCGGGTTTCTGATCTTGCCGGGTCAATTGAGCTTCCAAGATGCCATGCAGTTGGAAGTGCTGCTGAATGGACGTGAAGTTATCTATCTGGTTGAGAAAGGAGCCGCGCTTGAGCCAGAGCTGCGTGCTCACTTGGAAAAGGAAAACGTCCATGCCATGGAGATCGTGCCGATCACGACGGCACCGGATGCGTATCGACAGGCGGTCAGTAAGGCGGCACAAGGAGGTGCCATCGTGGTTTATCTACCCGCCATCGCGGCCAGTCTGATCGCGCCATTGACCACCGTGCCAGGGATGGTGCTGGAGTTTCTGCTAAAGGTCAGTGTGCCGGTGCTGCCCATGCATGTGATGCGGCGGAAAGACATCGCGCTGCCTATCGAGCGTCGCTATGGCGATGACGAATCGATCTTCGCCTTTGGTGCGGCGCTGCATGGGACGGAGGTCAATCTGGCCAGCTATCAAGAGAGCATGTTTGGCCTCTCCGAGCAGTCGATGAACACCTCAGAGGCTCTGAACATGAGCCTGGCCTATGCGGTGCTCTTGGGACTGAAAAAGTTCGGCACTACCAACTACGTCGTCGATGGCAAGGATGACCGCACCGAGCGCTTTGATAAGATCCTCGCGGGTGCCATCGCCCTGTCAAAAGTGGTCAAGCGTGAGACCAGCAAGGAACGCGTCGGCATCATCCTGCCACCGGGGATTGGAGGCTTCATTTGCAATCTGGCCGTGCTCTTCGCGGGCAAGATCCCCGTGAACCTCAACTTCACGGCTGGGCGTGGCTCCATCGAAAGCGCCATCCGTCAGGGGGACATCGACCGCTTTCTCACTGCCGACATCTTCGTGCGCAAGATGCAGAGCTTCCCATGGCCGCCGAGCAAGCAACTCATCCTCATCGAGCGCTTGATGCCCAAGCTGAAAAAAACCGCAGCGCTTTGGTTCGTGATCAGCAAGGCACTCCCGGCCTCCATTCTCGCCACGTTGCTCGGTATCAACAAAAAAGGCGGACGTGGTGAGGCCACGTTACTCTTTACCAGTGGCAGCTCTGGCGAGCCCAAGGGCGTGGTGCTCACGCATCGCAACCTCATGGCCAACGTCGCTCAGTTTGGCAATCGCCTCAGCTTGACCCACGACGACAGCATCCTCGCGTGCCTGCCTTTGTTTCACAGCTTTGGCAGTACCGTCACACTTTGGTATCCCATCCTCTACGGCCTGCATCTCGTGACCTATCCCTCGCCCATCGAGGTCAAAAAGCTCGCTGAACTCGTGGAGAAGCATCGCGTGAGCCTCATGATCGCCACGCCGACCTTCCTGCGCGGTTATTTGCGTGGCGTGAATCGTGAGCAGCTCGCCTCGATCAAGCTCATCGTTACCGGTGCCGAGAAACTCCCGCGCACCGTTGCCGAGGCCTTCGAAACGCGTTTCGGAAAGCTGGTGCTTGAAGGATACGGACTCACAGAAACCTCGCCCGTCTCCAATCTCAATCTGCCAGACCCTGTGCCTGTGGGCACCGATGATAGTGGCCACGTTTGGCTCCCCAGCCACCGTCCCGGCAGTGTCGGCCAAGTGCTGCACGGCCTTGCCATCCGCATCACCAACCCCGAGACGGGAGCCACTCAGTCGTTGCATCAAAGCGGTATGATTTGGTTCAAAGGCGCCAACATCTTCGAAGGCTACCTCAAGGACCCCAAGCGCACCGCCGACGTCATCCAGGACGGCTGGTTCCGCACCGGTGACATCGGTCGAGTCGATCTCGATGGCTTCCTCTACATTGAGGGCCGCCTCAGCCGCTTCTCCAAGATCGCAGGCGAGATGGTGCCACATGAAACGGTCGAGGAAGCCCTCGTCAAAGCCATGGGCCTCGAAAACGAAAGCTCGCGTAAAATTGCCATCGTCGGCGTGCCGGATGCGGACCGCGGGGAGGCGCTTATCCTCCTCACCAGCATGCCTGGAGGCCCTGAGAATCAAGAAATCCTCGATCTCCGCTACCGCCTTCTCGACAAAGGCATGCCGCCGCTGTGGATTCCCAAAAAGATGATCCGCGTCAGCGACATCCCCGTCCTCGCCTCCGGCAAGCTCGACGTGCAAAGCTGCGAGAAGATCGCCAAAGCCGGCACTGGCGCTTAAGGCCTACGCAGTCGCTCCGGGCAAGACATGAGGCATTCCACATTCCGCATTGCCGTGTCCAGAATCCTCATCCATAAAAACGACCCTATTTGATCCCCCTCATGTCCCGCTCTTACACACTCGCAGTCCTCCCCGGTGATGGCATCGGCCCCGAAGTCATGGTTCAAGCCATCGCTGTCCTCGACACCATCGCCAAACGCTCCGGCATCACCTTCAACTACCAGCACGAGCTCGTCGGCGGGGCTGCCATCGACGCCGTGGGCAAGGCGCTGCCCGAAAAAACCATCCAGACTTGCGAGCAAGCCGACGCCATCCTCTTTGGCTCCGTCGGTGGCCCGAAATGGGAAAAACTGCCGCCCAACGAGCAGCCCGAGCGCGCCGCGCTACTCCCCATTCGCAAGCACTTCGGCCTCTTCGCCAATCTGCGCCCAGGCCTGTGCTATCCCGCCCTCACCTCCTCCTCGCCACTGCGTTCCGACCTCGTGGAAGGCGGCTTTGACATCCTCTGCGTGCGCGAGCTCACTGGTGGCATGTACTTCGGTCAGCCCAAGAGCCGCACCACACTCGCTGACGGCGACATCGAGGTCATCGACACCATGGTTTACAAAAAGAGCGAGATCGTCCGCATCGCCCACGTTGCCTTCAAAGCCGCGCAACTCCGCCGCAAGCACGTCACCAGCGTCGATAAAGCCAACGTCCTCACCAACTCCGTCCTCTGGCGTGAAACCATGGTCGAAGTGGCCAAAGAATATCCCGACGTGACCCTCGCTCACCTCTATGTCGATAACGCCGCCATGCAGCT
>JANOBP010000146.1:0-7090 GCA_031411715.1 Verrucomicrobiaceae bacterium | reverse complement strand
CATCGACTGTGCGGGAAGTCGGATCGACGATGTCGAGCAAGCGCTTGTGAGTGCGGATTTCGAACTGGTCCATCGATTTCTTATCAACGTGCGGGGAGCGGTTGACGGTGTACTTCTCGATGCGTGTTGGCAGCGGGATTGGGCCAGCGACGCGGGCACCTGTGCGCTTGGCGGTCTCGACGATGTCGGCGGTGCTCTTATCGAGCACGCGGTAGTCATACGCGCGAAGGCGGATGCGGATGCGTTGTTGAGTCATGGCTATAAATCCGGGGGTTAAAGGGGGGTTGCGAAGAGGGTTCCGATTAGTGTTTACCACCACCACGCTGCTCGACGATGGTCTCGACGATCTGTGATGGCACTTGCTCGAAACGAGCAGGCTGCATGGAGTAACTGGCGCGGCCAGAGGAAAGGGTGCGGATGGCAGTCGAGTAACCGAACATTTCAGCGAGCGGCACTTCAGCGCGCAGGATGGCAGTGGCACCACGAGTGTCCATACCTTGGATTTTGCCACGGCGGCGGTTCAAGTCACCGAGGATGTCTCCTTGGTAATCTTCTGGCGTTGAAGCTTCCACAGCCATGATTGGCTCGAGAAGAATGCACTTGGCCTTCTTCAGCGCATCTTTGACGGCGAAAATGCCGGCCATTTTGAATGCGTTTTCGTTGGAATCGACGTCGTGGCTCGAACCATCAACGATATCGATAGCCATGTCGATCACCGGGTAACCCGCGATGATGCCGTTAAGCGCTGCTTCGATACAGCCGTTCTTGGCTGGGTTGATGAATTCTTTCGGAATCGTTCCACCGACGACCTTGTTTTCGACCACGATGCCTGAGCCTTTTTCGCCAGGACGCACCTTGACCACAACGTGTCCATACTGACCGCGACCACCGGACTGCTTGACCAGCTTACCTTCGCCATCAGCAGGGATGGTGAGTGTCTCACGGTAGGCGATCTGCGGCTTGCCGGTGGTGGTTTCCACCTTGTGCTCGCGCTTGAGGCGGTCACAAAGAATTTCTAAATGCAGCTCGCCCATGCCGGCGATGATGACCTGACCGGTTTCTTCGTCGGTCTTGACGAAGAAGGTCGGATCTTCTTCGGAGAGGCGCTGGAGGGCATTGCCCATTTTTTCCTGGTCGCCCTTGGTCTTTGGCTCGACAGCCATGGAGATCACAGGTTCTGGGAAAGTTGGAGGCTCAAGAAGAATGTCGAGATCTTCATCGCAGAAGGTGTCACCGGTGCGAACGTCTTTGACACCGACGAGAGCAGCGATGTCACCCGAATAACAGCAGTCGATGTCTTTATGGACACTGGCTTGGATCTGAATAAGACGGCCCACACGCTCCGATTTACGCGTGCGTGGGTTGTAGATGGTATCACCTTTCTTTACGCAGCCGGAATAGACGCGGAAGAAGACAAGACGGCCAAATTTATCAGACCAGAGTTTGAAACCGAGTGCGCAGAACTTGCCGCTGTCATTAGGCAGTGCTTCCACCTTGGTATCTGGATCGTCAACCAACTGACCAGTCTGTGGCTGAATGTCGAGCGGTCCTGGGAGATAGTCGATGACTGCGTCGATGAGATACTGCACGCCCTTGTTCTTGAAGGCAGAGCCACCAGCCATTGGGATGATCTTATTGGCGATCACGGTGCGGCGAAGGGCTTCTTTGACCTGCCTGATCGTGATCGGCTTCTCTTCGAGGAACATCATGCCGAGTTCTTCGTCGTGATTGCAAATTTCAGCGACGAGCCCGTCGTAGTTTTCCTTGGCCTTGGCGATTTCTGCGCCTTCCAAGTCACGCACGGAGTAGGATGAGCCAAATTTCTCGTCGTCGTTGTAAATGATCGCCTTTTGATTCACCACGTCGATCTGACCGATGAGGTTGTCTTCAGCACCGATAGGAATAAGGATTGGCCAAGCGTTGGCACCCAACTTCTTACGCACATCGTTAACCACGTTGTCAAAGTTGGCACCGGTGCGGTCCATCTTGTTCACAAAGGCGATGCGCGGCACACTATACTTCTCAGCCTGACGGTACACCGTCTCAGACTGCGGCTGCACACCAGCCACACCACAGAGCACGAAAATAGCACCGTCGAGCACACGCAGGGAACGCTCCACTTCAGCAGTGAAATCCACGTGACCGGGGGTGTCGATGATCTTGACGCGGATATCTTCCAACTCACGCAACTTGAAGATTCCTTCTTCCTTAAGCTGCTTCCAGCGCGCCGTAACGGCAGCGGAGGTAATCGTAATCCCGCGCTCCTTTTCCTGCTCCATCCAATCCGTCGTTGCTGCACCATCATGCACTTCGCCGATCTTGTGGATCATGCCCGTGTAGAAAAGGATACGCTCAGTCAGAGTCGTCTTGCCCGCGTCAATGTGGGCACAAATCCCGATGTTACGGGTGCGCTCAAGTGGGTATTCGCGGTTTGGAGAGTTAGGGTTCGACATGGATCGGTAAAACGTAAAATGAACGGAAAATGGATACGATGGAGACTAGAAGCGGAAGTGAGCGAAAGCGCGGTTGGCCTGCGCTTGCTTGTGAACGTCATCACGCTTGCGGACGGAGTTACCTTGGCCTTGCGCAGCGTCTTTGAGCTCATTGGCAAGCGCGCGGTTCATTGGCTGACCTTTGCGACCACGTGCGTATCCGACGATCCAGCGCATCGCGAGGGATTCCTGACGAGCCGGAGCCACTTCGAGAGGCACCTGATACGTTGCACCACCAACACGGCGGGCCTTGACCTCAACACGAGGCTTGGAGTTCTCGATGGCACGATTGAAAAGCTCAAGCGGGTGAACGCTGTCACTCTTCTCATTGAGCATCTCGATCGCTGTATAAACGATACGCTCGGCGAGGGTTTTCTTTCCGTCGCGCATAACGCGACTGATGAGGTGGGCAACAAGATCGCTGTCGTAGCGGCTGTCTTTGTGAACCTCTTTATTATAGACTCGTTTTCTGCGGGCCATGGTCGTGTAGGAAGTGAGTGGGTGAAAGTGGGGAGGAAATTACTTCTTCTTGGCAGCAGCGGCAGCAGCTCCGGCCTTCGGACGCTTGGCACCGTATTTAGAACGGCCACGACGACGGGCATCAACACCAAGGCAGTCGAGTGTTCCGCGAACAATGTGGTAACGCACACCGGGAAGATCCTTCACACGTCCGCCACGCACGAGGACAATGCTATGCTCCTGGAGGTTATGACCTTCACCACCGATGTAGGCAATGACTTCAAATCCATTGGTCAGACGGACCTTGGCAACTTTACGGAGAGCCGAGTTTGGCTTCTTCGGAGTGCGGGTCATCACCTGAAGGCAAACGCCACGGCGTTGCGGGCACTTGGCGAGCGCTGGCGACTTCGACTTTACCGCTTTGTCTTTGCGGCCGTGTCTGACGAGTTGATTGATGGTAGGCATGGGTGTGAAAAAGAGCTGAGTTCCTCGGCTTTAGTTGGAGCCGAGTAGAGAAGACAGCGCACCCACTCTTTGTCAGAGTACTGCGCAGACTTATCCGGTTCTGTTCCGATAAAGCTGATTCACCGAAGTGAATCTAACACCGACACTCGTAGGGAGGCCGGGTTGGGGAGCGCGGAGGATGGCGAGTCCCTAGATACGCGCAAGCTCTTTTTCACGCTTTATAAAACAAATTCACATCTTTGACTCAACGCTTGGCCACTTGGTGCTCGCTGGCTTGTATCAGGCAGTCGCGCATCCGGCATATGCGCACAGGCTCATTTTGCCTCTTGGCCGTCACCCATCTGCTGTTTACTCTCAAGGCCATGCACCGGCGACCCGCGCTTCGAGATTTTTCCATTCCATTGGCCCTGATTGCGGTCATCGCCTTCTTCGCCATCGCCGCGCCGGCCTTTCTCAGTCCGCGTAACTTGAGCAATCTCATGGTGGAGCTCGCCATCACCGCCACGCTGGCCATGGGCATGCTGCTCATCATTCTCCCCGGCCACATCGACCTTTCCGCAGGCAGCGGCGTGGGATTGCTCGGCGGCGTTGCCAGTGTGCTCGTGTTTCATCATCAGGTTCCCGCGCCAGCCGCACTCGCACTCAGCCTTGGATGTGGCGTGGTCATCTGGCTCGCCATGGGCACCTTCATCGTCAATGAGCGAGTTCCTAGCTTCATCGTGACTCTTGGCGCGCTGCTCATCTTCAAAGGCCTGTTCTGGCGGGTCATCGCCAATGCCACCGTCCCCGTCGCTCCTGGCGGGCAAAGCAATGCTTACTCACTTCTCACCACCTACTACTTACCGACAAATCTCGGCTGGCTGCTCGCCGCCGGGCTCATCGCGGCCCTGATCATCACCAACGTCATCTCTCGCCGCCAAATGCTCGCCCATGGCTTTGCCGCCGATAGCCGGGAAATGATGTTCCTGCGCCTCTTCATCGCCGCACAGGCCATCGCGCTGTTCGTCCTCATCACCGGACAATTTCGCGGCATTCCCCTGCCCTCTTTGATCCTCGGCGCGGTCACCTTTGCCGTTTACGTCATCACCCAGCACACCGCACTGGGCCGGCACCTTTATGCCATCGGTGGGAATCCCGAAGCCGCACTCGTCTCTGGCGTGCCGGTCAAAAAAGCCGTCATCGCCGCCTTTGGCTGCATGGGCGGCATCGTCGCCATCACTGGCTTCATGCAGACCGCCTACGCCGGCTCCAGCACCACCACCGTGGGCGAGCTCATGGAGCTCGACGCCGTCGCCGCGTGCGTCATCGGCGGTGTCAGCCTCCGCGGTGGCCGTGGCAGCGTCCTCGGCGTCCTGCTCGGTGCCCTCATCATGGCCGCGCTCATCAACGGCATGACCCTCATGTCCATGCAGCCCGAGGACAAGTTCCTCGCCCGTGGCACCGTGCTCATCCTCGCCGTCTGGATGGACATGCGCTTAAACCGGGGCCAATGAGAACAACTTCACCAATCAAAAATCCTTGTTCATCAATCGTCAATCTCTCTCGCCAAACTCGTCTCCAGCCGGATGGATTGACGAACAACGATTGTTGATGGCTGATTGTTGAAGTTCTGAAACCCCTTCCCGTCTCCGCCCCCCACTCGTCATTCGCCCTCCCCCATGTCCGCTACCTCTCTGCTACGCGATCACCTCCAGCACCGCCAGACCCAAGGCACCACGCATGTCCTGCTGAGGCCTGGTTCCTTGGAGAAAATCAGGTATCTCGGACAACCGCCCGCAGCGCCACCCGAGCCAGCCTTTGTCCCCATACCCGTCGCCCCCACCGCCGAGGCACGTGCCATCCTATCTAGGCCACCTGAGCCCGCCCAGCCCCCTGCTCAGCTTCTTTCTGTCAGCGGCGCCACCAACGCCGACAAAATCGCCGCGCTCACCGCCATGGCCGCCGACTGGCAGCCTGCCCGCAGTCTCGGCACCCTGCGCCAGACCATGGTCTTCTCCGTCGGCAATCCCCAGGCCAAGCTCATGCTCATCGGCGAGGCTCCCGGAGCTGAGGAGGAAAAACTCCGCGAGCCCTTCGTCGGCCCCGCCGGTCAAAAACTCACCGGCATCCTCAAAGCCATGGGCTTCGACCGCAGCGACGTGTACATCAGCAACATCTGCAAATTCCGTCCTGAAATGGAAAACCAAGGCAGCGCCAACCGCCCACCCAGCGACGCCGAGATGCAGGCTTGCCTCTCCTTCGTCCTCACCGAGATCGACATCATCCGCCCGCAGGTCATCATCGCCCTCGGTGCCACCGCCTCCAAGGGCCTCGGCATTGAAGGCCCCGTTGGCCGCCTGCGTGGCCGTTTCCATGACTTCCGCGGCACACCCACCATGGTCACCTACCATCCCAGCTACATCCTGCGGGAGGAAAAAATGAACGGCGGCATGGATGCCAAGCGCATGGTCTGGGAAGACATGCTCCAAGTCATGGAAAAGCTCTCCATGCCCACCAGCGACAAACAACGCGCCTTCTTCCGCGCCAAGCAATGACAAAGGGGCAGCTACTTGCAGCACTCCCCGCACCGCCAACCCGTGTGGTAATGGCCAAATCCTGAGTTGTCTTTGGCTGAATGAAGGTAGCTTGCCACCATGCCCACCCGCCTCGCCGTCCTCTTCGTCATGCTGCACTCGGCATTCGGCGTGGCCGCTCCCGCATCCAAGCCCCAGCAACTCACCTCTCCCGATGAGGTGCCGGAGGGCCTCGCCAAGTCCGACTGGAGCAGCATCCGTGCGGCTTATGAGGCGGGGCGTCATGCTTTCATGCCCATTGAGGGCGGGTGGCAGGCGCGTAATCCGGGGCAGCAGTGGACCACCAAGTTTGACCGGCGTGGCTTCCTGGCGCAGCCTCGCGAGGGCGCGTGGCAGTGGGGCCTGGAGCTGAAGGCTTATGGATTCCCCGGTGCCGAGCGCAGCATCTCCGGTGTGCCTGCCGTGAAGGCCGATGGGCAGCGGTTGAGCTACCAGTGGGATGCCACCGTGCAGGAATGGTTCGTCAATGACCAGCGCGGGCTGGAGCATGGCTTCACGGTCGCGCGCAGGCCGGAATGTGGTACAGGCGTCCCGCCTGTCGGTCTCACAGCCGGGACGGCTGTAACACTCTCCTTCACGCTAGGCGTGCGTGGCACCCTCAAACCCCAAATCACCGCCGACGCCCAAGGCGTGCTCTTCTTGGACGCTAACGGAGCCACCGTGCTGAACTACACCGGTCTGAAGGTCTGGGATGCCGATGGCAAGGTGCTCCCCTCCCGCTTTGAGGCGGCGGGGGAGAAAAGCGTGCGCCTGATCGTCGAGGAGCGCGGCGCGCGCTACCCGCTGACCATCGACCCCATCGCCCAGCAGGCGTATTTGAAAGCCAGCAACAATGCCCCTGGGACCAGTGACCAGTTTGGCAGCTCGGTGGCCGTCTCGGGTGACACGGTGGTCGTCGGGGCACCCTTTGAGGACAGCAGCTCGACGGGGGTGAACAGCACGCCCGATGAACTCGCTGTTGATGCCGGAGCAGCCTATGTCTTCGTGCGCAGCGCCGGAGTATGGACGCAGCAGGCGTATCTCAAGCCCGCCGCAGTCGGCACCACTCAAGCGGGGGATCAGTTCGGCAACTCGGTGACCGTCTCGGTCGACACCGTGGTC
>JANOBP010000145.1:0-11496 GCA_031411715.1 Verrucomicrobiaceae bacterium | reverse complement strand
GGGAGTTGGACGATGCTCATGCTGTGCGGCTGGCTGGCGATGAAGAACATCGCATCGGCGCAGTCGGCGCAGGTGATCATGGCTTCTTTGTGCTTCGCGGAGGGTTGCACGGGGCGCTTCTTGACAAGCGGAGTGTCGGCTTCGCCCGGAGCGTATTCGGAGACGACGATGCCGTGCGCGTTGAGCTGCATGCGGGCGGTGAAAAGCATGCCGTGAACGGCCCACTTGCTGGCGGTGTAAGGCACACCCGCGAAGGAATCGTAGCCATGACCGGCAGTGGAAGAGACGACGACGATCTTGCCGCCGCCGTTCGCTGCCATCGGCTTGGCGACAGCCTGAATCATGTTCGCCACACCGATGACATTGATCTCCATGACCCTCCGCCAGCTTTCCTCGCTAGCGATTCGTGAGGGGTCCGCGTGCGCAATGAAACGATCTGGCGTGTTGATACCCGCAGTGTGGATCAATGCGTGCAGCGTGCCGTGCTTCAGCACTTCGGCCATCGCGGCGGCCACGCTTGTGCTGTCTGCCACGTCGCAGACGACGGGGATGATGTTCTTGGAAAGCGCGGCGCTTTCCTGGAGCGACTCCAGCGTGCGCCCAAACACAAAGGTCTTCGCACCGGCCTCCGCGAATCGCTTCGCTGCCGCTTGCCCCATTCCACCGCCACCGCCGGTGACGATCACGATCTTGTCAGTCCAATTTTGGTCCATGCGCTGATGCTAACGAGCGCACACGAGGCGTCGAGTCTGTGCTTGGCAAAAATCCGGGTGCGAACCGCCAAAGCATCCAAGACGATTGCCCCGATGCCCGATTAGATGCCTGCTCACATGAGCAAACAGGTCACCATCCTCGGCGCGGGCGTCATCGGCCTCTGCACGGCGCTTTATTGCGCCCGGCGCGGCATGCGAGTGACGATCATCGACCAAAAGCCGCGTCAGCGCGATGGTTGCTCGTTTGGAAACGCAGGAATGATCGTGCCGAGTCACTTCATCCCGCTCGCGGCACCGGGAATGGTCAAACTGGGCCTCAAATGGATGTGGAACCCGGAATCGCCCTTTTACATCAAGCCGAGGCTGAATCTCGATTTGATGGCCTGGGGCCTCGAATTCTGGAAAGCAGCCACGAAAGGCCGTGTGGATGCCGCTTCACCGGTTTTACGAGATTTGAGCCTGCTGAGCCGCCAGTGCTACCAGGAGATCGGACTCGATTTTGGCCTCGTGAAGCGCGGATTGCTCATGCTTTGCAAAAAGCAGCAAACGCTCGATGAAGAAGCCCACATGGCCGCGTTGGCGAACCAACTCGGCATTCCCGCCGAGGTGCTCGATGCCAAAGCCACCGCCGCGCTTGATCCTGCGGTGACGATGGATGTCTGCGGCAGTGTGTTTTTCCCAAAGGATTGCCATCTCTCGCCAGGACGCTTCATCGCGGCGGTGGAGGCGGAACTGGTCAAACTCGGTGTCGATATGCTCTGGGAAACCGAAGTGCGCGGCTTTGAAGTGGAAGGCGGAGCTTTAAAAGCGGTCCGCACGTCAAAAGGTCAAGTGGAGAGCCACGAAGTCGTGCTGTGCAGCGGTGTGTGGTCAGCAGAGATGGCGAAGGAACTCGATTTAAAGCTGCCGATGCAGGCCGGCAAAGGCTACAGCCTCACGCTCTCGAATCCGAAGCAGTTACCCGAGCTGTGCAGCATCTGCACCGAAGCACGACTGGCCGTGACGCCGATGGATGGAGTCCTGCGTGTCGGCGGCACGATGGAGATGGCAGGAACGGATGAATCCATCACGCTGCGTCGCGTGCGCGGCATCACGCGAGCCTTCCCCGATTTCTTCCCCGCCTTCAACGAACGCGACTTCGCCGACGTGAAGCCCTGGAGTGGCCTGCGCCCCGTCTCACCCGACGGCATGCCCTACATCGGCCGCACGCAGCGTTGGAAGAACCTCACGGTGGCCACGGGTCACGCCATGATGGGCCTCAGTCTCGCACCCGCGACGGGCAAAATCGTCGCCGATGTGCTCAGCGGCGAGAAATCGCCTGTGGCGCTCGATTTGATGTCGCCCGACCGTTTTGCGTGATTGCCTCGGGCGCGAAGCCGCTTACTTCTTCACCGCTATGAACCGCATCACGCTTCAAACACTCGCTCTTTCCCTTCTCACCACTGCCGCATTCGCTGACGGCGCTTTTTATGGTGATCCACCGGATGCAACGCATCCTTGGGCCATTCACGATATGAACCGAGCACAGCCAACACGCGTGGAGCCTGGTACTGCAACCTCGGCACCGTCCGATGCGGTTGTTTTGTTCAGTGGCAAAGCTGAGGAGATCGAAAAATGGCAGGCTGATAAAAATCCGGCGGAGCCGACCAAGTGGGAAGTTAAGGACGGCGTGCTGCAATGTGTGCCGGGCAGTGGTTACATCCGCACCAAGGAGGAATTCTCCGATTGCCAGCTCCACATCGAATGGAGCGCGCCCAGCAAGGTGGAGGGCAACAGCCAAGGCCGTGGCAACAGCGGTGTCTTCCTGATGGGGCAAGTCGAAGTGCAGGTGCTCGACAATTACAACAACCCCTCCTACCCAGATGGCATGGCGTCTTCGATCTATGGCATCAATCCGCCTCTGGCGAACCCGCTGCGTGCTCCGGGAGACTGGCAGAGCTACGATATCGTTTTCCGCCGCCCTATCTTCAAAGACGGCAAGGAGCTCGACCCCGGCTACATCACGGTATTCGTCAATGGCGTCCTCACACAGGATCATACACCGCTTGAGGGTGGCGGCGGACACATGAAGCGCTCCTCACCGCGGGCCTTTCCGGACCAAGGGCCTCTCAAACTGCAAGATCACGGCAATCCAGTGCGCTACCGCAACATCTGGTATCGCCCACTGCCTAAGCGTGCGATCGAGGGTGGTGACACGAGCCACATGAGCGAAGCTGCCACAGCGGCGAAGCGTGCGGAGATCGCCAAAGGAATCCGTGAGGATGCCGCGAAGCTTGAAGGCCATGCGAAGATGCTCCGGTTGTTTGAATCCATCTGCTACACGGAAGATGAGGGTGCACGGAAGGAAGCCTCTCTCATGCTCAACGCTTTTGTGACCGAGATGAAATCAGTCGCTGCCAACAAGATCGAATCCAAGAAGGGCGACATCATGAATGTGACCAAGGCCCTGCGTTACCTTGCCAAATTTAAGTTTGTCCCTGAAGACCTCGAAGCCAAAAAAGACCTGGAAGCCATCATCAAGACAAACGACTGGGAACCGAAGCCAAAGAAGAAGTGAGGAAGCCACGCAGAACGGGTGTGACGTGAACGCACCCGTTGGCATCCTTAACTCTTTTTCCGGTGGCGCAACCATGCGAGCAGGAAGGCGACAACGCAGGCACTTTTCATGACGAGTAGCCACCATGGGTGCCACCAAGCTCCGGTTTGAGATTCAATAAGGTCGGAGATGCCGAAGACCAAGAAGGCGAGCGGGAGCAGCCAGCGCCAGAAAGTCTGTGCGAGTCTGATGGGTGGACGCAGGCGAATCATAAGCACGATGGCAATGATGAACCACAAAGCAGCCTCACTCAGATTGAAGATGCGTGAGATGAGATCGCTGGGGTCTGGAGTCACGCTGCAAAGTGATGGTTAGAGGATGGCTTGCAAGCTGAGGTGCACTGAGTTTGATAACACGATGGCTGAGCGACGCGGATCCTTATTCTTATTGGTGCTGGTGTTGCTGGCGGGGATTTTGGTGCCGTTTTTTATCTGGGGCGAGCAGATCGATGCCGGTGCCAAGGAGTGGATGCTGGCGTGTGGGGAATGGGCGTGGCTGGCGGGGATTCTATTGCTGATCGCGGATGTGGTGCTGCCCATTCCTTCGACAGTGGTGATGTCGTTGATTGGGTGGCTTTATGGCTGGTTCGTTGGAGGTTTGGTCTGTGTAGCGGGATCCATGCTTTCTGGGGTGATGGCGTATGGTTTGTGCCGCTGGCTTGGGCGTGGTGTAGCGGCGTGGATCGCTGGGGAGGAGGGTTTGGAGAAAGCGGAGGCTTTGTTTGCAAGGCATGGTGGCTGGCTGGTGTCGCTATCACGCTGGATGCCGGTACTGCCTGAAGCCGTGGCGTGTCTTGCTGGGGTGGCACGCATGCGTTGGCGCGTTTTTCTGCCAGCGCTGGTGTGTGGGAGTGTGCCGTTGGGATTTGTGTTCGCGGCGATCGGTCAGTTAGGCCACAGCGAGCCATGGTGGGCTGTGGTGCTAAGTGCGATCACGCCTGTAGTGCTGTGGCTGCTGGCGGCGAGACTGGTGCGGAGGTGATTTCGCTCAACATGGCTTTTGCTGCGGCAGAACGAGTCAGGCGGTGCATGTCCCGACGAATGAATAGCGGTGTGGCGAAGAGTGCCAGGATGAGAGCGGTGGCTAGGATGATCCCGAGAAAATGAATGCTCTGGATGGGTATGAAGACCATGCCAATATCCAGTGAAGCAAAAAGAATGAGGTTCCAAAGGATGCTGCGACGAATGCGGAGGATGTGGCGGACGCGCGTGAGGCAGCGGTCTTGGCCATGGTATTCGGTGACCGAAAGGAAAGCGCGGGAGAGGTCGAGGTGTGGCATCGTTTCGATGTCGAACCATCGCCAGCCATCGTCCTCGCGCGTGATTTGGTGCTCGCGGTTTAGTTCGAAACGCAGGGCTTGGAGCCAGTGGTGGCGGTCATGACCTTGGTCGTTCCAGAAAGTAAGAGCGCCGAGGCTGAGTGAGATTTTACGAGGTTTGATGGGCGGAATGATGTCTGGTAGCGTGGGACGCCAGCTTGGTCGTGATTTGAACTGCAGCATGCCACGCAAACGTGCAAACTCGCGCACCACGGGCTGTAGGAAACAGAGGAGCCAAAGCAGTAAGCGATTGCCGACTCCACGAATGCACAGTGCATGCGCATTGCGTGTGCAAATGCGCCATGAAGCCCATAAAGCGAACAAGGTAATGCTGGCAGCAATCCAGGGCTGCTGCAAAGCCAGCGCGACGGCAGCTAGCGAGACCCAGAGGACACCGGTGAGCCAATCCCACCAACGAAAATCGCTGTGCGTCGAGTAGATGGTCTGAAAGGCACCGAGGCCGAGTGCACCGTGAAAAATACTGCCCTCAACAGGATGATCGGCGGGCAGGTGATCCCCATAGATACCACCGCGCCAGCGTGCGCCGCCAAGTGGGCCGAAGCGCTGTGGATGCTGACTCATGAGCAAAGCCTCCGCGCGGCCGTAGCCACGCTGTTGCTTCAAATAACCGCAGATGCTGAAGCGGCGGTGATGCCAGACCATGGCACCAGGGACGAAGCGCATGGAGCCACCGGCTTCGCGCAAGCGCCAGCAGATGTCCACGTCGTCGCCAGCCGAAGTAAACATGGAGCGGAAGCCGTCGATGCTGAGCAGCGCGTCTTTGCGGATGGCTAGATTGCAACCGGGGAGGTGCTCGGCCTCGGTGTCACTCAGCAGCACATGCGCAGGCGCTCCGGGTGCGGCGGCGACGATGCGCTCAATGCGATTTCGCGGTGGTGGTGGTATATTGGGTCCACCAGCGGCAGTGACAGCAGGATCTGTGAAGGCATGGCTCAGATGTAGCAGCCAGTCCGCGTGCGCGATGCAGTCGTCGTCAGTGTATGCAATGATGGCACCTGTGGCGAGTTGAGCGCCGCAGTTACGAGCGACGCTAAGGCCGGCGTGCGATTGCAGGTGGTAACGGACGGATGAGAAACCTTTGACTATTTCAGAGGTAGTATCGGTTGAGCCGTCGTCGATGACGAGGACTTCGTAGTCGGGATAGTTGAGGGCTTGAAGAGAGTGAAGACACGAACGGAGTGTGGAGGCACCATTTCGAGTACAGACAATGACGGAGATGCGCGGTGGCTGGGGCGGCGGCGCAAGCTTGAGCGTCAAAGCGGCTGCTGCATCACATGCTGGTCTAGAATGACGCTGGCGATCGACGATGCCGAAGTGCCATGCGGTGACTTCCTGCCCACCTCGGTGCCATTCGTCTGTGTAGCTGAACCAAATGCCTCCAGCGCTGCCGCTGGCGAGGAGCTCATCATGCCACCACTTGAGGGTTTCGGCTTGGACATCATCGCTATGCGTTGCGACATCGATGCCAAACTCGGTGATGAGAAGAGGCTTGTTGCCCGCGAGGTTCTGCAGTCGGGCCAGATAACGAGAGAAATCAGCACGCCTCTCGAGATAGACGTTCACAGCGAGGAAGTCTGCATTCCGCGGAACCAGATACTCTGTGGATGGGTACGTGGCGTAACTGATGAGGGTCTGAGGCGCAGCGGCGCGTGCGGCATCGATGAGTGATTCGATGGCATCGCGCACACGCTCCGGGCCCATCCAGCGCACGAGGGTTTTCTCGATTTCGTTGCCAATGAGGATCGCGGCGACTGTTGGGTGCTGGCTGAGTGTGGCAGCGGCGCTGGCGATTTGATCTCGTGCGCGCTGAAAGTCTGCCGATTGATCTAGGAAGTCGATGTGGTCAGTCCACGGAATGCCGCAGATGAGGCGGAGATGTTGCTCGCTGGCGGCTTTGAGGACGGTTTCGTCTGGGAGTTCATAAAGGCGGACAGTGTTAAAGCCAAGAGCGGCGACGTGTTTCAAATCGGAGATCAGCCGCTCGTGCTCTGGAAAGGCTAGGCCACGTGAATTGGGTGCAAAGGGGCCGTAGCAGATGCCGTGAAGGTGGAATGTCTCCTCCTGGCCGCGAATCTGGAGAAATTTTCCTGCCGCCATGAGCCGCCTGCTGCTGGCAGGAGTGCTATCATTCGATGGCGAGGGTTCTAGGGTCATGGGAATGAGACACTCACAGCGGGCAATCTGGAGTTGGACATAGACGCGCCACAAGCGCGGCTCATTCAGACATCACTGGATTCGTCTCCAGTGTTTGTCGCTGATGTGTCCTTTTTGACCTCCATGGTGACCCATCCTTCACCCTCGCGCTCAAGACGCAGATTATTGATGATGAAGACTGTGAACAAGCCGATGATGAAGACGCTAGCCTCCAAAATGAAGGGAGTGGTGAAAAAAGCCCACATATAGCCGATGCCGCCAAGAATGATCTCGCGGGCGTTTTCGCTGACAAAGCATGCGACGATCCCAGCTATGAGAAAAGCCAACGACCACAGCAAGGGAGCGATCCAACCAGAACGTGACGCAACGGGCAATGGGACGTTTGGAGTCGTCACTGGCCTGCTCCGGGCTGAAGCACGGGATACGTGCGTTGTTGAGGGGCGAGGGTGATGCGATCGACCGGGACGGCTTTCTGAATCACTTCTTCCCGAGGGCCTACAAAAGGCTCAGCAGCAGTGCTGAGTGGCTTGGCTTGGGCATTGGGCAAAGTTTCTCGAACACTCTGCTGCTCACTGAGGCTCCGTTGAGAATCCGCCACATATTTGCCAAACATACCTGTGGCGGCTAACACGCAAACAAAGAGCGCTATCGCCGTCGGCAACGGGGATTTGATGGATTGTAGGCGGCCTGCTGGCTGCTCTGTGAGCCGATTTGGTCTGACAGTGCGCTCACGAAGCCAAGGTCCAAAAGAGTCGGTTAGATAACGGTAATCCTGTGCGCCGCTCATGAAAGCGGGTGGTAAGTCTTCAAGGATTTCAGAGGCATCCACGCCGAGGAAGTCGCTGTAGAGCTTCAAGAAGGAGCGCGCATAAGTCATGCTGCCGAAGGCTGCGTAATTATCCTCTTCCAGATGACGCAAGCGCTGCACCGGAATGCGCGTCTCGTGAGCAGCATCGGCAAGCGACAAACCGCGAGAATCGCGGGAGGCTTTGAGACGATGGCCGAGCGAGAGATTCATGTCTGGTCAGTAGTGCGATTTGCGAGTCGATTTTGACACGATGAAGCGTCAGAAGCGATCAAATTTTGAGAGAAATTTTTGGACTGTCATTCTGACAGGGCATTACCCAAACAGTTCAATCTCGTTACAATGTGATTTTGCCTAGAGACTGCCTCATTGCCGAAATTTAAGAATTATGGTAAACGAAGCGAATATGAAGCAAACCCATGAGGCTCGTCTCAAGTGTATCTCTTTGCCACATTCGCGCATTCCAATCTCGGCTGGAAGCTTGGTTTTATGGAGAAGCTCTTTGTCACTCCGCGCTTCCATCACTGGCATCACGGCATCGAGAAAGAGGCTATCGACGTGAATTTTGCGATCCATTTCCCGCTGTATAACAAAATCTTTGGCACCCACCACATGCCCGAAAACGGTCGCTGGCCTGAAGGATATGGCATTGGCGGTCATCCAGTGCCGAAGGGCTACTGGCAGCAGTTTCTACATCCGTTCCGCCGGAAGAAACAATCATGAGGCACTGGTAGATTTGCGGGTGAATGATGTGACGAATCAGATTTGAGTGCGTTTACTGACTTCTCATGACTTGGTCACAAAATTATGATCCTCTCGGTAACATCGCTTTATCCTCACTCGTCGCGGCGGTGCCGGTGGTGACGTTGTTGGGGTTGTTGGCGTTTTGGCATGTGCGCGCGCAGATCGCGGCGGCAGCGGGGCTGTTGGCGGCGTTAGGGATTGCCATTTTTGTTTATGGGATGCCAGCACCGATGGCAGGAATGGCTGCGGTGAGTGGTGCGGCGTTTGGATTGTTCCCCATTGGGTGGATCGTGCTGAATGCGATGTTTGTGTACTATCTGAGCGTCGAGACGGGTCAGTTTGCGGTGTTGCAGCGGCAAATCGCAAGTGTGTCGAGTGATCGGCGGATTCAGGCGCTCTTGATTGCTTTTAGCTTTGGCGCGTTCATTGAAGGCGCGGCGGGTTTTGGGGCACCGGTGGCCATCACGGGCGCTTTGATGATCGGTCTGGGCTTTAAGCCACTGGAAGCGGCAAAGCTGGCTTTGATCGGAAATACCGCGCCGGTGGCCTTTGGCTCATTGGGGACACCGCTGACGACTTTGGCGGACATCACGGGCTTAGACCTGCTCTCGCTGAGTGCGATGGTGGGTCGGCAATTGCCTTTGTTTTCATTGATCGTGCCTTTCTGGCTAGTGGCGGCTCAGGTCGGCTGGCGCGGCATGTTGGGCGTGTGGCCAGCGTGTTTGGTCACGGGGCTGAGTTTTGGCGTGATGCAGTTCATCATGAGTAACTACCACGGCCCATGGCTGGTCGATATCGTGAGTGCTGTGGTGGCGATGGCGGCGCTGGTTCTCTTTATGAAGGTGTGGAAGCCTGGCACTGAGGTCAAAGCTGAGGCTGCCACCCCCGGTGCCTGGAAGGCCTGGCTGCCGTGGGTGTTTTTAACAACGCTGGTGTTCCTGTGGGGCATGCCGAAGGTGAAAAGTGAGCTGAATGGACTTTTTAACCAAGAGATTGAGGTGCCTCTATTGCACAAAATGGTGGAACGCGTGCCGCCAGTGGTGGTGCATGCGGAAGTGGAGAAGGCCGTGTTTAAATTCAACGCGCTGAGTGCCACTGGCACGGCGGCGATGCTCGCTGGCATGCTGGCGGGCCTGTGTCTTGGATTGTCACCCATGCGACTGCTCAAACTGTATGGTGGGACGATTTGGAAGCTGCGTGTGTCGCTGCTGACGATCTCGCTCATGCTCGCGCTCGGATATGTGACGAGGTATAGTGGCACAGACACGACGATGGGCCTCATGATGGCTTCCACGGGCATCTTGTTTCCGTTTTTCTCGCCCCTCATCGGCTGGCTGGGTGTGGCGCTCACGGGCAGTGATACGTCATCCAATGTGCTCTTCGGCAATCTCCAGCAAGTGACGGCCAACCAGCTCCAACTCTCGCCCATCCACATGGCTGCCTCGAACAGTTCCGGCGGTGTGATGGGCAAGATGATCGACGCGCAAAGCATCGTGGTAGCCAGTGTGGCGACGGGCGGCCATCCTGACAGTCCGGATGCAGGGACGGTGCTGCGCAGTGTTTTCTGGCACAGCATTGCGCTGGCACTGCTGATGGGGGTGCTGGTGATGATTCAGGCTTACTGGATGCCTTGGATCTTGGTGAAGTGAGATGACTTTACAGTGGGTTTACAGACGTGCTGCCATGCCTGGGGCAGTGTCTGGAATGAAGACGACTCTTTTACTGCTGCTTTTACTGGCCGGCCACTTTGCTGCGGCTGAGGACGATTTGACGGTGCATGAATGGGGAACACTCACCATGGTGGTGGGAAGTGATGGCGTGGGCGTGCCGTGGTGGACGCTGAGTCATGTGGGACCAGCGGAGTTGCCCGAGTTTGTTAAGCGTAACTTGTTGGGGACGAAGTTGGGTGGGGCATTTTTGACACGGATGGAGACCCCGGTGCTGTACTTTTATGCAAACGCACCGATGAACGTGCGAGTGGCGGTGGATTATCCGAATGGAACACTCACGGAGTGGTTTCCGCGTCCTGTGTCGGTCCAACGTGAGGGCGAAGCCGCGCAGGTGAATATGGGTAAGCACGCGCGGTGGGATGTCGAGTTGCTGCGACCAGATGATGCGGCAGGGAAGACGATTCCTGCATTGGGCGAGCGTGGAAAGCACTACGGACACGCGAGAGAGGTGCCTGAGGCGTGGCTGGTGAAGAATGCGGGAGCGAATGAGATGGAGAAGTTTATTTTTTATCGCGGTGCGGGCATGACCACCCTCCCCGCACATCTGTATTATGATGTGGCCAAGGCACTGCAGATCCAGCAGCATCCTGAACTGGCAGCGGAGAGTGTGATCGTGGTGCGAGTAACCAAGGATGGTATGAGTTGGGCTGAAACGAACGGATTGGGCATAGCGAGTCAACAGTCGCCGCCCACGGTGAATCCGATGCAAATGCCGGGTGCCAGTAAGCCGATGGAGCAGGCGCGTCCTGCTTTGGAGAGCCGATTGATCACCTTGCTGACTGAGGCGGGGCTGTATGAAGCAGAGGCAAAAGCCATGGTCGCAACTTGGCGTGAGGCGTGGATGGATGAGGCTGGTTTACGTGCTCTCTATGTGCTGCCAAGGAGTGCGGTGGACTCCATGCTGCCGATTACCATCATTCCGAAGCCCAAACGACTTGAGCGCGTGTTCGTCGCACGAGTTGAGCTCATTGCTCCTGACATTGAGGAGCAACTTTTAGAGGTGGTGACCGGATCCAAGCCAGATGCGGAGAAGGCAGCGCAACTCACGAAATTGAAGCTGGGACGTTTTTTGAACGCGGCCATTGAGCGCGCCGTGAAAGTGCAGGAGTGGAAAATGCGGAATGAGTTCAGCCGCGTTATGGGACAGATGAGCGCTGCTGCCCAAAAATAAGGAGTGCAAGGGAACCCAATTCGCCGCTAACTTTCCACCATGCCAGCCACGATCCTAGTTGTTGAAGATGATGCCGCGATTCGCCGCGGCGTATTGGATGCGTTGAAGTTTGCGGGACATGCGACGCTGGAGGCTGGGGATGGGGACAAGGGGATGAAACTGGCACTGAGTGCAACGTTCGACCTGATGCTGCTGGATCTGGTGCTGCCGCATGCGAGCGGTTTTGATGTGCTGAAGGCGCTGC
>JANOBP010000144.1:0-4783 GCA_031411715.1 Verrucomicrobiaceae bacterium | reverse complement strand
GATGTCGTCGTCGATTACCCCAAGTGCGGCATGGCCCGCTTCCGGCCCGATGGCAGCGAATTTGAAATGACCAGCATCGGCCCGAACAACATCTGGGGCCTCGTCATGACCGGCGAAGGCGAGACCTTCATCCAGGAAGCGAACGACTACGGCTACCCCGTCATGCCCTTCCACGAATACGCCTACTACCCAGGCGGCATGGAGGCATTGAAGAAGAGCTACCAGCCCGACTTCCCCCCGCAGGCTGACTTCCGCATGGGCGGCACCGGCTTGAGCGGATTAGCGCTCATCGAAAGTGGCTCGCTCAAAGACAAACAGGCCGCGCACACCATGGCCGTCGCCAATCCCATCACCTCCAAGATCCAAACCATCGCCATGCATCGCGACGGCGCGTATTGGAAGCTCGCCCAGCTCCCCGACCTCATCACCTGCGACGATCCCTTCTTCCGCCCCGTCGCCCTCACCAACGGCCCCGACGGCTGCATCTACATCGTCGATTGGTACAACAAGATCATCTCCCACAACGAGGTGCCGAGAGCGCATCCTGACCGCGACAAGACGCGCGGGCGCATCTGGCGTGTGAAACCAAGGAGTGACGGCTTCCAGCCGTCAGCCAAAACGGAGACGACTGGAAGCCGTCACTCCTTGCCAATCCCCGACTTCACCAAGATGAGCACCGAGGAGCTCATCGCGCTGCTTGGCAAAGAGCCGGTCGCAAAAACGCATCTAGCGTGGCAGGAGCTTCTCGACCGCAAACAGCTCCCAGCGACTCATTTTGCCGCTCAAGAGTATCTCGCCAGCAGTCAATTCGGTCAGATCAGTCAGATCGGTCGGACTCTGTCCGATCAAAACATCTCCGCACTCCTTACCTTCGCCAAACCCAGTCTCCCCAACGGCCCCACCACCGCATCCTCTCGCGGCCCAAAACAAATCCCCGTGCGCGAGGCCTATGACCGCGAGTTCGAGCGCTTCCTCGTCCGCATGTTCCTGGAGCGTCATCCCGACATCGTTGCGAAGTTCCTCGACTCCGAAGCCGCCGCGAAACTGCCCGTGGAGGCCCGCGTGCTCGCCTCGCTCGCGTTGGAGCCGAAGGCCAGCGCCTCACGCGTCGCGAAACTGCTCCCGCAGCTCGACCGCGCCCCGAATGACGAAGAACTCCTCCGCCTCGCCCAGTTCCCCGCCGAAGCCGGTGTCGGCGAGGCTCTCCAAGCACTCCTCACCAACGAAAAATCCCGCGCCGCCGTCGCTGAGAAGCTGCTGGCCCAGCGCACAAAACTCGATGCAAAGCAGATCGCACCGCTTCTGACGGAAACGGCGCGCGCCATGCTCAGGAGTGCGGACGCCCCCGTCCGCAATCAATCGCTGGGCCTCATCAGCGGCTTCCAGCTCACGAGTCTGGAGAGCGATCTCGTCGCGTTGGCAAGGAGTGATGGCTTCCAGCCATCACAGACGGCTGGAAGCCGTCACTCCTTGTTAAACACCCTCCGCGACCTCCGCAGCGCCGAAGCCGATCTCTTCGCCACCCTCGCCAAGTCCGACCCCGATCCTCTCACGCGCGACGCCGCGCTCGAAGCCCTCGCAGCCTCACGCGCGCCCGATGCCGCCACGAAGCTCCTCGCGCTCTATCCCTCGCTTCAACCGACGCAGCGCCGCAGCGCCTTGAACGCCCTCTCCAGCACCAAAGCCGGTGCCAAGACCATCGTCACAGCCTTGCTCGACAAAACACTCCCACAAACCGACCTCGACGGCCCCACCGTCGAACGCCTCGCCACCGTGCTCGGCGATGATCCCGCCATCACCAAACTCCAGCAGCAGCTCGGCGGCATCTTCCGCGAGGTCCTTCTGCTCGACGGCCAAGACACCGCATGGGTCGATTCCAAGATCACGCTCGACGGCCCCTTCACCATCGAGACTTGGATTCGCCTCGCGCCGAACATCGGCAACGATGACGACATCCTCGGCGCACCCGGCGGACCTGAGATGAACTTCTTCCAGTCCAAGTTCCGCGTCTTCGGTGGCCCCGAGTTGCGCGATGTCTGCATCTCAACCAAGCCCATGACGCCCGACCTTTGGACGCACATTGCCGTGACACGCGATGCGAAAGGCATCATCCGCATCTATCAAAACGGCGAACTCGACGCCACCGGCACCAAACCCGCACCCGCCAAGTGGGAGAACTGCCGCATCGGCTGGAGTGGCCCGAAAGGCGGCACGGAGGGTGCCATTACGGAGTTTCGCGTCTGGAAACGCGAGCGCACCGCGCCGGAGATCCGCGCCAACTTTGATCGCATCCTCGCATCGGCCGAAGGCATGACCCGTTATGACTCCAAATGGGGTAAGTTTGAAAAAGGAGCCCGCATCGCCAAAACCATCGACACCCCGCCGCTGCTCACCGAGGAGCAGGCCAAGACCCTCGACATCAAGTTCGCCAAATTCTCCGCGCTAGCCCCCAAAGGCAACCCCGCCAACGGAAAAGCCCTCAGCGCCCTCTGCATGGCCTGCCATCAAATCGGCAGCGCCGGCGGCCAGATCGGCCCCAACCTCTCCGGAGCCGGAGCCATGGGCCTGGAGGCCGTTTTGCGCAACATCCTCACGCCGAACGCCGCCATGGAGCCCGGCTACCGCATCTACCGCGTCGAAATGAAGAACGGCGACCTCATCGACGCCTTCTTCGTCAGCGAGGACAAACAAGCCACCGTCATCCGCCAGCCTGGAGCCCCAGATCGCCGACTGAACAAGTCCGACATCCGCTCCACCAAGTTCATCCGCCGCTCCCTGATGCCCGAAGGACTCCTCGATGCGCTCCAAGAACAACAAGTGGCCGATTTGCTCGCTTATTTGATGACGTTGAAGGGTTAACTCTCAAGCTGTAGAGCTTCACTTCAGCAGGCCATCCAGCCATTCATACGCAGCCTTGCGCTCCGCCTCAGGGAAGTCATGCGGCGCATCGGGAGTGACGAGCTTGAGGTTCTTCTCCGCTTTGAGGAGCGCAAAGACCTCCCCGGCCTTCGCATAGGCCTTCCGCACGCCGCCGATGTCGAAGTTGCTGTCCTTCAGCGGTGAATTGGAAAACACACCGCGAGGTGCGATGGCGGCGATGACCTCATAGAAATCGAAGGGGAGCTTGTCGGCGCTGTTCTCATACACATCGCGGATGCGCGGCATGTAGCGGTCGCTGGTCCAGCCCGCGACCTTGCCGCCGTAGTAGTCGTGGAAGGGCGTGAAGCCGCAGCTCGTCACCACCGCCTTCAGGCGCGGATCAAAGACGGCCGTGAAGAGCGAGTTATGCCCGCCCAGCGAGTGCCCGATGACGCCAATGCGATCCTTGTTCACCTGCGGCAGTGTTTCGAGCAAATCGACGGCACGCATGTTGTTCCAGATCGCCTTCATCGAGCCGCTGGCACGTGCTGCACCATGTTTTTTGAAATCATACTCGTATTCGCCGAACGACGGATAATCCGGCACAAGACACACATAGCCGCGCTCGGCGAGTTCGTGCGCGTAATGCAGCGATGGCAGCCCGCCAAGGCCCGCAGGCTCGTCTTTACCGATCTTCGTCGTCTGATGCAGGCACAGCATGGCAGGTGCTTTGCCGCTGGCAGGCAGTTCGTTCGGGATCAGCAGCCATGCAGGCACACGGTCGCCGATTTCGGGCGTGAATCGCACTTTGCGGCGCAGATACTTCGCGGTCTTCTCTTCGGAGACGACTTCTATATCCAGCGGTGCCCAGCGCGACGTGTCGTGCAGCGGCCCCATGACCTGCTGCATGTTCGCTTTGATGTGGGTGACACGTTCCGCCCAGTCTTCGGCTGTTTTGACCGGACGCTCATTGCCTTTGGCATCACGCACGACGAGCAGATTCGAGTGATCGGGATACGTGATCGCCGACGGCAAAGGCAATGCTTGCGCCGCCGTGGCGAGGAACTGCTTCGGCATCACCGCATGCACCGCGCCGATGATCCGCTCCTCCACATCCGGCGCGAACTTCGTCGGGCGATCATAATAGACCATCGCACCAGCGCCTTCGTAGCCGCCCTCATCCAAAACTCGACGCGACGGCACATAGCATGGCACATCATTCGAGTAGCCGTTCACCCATATCCGCGAGCGATCAAACTCGCGCTTGATGCGCAGCGAGTAATCCACCGTGATCTCGCCGGGCAGAAAGACCATCGCCATGTCGTCACCAAAGCTCCAGCGCTGCACGAGATAAGGAAGCTGTGTCGGAATCTTCTCGCCACGGTCGAGTCGAGCGATGTTCTTCTTCGCATGATAAGCAGTCGCGGGTGTTTTCGAGGCGGCGAGCACCTCCCATTCCTCGCGCGTCGGCAGTTTGTCATACGCGAGCTGAATCTGCTTCGTCTGGCACTCCATCGAGCCGTTCACCGGCTTGAGTTCGCTCGTTGCGAGACGTTTCGCCTCCGCACCGAGGTCTTCGCCGTATTGCTTCACCAACTCCATCGTGCGCCGCGGATTCGGATTCTGATCCGCACCACATCCGAGCGCCGTGAGCGCAATCGCGCCGGGAAACTCGCGTTGCAGGGCCTCTTGAGCGACTCCCGCCCAATCACCGTGGATTTCATCAATGCCAATCGTCGTGCAATGGCAGGCGTAGCTCGTGAAAATGGCCCGCACCTTGCCATCCGCACCGGTGGCACGCAGAACGGGCAGATCGTGATCAATCGGCTTCAAAGGAAATGCGCGTCGATTCGCAGCAAATCCGACCTTTCCCACGCCCCAGGCGAGGTTTGAAGGCTTGCGATCCGCCAGCGCAGTGAGCGCC
>JANOBP010000143.1:0-4557 GCA_031411715.1 Verrucomicrobiaceae bacterium | reverse complement strand
CCCCCATCGTCCACGCCCCCATGCAGTTCATCGCCAAACTTGAAGCCAAATTCGGTCACTTTGCCATTCCTAGCCTGATTCAGATCATCGTCCTCTTTCAGCTCGGCGTCTTGCTCGCGCTTACCTTTATGCCCATTGATGCTGCGCAGAGGTACTTGGGCTACCTCGTGTTTGACGCAAACCGCATCCTTCATGGTGAGGTCTGGCGTCTGGTGACGGATGCGCTCATCCTGAACTTGTTTTTCGCTCTCAAGACAACCACCGGCAAAATTCTATGGGGCATCATCACCGCGCAGTTATTCATGATGTTTGGTCGCGGTCTGGAGCAGGCTTGGGGTGCGTTTCGAGTCAATCTCTACATTCTGGTCTGGTTCATCATGAGCTGGGTGTTCGGTTTCATCTTCGGCACAGTCATTGATGGCATGTATCTGGCGCAGACCATTTTGTTTGCCTTCGCCATGCTGTATCCCAATGAGGAATTGATGCTCTTTTTCATCCTGCCTGTGAAGATGAAATGGATCGCCCTGATCTCCGCAGGAATGACCGTCTTCATGGTGATGCAGGATCCATGGACGATCATCATGATCGTCGCTGGTCATCTGAATTTCTTTGCCGCCTTTGGTCCCGACGTCATCAAGCAGACGAAGCACGCCGCCAAAGTCACCGATCGTCGCTCACGCTTTGCTGCTGCGGCAGCACCCGCTGGCGCTTTCTTCCACCAATGCTCCGTCTGCCAAAAAACGGAAATCGACAATCCTCAGCTCGACTTCCGTGTGCTGGCCAGCGGTGACGAGATCTGCTCCGACTGCCGCGCCAAGAACGCCGCTTGATCCCGCAACATCTACCGGCATCTTCGCGCCCTTCACTCCAACATCATCATGTCCAAGAAAGCCACTTCCTCTCCGTCTCTGCATCGTAAACACAGCGCCATCGTCGTTGACGGTGCCGAGCGCGCCGCCAGCCGCGCGATGCTGCATGCTGTGGGCTTCAAACGGGAGGACTTCAAGAAGTCGCAGATCGGCATCGCCAGCACCTGGAGCATGGTGACGCCGTGCAACATGCACATCGACCGTCTGGCCAAGGAATCCGCGAAGGGCGTGGACGCTGCTGGCGGCAAGAGCCTTATCTTCAACACCATTACCATCTCCGACGGCATCTCGATGGGCACTGAGGGCATGAAATACTCGCTCGTCTCGCGTGAGGTCATCGCTGACTCGATTGAGACCGTCGTCGGCTGTGAAGGCATGGACGGCTTCGTCGCCATCGGTGGTTGTGACAAGAATATGCCCGGCTGCCTCATGGCAATGGCTCGTATGAATCGTCCCAGCGTGTTTGTTTATGGCGGCACCATCCTCCCCGGCTGCGTCGGCCCAGAGAAGAAAGATGCGGACATTGTCACGGTCTTTGAGGCCGTGGGCAAGCACGCCAACTGCCTGATCAGCGACAAGGAGCTCATCGACATCGAAGAGCACTCCATTCCTGGCGAAGGTAGCTGCGGTGGCATGTACACCGCGAACACAATGGCCTCAGCCATTGAGGCACTCGGCATGAGCCTCCCAAACTCCGGCGCGCAGTCCGCTGTGTCTGACGAGAAGCTCATCGACTGCTTCGACGCTGGCGCGGCTGTCATGAACATGATCAAGCGCGGCATCACGCCACGAGACATCATGACGAAAGAGGCGTTTGAGAATGCTATTACGCTCATCATCACACTCGGTGGCTCCACCAATGCCGTTTTGCACCTCATCGCCATGGCACACAGTGCAGGCGTGAAGCTCGGCATTGAGGACTTCGTCCGCATCGGCAAAAAAACGCCGGTTCTGGCTGACGTGAAGCCCAGCGGCAAATATTTCATGAACGACCTCGTGAAGATCGGCGGCACCGTGCCGCTCATTCGCATCCTGGTGAATGAAGGCCTCATGCACGGCGACTGCCTGACCGTTACCGGCAAGACGATGAAGGAGAACATGAAGAACTCCAAGATCGTCTATCCGAAAGACCAGCAGATCGTCCGACCACTGAGCAACCCGATCAAGAAAGACAGCCACCTTGTCATTTTCAAAGGTAATCTCTGCCCAGATGGTGCCGTCGGCAAAATCTCCGGCAAAGAAGGCCTCAAGTTCGATGGCAAGGCCATCGTGTTCGAGTCCGAAGAAACCGCACTTCAGGCCATCCTGAACGACAAGGTCAAAAAAGGCCACGTCATCGTCGTGCGCATGGAAGGCCCGAAAGGCGGCCCAGGCATGCGCGAGATGCTCTCGCCCACCTCCGCGATCATGGGCAAAGGTTTGGGCAAAGACGTCGCCTTCATCACCGACGGTCGTTTCAGCGGCGGCAGCCACGGCTTCGTCGTCGGCCACGTCACGCCTGAGGCCTTTGTGGGCGGTCCGATCGCCGTTATCAAGAATGGCGACGCCATCACCATCGACGCCGAGAAGCGCCAGATCACCCTCGGCATCCCCGCCAAGGAGCTCAAGGCACGCCTCGCCAAATGGAAGCAGCCAAAGCCGCGCTACACCCGCGGTGTGCTGGCCAAGTATGCCAAGCTCACCAGCGATGCCAGCCACGGTGCGGTGACGGATCTTGGGCTGTAGACGCCATTGGTTCATCAAGATCATGGCGGATGGCTGCGTAATGCTCTGCACGCCCATGAAATACATCATCACGCTCTTAGCCATCGTCATTGCCTCCGCCGCACAGGCGCAGAACATCAAACGTGACATCCCCTACGTCGAAAACGGCAACGCCCGGCATGTGCTGGATATTGATGCGCCCGCCAATGCCAAAAACCTGCCCGTGGTCTTCTGGATTCATGGTGGTGGCTGGCAGGCGGGTGACAAGTCTGACGTCAAACTCAAGCCACAGTGGTTCATGGACAAGGGCTTCGTCTTTGTCTCCACCAATTACCGCCTGCTGCCCGAAGTGGACATGGGAACGCTCATTCGTGATGTGGCGAAAGCCTATGGCTGGGTTCAAAAACACATCGCTGAGTATGGAGGTGATCCGCAGAGGGTGCTCGTGGGCGGCCACTCAGCGGGCGCACAACTCGCAGCCATTCTTTGCACCGATGATCGCTACTTAAAGGAAGTTGGCACATCCTTCAAAAGCCTCATTGGCTGCGTCCCCGTCGATGGAGACACGTATGATGTGCCAGCGATCATTGAGACCGCCGAGACGCGTCTCCGTGTGCACAAATTGCCACCACGCGTGAATGGTCATCGCGAGAAGTTTGGCACGACCGCCGAGAACCACATCAACTTCTGCGCCGTGACACATGTGGCGAAGGATAAAGGCATTCCGCCGTTTCTCATCCTGCACGTTGCAGCACATCCTGACACCAGCGCTCAAGCGCAGCGACTCGGCGCAGCACTAAAGGACGCGAGCATCCCAACAACGGTGTTCGGAGCTAAGGACACCAATCACAGCAAGCTCAACGACGACCTCGGTCTGCCTGATGATCCAGCGACGAAGGCGTTGACGGAGTTTCTCAGTTCCAAGCTGGGACGTTAGCGGGCTGCGCTGACAGCTTTGCTCATTGAATGAAGATGAACTGCTGCGTGTTCATCAGCGCAAAGATGAGGTCATCGATCTGTCCGATGCCCTTGTCCCGGGCCGTATTCCAGGCCGCCTGCTCTGCTGCGGAGGGCTTGCGGGAGAGCAGAGTCATATAGACAGCCAACATTTGTTGATCGGTCTGGCTCAGCTTGTTGAGTGTCAACGTCAACGCGGAGAAGGGGCCGAGGATTTCCGGCAGCAGTTCACCGTTCATCAAGGCGAGCGCCTGCGGGATGGACGCATCGTAGTTGGCGTTGTCGATCGTTTCGCGGTCCGACTGACCGAACTCGCGCAGGTAGTGGCCGCGTGGTGCTGGCGAGCCCAGCTCAGCGGCTCTCAGCCAGCGGCGCAGGCCGGCTGCGCGTGACTTCAGATACGCTGTCAGCCTGTCGCCCGTGATACCGAAGCGGGCGGCCTCATCATGCATTAGCTTCTGCTGCGTGTCGGTGAGTGCTGATTTACTCTTGCCGGGGATGTAGCCGTTCATGGCCATCTGCATGTCCATGGCGGACAGCGGAGACGCAGCAGACGCCACGGGCGATCCCGCCTGCCGGCTCTCAAGGCGCTGGATCACTTTGTTGAAAATCTGATCATGCACGATCTGCCGAGTTGCGCCCTGGCTGGCTTTGAGAACCTCGAATTCCTTGGTCAGCTCTTTGGCTTTGCCGATGTCACCGGCGCTGCGGGCGGTGATGATTCTAGTTTCGATCTCCTTCATTTTCGCCGCGACCTCCGCGAACGTCTTGGCGGAGACTTCGGCCCCATGATAAATCTCCTCCGGGGTCAGCAGGTCCAGCGCATCCGCGAGCTTCTTCAGGCCCGTGATGCGTTGTTGCTGTGCCTGGATGGTCACGTCATCAGGCATGTCGGGCGTCGGGTTGATGAGCGTGATGCACGAGTCCCACATCTGCTCCGCCGTCATGCGTCGCAGCACCGGGCCGGTGAAATGCCAGGCCTCTCCCGGCAGCGCCTCCTCATGGCAAACCGACCGCTGGTAAGCGC
>JANOBP010000142.1:0-7649 GCA_031411715.1 Verrucomicrobiaceae bacterium | reverse complement strand
CAATCAGCGTGAAGCCGCGATTGGATTTTCTTTTCATATTATGGGTATAGGTATGTTTTAGTTTGGTTTTGAAAAGCCCTCATGGAGAGCATTTCTCGGTCGATTAGACCAAATCCGCGTGGATTTGACCAGAATTATTTTTCGCATCCAGAAATCTTCGATTACGACGAAAAGAATGAAGGCACCCAGTTCACACTGGATGCCTTCAGCAGGTTTTGGGGCTTAAAATAGTTTGAATTATATGGCTACCAGCGCAGTCGCAAATTGCCGCGGAATCCACGAGTTGTATCCCCGAAGTCAGCACCGATACCGATATCGAAGCGAGGCATGACACGGAAGTATCCGCCAACATCGAGGACTTTACTGTCGTACTTGTTCGCAGTGCTCACTGTCACACCAGCTTGAAGCTCAATCGCATCGGACAAGGAAAAACGCAGGGCTGGCCTCAAGTAAATAGCTCCATCACTAAAGCCAACGGCACTATTTGTTGCCTTAAGGGAAGCGTAAACAACTCCAGCCTCACCAACGAACTGTAGGCGTGGATCCACCAACTGCGTATGGAAACCAACTCCTGCCTGAACTGTCGCGAAGTCATAGTTGTCATTGGTCGCACCAGCAACGCCACCTCCTTTGCCGCTACCCCAAATAGCACCAAACTTAAGGTACAGTGGCTCAAAGAGCGCCACACTCAGTGTGCCCCCGATGGCATTGGCACCTTCGAGTCCTTTAGCCTTTGGCTGAATAAAACGATATTGGAACTCCAAGTAGTTGTAGTTAACGATACCACCAGTCGGGGCAGCACCATAAGTTGTACTCGCTGGACCACCATAAGCTCCCGGGGGTGGTGCTCCATAATTACCAGTAGGTGGTGGTGGCATTGGTGACATGGCCCCTGGTGGAGGCGGTGCCGCATATGGATCTGCATACGGAGGTGGAGCGCTCACTGCTGGGCTGATACTGGGCGGAGGCACAGTATTAGGATATTGTGGCACACTTGGAGGTGGACTGTACATTGATTGAGGTGCCACACCCATAGTCCCATAGCCAGGTGGTGGCACTAATTGGGCGCTGGCGCATTCAATCAAAGCTGAGCCTATCAGCAGGAGGGCAAGGTACCGTTTCATAATTTGGCCGAGAGAGGTTTATATTTCAGTTAACTTAAATACTCTCTCGAAAAAGTCGCTTCGGCAACTCTTTTTTGTAATTTCAGGATTTTTCGGTAAAAATCCTGAATTTACATTCACAACCGTATTTCCGGCAACTGACGATAACGATAGCTACGCTTAATTCACGGTTTCACGCCGATAATTGCGTTCGCAGCTTGAGGCATTTTGTCAGATCCGGTCGTTTTAACGCTAACGGAGAATGCCGGACTCTCTCCACCGATCTTCCCCCCCTGATTTTGAAATCGGTTCATTTCCTCAATAGCAAATCCCAAATCAGGATGGCTGGCTTTCATAAAAGCAGCCACACGAAGCACCAAAGCCCGCCCCTGCCAAGGATAAGGCATCCCCATACTCTCAACAGCTTCGAGTTGATGTTTGGCAGATAGATTCAACGCCATTTCACAGCGCACCCCCATCCTTACGGCACGCACGACTTCCACCGGATAGTCTTTGCCAAGTTCCTCAAATAGAACTTCAAAGAGTGGATTCTCCACGACACTCTTTAGTTTAGCCAGATCAGGCAGTAGAGCCAAAGCTTCGCTAGCCAACTCTGTCTGGCACCACGGAGAACTTTTTAATTGCTTCAAGCCACTTAGAACATGTGTGACCACCTCCAAAGGTTGACGGCGTACACTCGCAGCAATGGCACGTAAAAAATCCGCATCTGCACTCAAGGTAGGCCCGAGTGCTTTGATGACTTCCTCTGATTCCGCAGCGCCGACTCTTGCCTTTGATTGGGCTAACAACCAACGGTCAGCCATCACGCTCATAACTGGTGCAGGAGTGGTTAGGTAAGAAGCGAATTGCTGCTTCCAGAACAATTTCAGTGAGCTAACACGCTGACGAACCACTTCCGGAGCATCGGCAGGCAGCACATCGAGAGTTGCTGACTTCCATAGCCTGCCGGGAACATGAGCGCGCTCCGCAAAATACAGCGTTCGATCGAACTCACCCGATATTTTGGGAAGCTGGCAACCCGCAAGGGTGGCGGCTTTTGTCAAATCGAACGAGCAGTTGGTTTTCTTGGCTACGCTGCGAGCAAAACTAAACTCGAGTCGGTTCATATCATCGGTGTTCACGTTATGCTTTCCGCTGCCGGCCAAGGCCGCACAGTAATCACTATTAGCCATGCATGATGCCATGAAGCCTTCCGCAGTATCGGTAAGCCAGAAGCGCTGCACAGCCTCAGCCATTGGCTCCATTTTGATCCGTTTGCGAATGGACTCAATTTGCCAAGGATGATCGTTTTTAGAGCAAACCAAAAGCATATCAACGCTCTGCGTGGCCCATACTTCAACCTTCGGGAACACCTGATGCAGCGTCGCGATCACCGTAGTGATTGTTTCAGGCTCAACCTCATAACCTTGAAGCCACTGGCAAAAAATACCGTCGTGATTGAGCCTCTGACTTGCATTTTCATAGAATTCACGAGTGTAAAGATTCGCCACGCCAGCACGACAGGGATTCGATGGCTCTGAGACGATTAGATCGTAGTTCTCGCCTTTAGTGAGCAGGAACTCACGCGCATCACCAGTGATGTTATTCACGCGCGGATGTTTCATCGCCTGGCGACTGACAGGATCAAAGAACTCGGCCACCTTGCGGATTTCCGCCTCTAGTTCCAGCACATCCACCCGCTTCATACTTGGCACATCCGCCAGCCACCCTGCCGTGGTACCAGTCCCTAGACCGACTACACAGGCCGTCTGCGGATTGGGGTGAAGGATAGCCCCCGTGATACCCAGCATCACTTGAGTTCCTCCATCGCTGACAGCAGAGCCATCACTCTTACCATTGGTCAGGAAGGCGTATTGCGTGCCGCTGACTACGGCCACACTTGTCTCTCGACCATCATAAGCAGCCACCACATTCCGTTGTGCGTCGCGCTTCCATGTTTCCAAGCCCAAAGCGGTTCCAATATCACCACGTACTCGGCCATAGCCAATGGGCGTGTGCATCCATACAGCTGTCGGCCCTATCGCCATCCAAGCCATCAAACCACACGCAACGAGCGACCCTATGGCCATTTTGCTATGACCTAGAACACTCCAGATCGGCTCCGCAACTCGGCGCGATTGCACCCATTGAATCCATAAAGCCACCGCTGACATCGTCGCGATCAGCATTGAGACCACTAGCCAGCATTTCGTCATTCCCAGCCAAGGCACTAAAAAGAAGCCACCCAGCAATGAGCCGGAAATCGAACCAAAGGTATTCCACAAATACGCACGGCCGAGTTGCCTCCCAACACCCGCATTACCTCGTCCTAATAGCGATACCAACAGAGGAAACTGAATCCCGCTCAGCAGCGAAGGCATGAACGCTAGCATGCTCATGATGACAGCCCAGCCCATCGCCAATTCCGTAAGGCCGAGTCCCCTTAGGCTATTGTTCAAAATGAGCGCGATGTGGGCGATACGGTCTCCAAGTGCAAAAGGAACCAGCACAGCCAGCGCTTGCAGTGCCGAAACCAGCGTAAAGCCAGCGATGCTGGGTTCCGCTTTTTTCAAAATGAGCGAGTACAACAGCCCTCCCAGTCCCATGCCAGCCAGCACCACACAAAGTACCAGCCCAAAGCCATAAACTGACCCACCCAGAAGTGGCGTCGAGATGCGGTACCAGATCAATTCCACGACAAAAAAGGTGAACCCGCTCATGAATGCTGCCGCAAGCACGAAACTAGTCGGAGCCTTTGCAGCAACGCTTTCTGCCTCAGTTTCAGTCTCCTTTTGGATCTCACGCGGCTCCTTTTCCTGACTCATCGAGATCAAACCAGCTGCCAATGCGATTCCGAGATTCGCTAGCACCGCCACAGTCAGCGCGCCTCGATTTCCAAAATTTGGAAGCAGCCAGAACGTGCTTAAAGCCGCACCGCTAACCGCCCCCGCAATGTTGATGCCGTAAAAGAACGCGGTGATCGAGCGCTTTGGATCATCATCTCGTTGAGCAAACTTCATCGCAGCCGGCAACGTGCCGCCCATCAAAAAACAGGGCACACCTAGCACAAGAGCTGTCATCAGCAGTTGCAGACACGTGGCCACTCCCAGTCCCATACCTGCAGTGCCACCGGTCCTTAAATAGAGCGTCCTAGCCAAAATCAGCATCATTGGCGATGCCACCGCTGCCAGTGCAATCCCGATCTCAAGCCTCGCATAAAAACGAAACGGACGTCCCACTCGCTCCACCCATCCACCAAAAAATTTGCCACCAAAACCTAACCCCGCCATGAACACTGCTACCACCGCAGCAGCAGCCGGTGCAGCTCCCCCAAACACTAAGCGGAACTCGCGTAGCCAAACTGTCTGGTAAACCAACGAACAAAATCCAGACAAAATCAAAATGGCCGCCAGGGCCATTTGGGTAGCCTTAGCACTGAGTTGGAAGGAGGTTTTAGCGTTCATTTTTGCTGATTTTAATAGATTTAATATAATTACCATATCTTTACGATTGAGTAAAATACATTTCTCCAAAAAAGCCCTCATTCCCTGCCCACTTATTCGATCAACTGCGGATCCCAAGCCTCCATCGCTAGGCTTGCGGCCCCAAGGGCACCTGCAACTTCGCTGATTGTTGTCGGAATCAGTTTTACAGGTGACTGGCCAAGAGCAGGGATGAGTTGAATGCACCGAAGGTTAACTTCATCGCAAAATCGTTGTCCAAGCGCTGTTAACGGTCCGTGCAGAAAATATAACCGTGAGTCGATTAGAAGTTGAGCTATGCCAAGCACCCGCGCGTAACTTGTGACCACTTCATCCCATGCGCTTCCGGTCGCATCAGCTACTTTACTCAGGTCAGCTACCAAATCTTCCGGTGCCGCAGTTCGCTTCTTCACACCGCTGAGCTTGCGCCACACGGCTCGTGCCGAGAGCGCCTCATGCACCTGGCCACTTCCACCTTCCAGGGGCCATGGCCAAAGACCAATCTCCCCTGCCCCATGATGTGCTCCAGACATGAGACGCCCATCCTTCACCACAGCGAGTCCAAAACCAATCCGCGCGCGGACAATGACAAAGTCATCCTCCTCTCTTCCAGCACCAAACCAGCGCTCAGCCATCGCAATGACATGCAGATTGTTCTCAACAGAGATGGGGACCCCAAAATGCCGCCCCAACTCCTCTACAAGAGGAACATTTTGCCAATCCGGCTGAAATTGCGAATAGACCACCGTCCCTCGACTTGAATCGACAAACCCGGGCGCACCAACACCAATCCCCAACAAAGGCCCGCATGCGCCTTCACGCATTCGATGGATGGCACCACCAATCCGTCCCAAAACTTCCGTTGCGGCAATCGAGTTCGGCAGCGGTTCGCTGATTTCATGCTCACGCTCACCTGCGAAATTCAGTCGAACGGCCTGCAGCCTTCCACCAGTGAATTCCACACCGGCAAACCAGCCAGCCTCAGGCAGCAGACGCATGAGGCGTTTCGGACGCCCCTTTGGCCCCTTTCCAAGACCAGACTCCTCCATAAAACCACGGCTGATAAGATCGTCCACATGCTGCCCCATTGTTGATGCCGATGTCTTCATCAAATCAGCCAGCGCGCCCCGAGAAATCACGCGCCCCTGCCGGATGTTGTTAACGATTCGAGAATGAAACTGGAACTGAGAAATTTTGAGAGTGCGCATTAGACATCTGAAATGGTGAAAATGGACCTAAACCGCTGCTTTTGATCCAATAGACGAATTATCAACTACCTCCGCATCTTTTGTCTCAAAGAGCCGCTCTTTTTAGCGTTCACTGACCGCATGCCACCTATTTCCATCCGCACAACCGACCGTAAGTGTGAAGTCGCCTGGTTCTCCGCCCTCTGCGCGGACGATTATGAATTTCTCGGCATCCCTGATGGCCGTCTGCGCTCCAGCTATGAGCACTGTGGTGAAATCGTCCGTAAAGCCGATGCCCTCGGCTATCAAAACATCCTTCTCCCCTCCGGTTGGATCACCGGTCAAGATGCACTGGCCTTCGCCGCCGCCATGGCACCGCAGACTCAGCAGATCAATCAACTCGTCGCCCTGCGGATGGGCGAAGTTTGGCCCCCCATGCTCGCGCGTGCCATCGCCACTGTTGACCACATCGCCAAAGGCCGCCTTTGCATCAACATCATCTCCTCCGATTTGCCCGGCACGAAGGAGAGCAACGAAGTCCGCTACGCCCGCGCCAGTGAGATCATCCAGATTCTGCAAGGCCTGTGGCGCACCGACGGCCCTTTCGAGTGGAAAGGCGAGTTTTATCAAATCTCCCTCCCCAGCACCGCCCCCGCCAAGCCTTACCAACAAGACGGCGGCCCTCTCATGTACTTCGGTGGTATCTCACCAGCAGCGCAGGATTTGTGCGCCAAGCACTGCGATGTCTTCCTCATGTGGCCCGAAACCGAAGACCGCATCGCCGAGACCATGCGCAGCATGTCCGAAAAAGCCGCCTCCTATGGCCGTCAGATCGACTTTGGATTCCGTGCGCATATCATTGTGCGCGAAACCGAAGCCGAAGCCCGTGCCGCAGCCGACAGACTCATTTCAAAACTCGACGCAGCCAAAGGAGCCGAGATCAAAGCACGCTCACAGGATAGTCAAAGCGCCGGCGTAAAGCGGCAGGACGAGCTCCGTGCCCAGAGCACCGATCTCTACATCGAGCCACATCTATGGAGCGGCATCGGCCTCGCCCGCAGCGGCTGCGCCAGTGCCATCGTCGGTAATCCCGATCAAGTCCTCGCCAAACTCAATCGCTACATGGACATGGGCATTCGCGCCTTCATCCTCAGCGGCTACCCGCATCTCGACGAGTGCGACCTCTTCGCCAAACACGTCCTCCCCAAGCTCCCCTCATGCCGCCTCAATGAGCTCCAGGGGCGCCGCGTGCCCGATCCTGTCACGCCACTCACCACCGCAGAGCGAGGATAGAATGCTGCCACCTTTCCTCGCAGGCTCAGCCCACCCTACATTTGACATGTGCTGGCTTCGTCGATAAGCCCTTGGATGCAATCCGCAGCTCAAGACCCCGCCCCTAAACCGCCCGCTCCAGCGGATTTGGAGATCAAAGACGCGCAGCTGATCTTTAACCATGTCTGGAAGCAGCTTGAGGCGGATTACGGCCGCGAGAACCTGCGCTTCCCGAAGGAGATGATCCTTCTCGGAGGTGCGCCTGGTGCGGGTAAAGGAACCAACACCAATTTCATCCGTGAGCTGCGTGGCATTACCGCTGAGCCGATCGTGATCAGTGCATTGCTCGACAGCCCTGAGGCGCAAAAACTCAAGTCTCAAGGCGGCATGGTGGGCGACCGTGAAGTCGTTGGCATTCTCATCCGCAAACTGCTCGAACCCGAGCAGCAAAACGGCGCGATTCTGGATGGCTTCCCGCGCACCAAGGTGCAGGTCGAGTGTCTCAAGATGCTGTTTGATGAAATGATGCGGCTGAGGCGCGACTTCTCGGACACACCCGAGGCCGCCCACTTCAAGCAGCCTATCTTCCACATCATGGTGCTGTT
>JANOBP010000141.1:0-4460 GCA_031411715.1 Verrucomicrobiaceae bacterium | reverse complement strand
GCGCAGGAGGCGAGCTGATGGGTGCCGTCGTCAATCAAGCGCCAGTGCTCCTCGGTGCAGTCGTCGCGCATGTTCCATTTGTCGATGTGCTCAACACCATGCTTGACGAATCTCTACCCCTTACTCCAGGCGAGTGGCCAGAGTGGGGCAATCCCATCACCGACAAAGCCGCCTTTGACTACATCCGCAGCTACAGCCCCTACGACAACATCACAGCCAAAGCTTATCCGCCTATGCTCATCACCGGCGGCCTCAACGATACCCGCGTCACCTATTGGGAACCCGCCAAAATGGCCGCCAAACTCCGCGCCCTAAAGACCGACAAAAATCTCCGCCTCCTCAAAATCAACATGGGCGCCGGCCACGGCGGCAAATCCGGCCGCTACGAGCACCTCCACGAAAACGCCGAAGAAATGGCCTTCATCCTCTGGCAGATGGGCGTTGATCCTTGATCAATCAGTCTGCTGTGAAATACTCCACCCATGCCACCCACAGCCGCAATGCCTGCTGACAACCTCGACTTCGCCTGGGACCGCCCCGAGACGGCGGAATCCTTGCGGCATCGTCTCGACACGAGCGTTGGAGCGGAGTGGCTCCGTACCGCCGCTTGGCTCATGCGTGAGGCTCGGGTGGAGCAGGTGTGGCAATTTTTGACGCTTCGACAAGTGGCGGACTCTTTTCCACAGCTCAGCCCGATGCTGGGTCGCCGCCGCCCTGTCTGGGAACACCTTCTTCGGAGTGCGCATGAACTGGGAAGACTCTAAAGCTTGCACGCCGCTGAAGCGCGACTTTCTGCGTGCCTGGTTTGGGCAGGAGCAGCAGTTCTTTCTCACCGGTGGCAGCGCATGGGGCTCTTTTACCTCGATCACCGCCGCTCCTACGATCTGGACCTTTTCACCAGCGAGGATGTGGACGGCAGAGAGATCCAAAATCTCGTCCAGCGCATAGCAGACCAAATCGGTGCCGAATGCTCTGCCATTCGTACCACCCCAGACTTTCATCGTTTCAAACTCACTCGTGCTGAGGAACGCGAAATCATTGATGCGGTCGTGGATCGTGCCCCACAGCTCGATGTCGAAAAAGCCAACTTCGACGGCTCCGCGTGGACACCTTGCGCGAGATCATTGCCAACAAGCTTACCACCCTGCTGAGCCGTACGGAGTTGAAAGATGTGGTGGACCTTTACTTCCTCGAAAAGGCAGGTCACGATCTCCTCGCATCGATTCCGGATGCTCAGGCTAAAGATGGCGGCTGGGAGCCGGCAGTGGTCGCCATGTTGCTCGACGGATTGCGGGTGTATGAACTGCCCGTTTGGATGATCCGCGAACTCTCTACCTCCGACTTGGGGGCGTTTCTCCAAAAGCTGCGCCTCTCGATCTCCAGCCTGGCACTGCCGCTTGGCTAAGTATGCGCTCTCCTCACTGAGGCTCCAAGCTCGCGATCAACGTCCGTAAATTCTCCCGCGCCTGTTCCTCAAAAAGATCCTGCGCCCATGGCGTGAGGTAAAGGCGCTCACGATTCAGAAACCCGGTCAAAATCTCCGCCCGCTTCTCGCGATACATCACGTCCGTCACCCACGCATATTCCGCACGAATCTGCCTCTCATACTCCATCACCCGCGCTGGCGCTTGCGCGAAGATGGAAAGGTCGATATCGATGATCCACGCATCGTCCAGCCCTGCGCCCGGCTGATGCGACTTCGTCAGCATGATCAGCCGCGCCACCTCTCGGGCCACTTCACCATCTCCCAGTGCCTCCACAGCCATCTGGGCACTCAAAGCTTCATTCTCGCTGCCTTTCGGATCATAAACTGCATCATGAAACCAAAGTGCCATCTCGACGAGGTCCGGCTGCTTCATCAAGCCACTCGCCTTCGCCTCATCGAAGACTCGAAGGCACTCATCCAGATGCTGGAGCGAATGATAAGCCCGCTGTGGCTCCGCATACGCTGCCAGTAGCCGAGTGTGCCAAGTGGCGGCATCGCCCATGCCGCCAAGTCTTTGCCAGAGCGGCCTCCAGTGATCGAAGGAAGTCCTCATGACGCCGAGGGGAGAGTGGAGGCTTGAGTAAGCACCACGGCAGTCACGGCGCGCGTGACTTGGGTGAGGAAGTCGTAGTTCAGTGTGTCTGGCGTGTCGCTCGCGGCATGGTAATGCGGATTCCGAAACTCCGAAGTGTCAGTCCACATGATCGATGGGATGCCTGCTTTCCAGAATGGAGCGTGATCGCTGCGATGAAGGACCGGGAAGAATTTCTCCAAACCAAGGAGCACTTCGACACCGTAGGCTGGCAACTCAGCCCGCTCGGTGCGGATGGTTTGCAACGCGGCTTTCATCGACGCAGCTCCAACTCGATTCGTCAGCAGTCCGATGAAGTCCCCGCGATCCGGCAGGCTGATCGGCAGGCCCGGCGGGACTTTCTGCGATCCTGGCTGACTGCTCGCGTAGCCGACCATTTCCAGCACATGAGCACATTCGACCTGATAACACGCAGTAGGTAGATACTGGCTCACCCAATCGATGCTGCCATCCAGGCCGTCCTCTTCGCCATTGAAGGCCACAAACACCACCGGCAGCTCCGGCAAGAATTCCGCACATAGTTTCGCGCAGCCGAGCATTGCCGCTACCGCACTGCCGTTATCATCCGCACCGGGTGTTGTCGGCACGCTGTCGTAGTGAGCACCGACGACGATCACCTTGTCCGCGACCACCGCTGGTTGTGCGATCACGTTGCGGAATCCGCCTTGGAACTGCACCTCATACCCCCATTCATTGAACTCCCGCGCCACCCAGTCCGCTACCGCTGCATTGGCCTCTGCGTTGACGATGCGATGTCGCGGAATCGAAATCCGCTCCACCCACTCACGCAACAGGCTTGGTGTCATATTAGAAAACAACTCTTGGAGAAGAGCACTGGGAACTCCAGCTTTCAGGCGACTGACATTACGGATGCGCAAAAGAATGGACAGGGTTTCTAAAACAGAATGTTCTCCACAAACTTTGCCACATGAGGTGGCAGCTTGCGGTGTTTGCGGGTGAGGACGACGACTTCACGCTCGAAAGTCTCGGCGAAAGGCACTGTCACAAGCGATTCCTTTCGCCGGTAGAGTGCGAGTGCACGCCGGGGCACGAAGGCGACTCCGTAACCGCTAGCGACGAGATTGATGATGAGGTCAAAGCTATCGAGCTCCATCGTTGGCGTCACGGTGAGACCATTTCGCTTCATCCAGCGGCGTAGTGATTGGCCGGTGTTTGTTTGAGAATCCATCATGAGCCAGGATTGCTCCTGAAGCCAGAGTTTGAGCCTGTCGGCCCGTTTCGGCGCTGCCAGCGCTGCTGGCGCGATGAGTTCGAAGCGATCTTTGAAGCGATGCGTGATCTTCACCGAGTCCGGCAGCTTCGTGGGTGGGCAAAGCACACCGATGTCCGTCTCACTTGCGTCCAGCGCGGTCAGGATCGAGTTGCCAGCATGGTAGCTGACTCGGCAGACGACTTCGGGATGCCGTTGATGATTCGCGTGAAAGAGGCCGGGCATGTGCGCCATGGCTAGCGTGCGAGAAACGCTGACGCGCACCTCCGGCCGTGCGCTGCCAAACGCTGCGTGCAAGCCATCGAGTGTGGCGGTGACGCTGCCGATGAGCCGAGCGGCCTCCGCTGCGAGATAGTGCCCCGCTTCCGTCACCTCGACAGACCGTGTAGTGCGATTGATGAGGTCTAAGCCCAACCTGCTCTCCAACGATTGCATCTGACGCGTGAGAGCGCTCTGCGACAGTCCAGCCTCCCGCGCAGCACGGGTGAAGCTGCGGTGCTTCACCACGAGATGAAACAGATGCAGGGCATGAAGGTCGAAGGGCTTCGTGGCGAGATACTTTTGCACGTTGTGCAACAAAGCATGAGTTTAATGCACTTCACGCATTTATTGATCCGTGCGAGATCTGGGCGTCCAAACATCCAATCCATCTCATGCCCAACATCCTTGACCGCCTGCCCCAAAAGGTCTCCGGAAGATTCTACGTCGATTCGAGCTGCATCGACTGCGGCCTCTGCCCCTCCACCGCCCCGTCGCACTTCCGTCGGGATGACGAAATCGGCCAGAGCTTTGTCTTTCGGCAGCCGGAGACACCAGATGAGATTGCTCTATGCCTTGAAGCACTCGAAAGCTGCCCAACGGAGTCCATTGGCGAGGAGTAGATTCGACCGGCAGTCGAATTCTCAGGTAAACTCGCTTTCGATTGCCAATCGTATCTACTTCAGCCGCACACGGACCAGCAGGTCATTCAGCGCCACCCGCGTCGACTCTTCCGGCATCTCACGCAGCGTGCTGGCATCGTGGGCGGCTTGGAGTTCGGCACGCAGGCGTTCGTATTTGGCCTGATGAAAGGCCAGATCAGTATCATTCAGCGTGGATTGCTCTGGTCCGGCAAGTTTGCGGGCGATGAGGTCTGGGAGGTAGAGCAGGCG
>JANOBP010000140.1:0-3547 GCA_031411715.1 Verrucomicrobiaceae bacterium | reverse complement strand
CTTGCCACTCAAGAAGGCTTCAACGGCGACTTCATTGGCCGCATTGAGCACGGCGGGGAGTGTGCCGCCGATAGTGCCGGCCTGGCGGGCGAGATTGATGGCGGGGAAGTCGTCCACGCGCGGGGCTTCGAAGTGGAGGGCGGCGAGCTTGGCGAAGTCGAGCGGCCTGAGGTTATTGGGGACACGGTCGGGCCAGGTGACGGCGTATTGAATGGGGAAGCACATGTCGCTGTGGCTAAGCTGTGCGATGACGCTGTTGTCGGCGAATTCGACCATGCTGTGGACGATGCTCTGCGGATGGACGACGACTTCGATGCGCTCCATGGGGACGTCAAAGAGCCAGCGCGCTTCGATCATTTCGAGGCCCTTATTGAAGAGCGTGGCGCTGTCGATGGTGATCTTGCGGCCCATGGTCCAAGTGGGATGCTTGAGGGCTTGGGCGACGGTGACGTGTGGGAGTTGATCCGCAGGGAGCGTGCGGAAGGGGCCGCCGCTGGCGGTTAGCAGGAGACGCTGAACGTGGCTATGGCGGTGGCCTTCGAGGCACTGGAAAATAGCATTGTGCTCGCTGTCCACGGGCAGGATGTTCACGCCTTTGCGTTTGGCGGCCTCCGTAACGGCCTCGCCGGCCATGACGAGGATTTCTTTGCTGGCGACGGCGAGATGCATGCCTGCCTCGATGGCGGCGAGCGCTGGCGCGAGTCCGGCTGTGCCGACGATGGCGACGAGGACCATGTCGGCCGCGCATTCGTTGACGAGATCGACCAACCCCTGCGCGCCAGTGTGTAAAACGACATCCGCAGGTAGTAGCGTCCGCGCTTTGGCCGCAGCAGTGGGATCGGTCAGGGCAACGTGTTTGACACCTGTTTCACGGACTTGATCAAGGAGCGCCTCAACGCTGCTATTGGCAGCAAGGCCGACGATCTGCATGCGGTCCGGGATGTCACGAGCGACTTTGAGCGCGCTCGTGCCGATGGAGCCAGTGGAACCGAGAAGGATGACGCGTTTTGGGGCGTGGCTGGTGGATTTAATCGACATTCGGCATTTTCTCCCAAATGGCACTGAGGTAGAAGTAGAACACGGGTGCGGTGAAGAGCAGGCTGTCGGTGAGGTCGAGGATGCCGCCGATGCCGGGGAGCTTGTGGCCACTGTCTTTAATGGCGACGCAGCGCTTGAGCACGGACTCAGCAAGGTCGCCCGTGACGGCGGTGGCACAGAGCACGGGGGCGAGGATGAGGCCGTGCAGCCAGTTGAGAGGCACGAGTTTTTCAGGAATCCAGGCCAGCATGATGGCCGCGCCGGCAAAAGAGGTGATGAAGGCACCGGCAAAGCCTTCCCAGGACTTGGCGGGGCTGATGTGCGGGATCATTTTGTGCTTCCCGAAGACCACACCAAAGGCGTACGCGCCCATGTCGCTGAATTTGGTGACGACGATGAGGAAGAGCATGAGGTAGAGGCCGCTCATGCCGTCATCGGCCTTGAAATACATCAAGCGCACCATGAAACCGAAGAAGATGACGGTGTAGGTGGTACCGAAGACGGTGTTGAAGATGCGCTGGAGCGTCAGTGTGCCCTCAAGCTGGTGGCGGTAGCACAGGATGAAGGATCCATGAACGCTGGCGGTTAGGGCGGCGAGATCCAGCCACATGGGCGGCTCCGTGCGGTGTTTGATGAGCCACCAGCTCACGGTGACCCAGTAGGCGAGGCAGATGATGGAGCCTAGCGCATTGAAGGAGCGGGCGTGGGGATCGTTGCGCAGCAGGCGATAGTATTCGATGGCTCCAGCGACGCCGAAGAAGCCGGTGATGGCAACGACAAGCCACTCAGTCTGCCGCTGTAGGGCAAAGGCGATGATACCCCATAGCAGCAGCGTGCTGGAGAGCCGGGAGGCGAAGACGCGGCTTTTGCTAGGCGTGGTCGTGTCAGTGGTTGGCATGCACAAAAGAAGGAAGCCCATCTAAAGCGCATGCCATGGAATTGGGCAATGTGAATTCGCCCTGTTGTCGTCACGCCCTGATCAAAGAAGCCTCATTTTGGCAGCATGGCGAGATACTGATCGGTGAGTTGCTTCACTTTGGCACGTGCAGGCTCAAGCTGGGGCTGAAGTTTGGCGAGCTCGGCAGCGATTTCGACGAGAGCTTTGTCCTTCTCCGGAATTTCCTTGGTGGCGGCGGCGATGGTGGCCTCGGCGTCGGTTTTCTTTTTCTTGGAGCTTTCGACATCGGCGGTGGCTTTGGTGGCCTCAGCTTTCTTGGCATCGACGATCTTCTGTTCATCGCCAAGCTTGGTACGGGCGGCGGCAAGTGCAGCCTCGAGTGGTGGCAATGCCGTTTTTGCGGCAGCAATGGCAGCGTTGATGGGGGCGATCTTAGCAGCGTGATCTTTCTCGATGGCGGCTGGTGCGGCCTGTTTTTCAGCGAGAGCTTTGCTTTGTGCTTCGATTTCTTTGGCGATGCCGTCGCGTGCACCACGAATAGGGGCTGCCACTTTTTCGGCAGCGGCGAATTCGTTCTTGGCAGCGGTTTGTTGCTGCTCGGCTTGCTTGGCGGTGTTGGTGGCGGTGGTCACGGCGGCTGTGGCTGTGCCATTGGCCGTCTTGGCGGCTTCAAAGGTCTGCGCGACGGCTGCCTTGGCTGCTTTCTTGGCGTCGAAGTCTTTTTGAGCGCTGCCTTGAGCGGCGGTGATGTCGGCGACGGCTTTGTCAGCAGCGGCGACTTTGGCTGTCAGTGCGGCGTCACCAGCTTTGGCAGCGAGTTCCTTCTTGGCGGCGGCGGTGGCGTCTTGAGCAGGCTTGAGCTTGGCGCGGATCTCATTGAGGAGTTTTTCGGCGGCCGTCAGTGCATTGGTAGCAGTCGCAACTGCGGCTTCTGCGGTCTTGAAAGCGGCGGTTTTGGCTGCTGCTGCTGTGGTGGCGTCAGCAAGAGTCTTTTTGGCTGCGGCAAGGGCAGCGTCCTTTTGAGTGAGCACTGTCTGCTTTGCCGTAGAGGCCTTCTGAGGGGCGTCTAGCTTGCCATTGGCTTCGGCGAGGCTCTTTTTCTTGGTTGCGATGACCTTGGCGATTTCTTCAGCCGATTTCTTCGCAGCGGCGATTCCATCGTCCTTGGCTTTGGTTGCTGCTGCTAGCTCCGCTTCCTTGGTGGCGAGGATTTTCTTCTGTTCATCGACTTTAGCTGCCGCTGCAGCATCTGCGGCGCGTGTGGGGGTAATGGAGGCCTCGAGTGCGGCAAGCTCGCCCTGGAGTTTTTTCATGGCTGCTTCCAACCCTGGCTGCGCGGCGGTCGATTCAACGATGGCTTTTTTGGATGCCTCGATGCGCGCGGCGGCGGCTACCTTGGCTTCTTCTGCATCTTTTTTGCCAGCCGTGAAGTCATTGAAGTCGCTTTCAAGTTTGGCGAGCTTTTCCTTCTCGGTGAGCACGCCAGTGTTGAATTGGGCTGCTTTGAGAGCTGTAGGGACTTTTTGAAGGATGCCGATCTCATCGTTGGCGTTCTTGGCGGCTGCTTGGGCCGCAGCGAGCAAGTCCTTGCCTTTTCCAGCCTCAGCTTCG
>JANOBP010000139.1:0-23179 GCA_031411715.1 Verrucomicrobiaceae bacterium | reverse complement strand
CAAGTGGCGGTAGCACGCTGCTAACTGAAGCCGGCCAAACGGACAGCTACAGCATCGTTCTGTCACAGGCACCGACTGCCGACGTCACCCTCAACATGAGCGCAGACGCTCAAAGCACCGTCTCCAGCCCCAACGTGACCTTTACCAGCCTCGACTGGAGCACCCCGCAGACCATCACTGTCACCGCCGTCAATGACGCCGTCGAAGAAGGCACACACAACACCCTGATCATTCACAGCAATGCCAGCAGCGCTGATCCTAATTTCAGCAATCTTCCCGTTCCCGCCGTCACCGGCAGCATCACTGATGACGACGGCAAGCAACTCGTGCTCACCCAGACTGGCGGTTCCACCGTCATCGCCGAAGCCGGAGCCACCGACACCATCAGCCTCAAACTCTCCACCGCACCCTCTGCCAACGTTTCCATCACACTCGTCGCGCCCAACACCATCATCCCCACACCTCCCTATGCGAAGCAATACGGCTATTACACCTCTGACATTGCCAACGGCAATCAGCAGAAGGACCGTATCATCATGGACTACACGGAGATCATTCTTCTCTATCGCAGCACCTTCTACGGCAGCCTGAACACCGCATACAGCAACAACATCCCCGCCCAACCAGGAGCTACACAGCTCCAAAATGCCCACTGGGCCGCCTCCAAAGCCCTCGTCGATAAACTTGACCTCTGGCTCGCTGGCGGATCCCTCAAAGCCAAATTCCCCGACCTTATCGAGCCTAACGTAGCCCCGCCCGGCGTGCTCCCGCCTCCAAATCCGCGTCAGGTCATCCTAGACTGTATCTACCAGATCGACGGTGGTGCCAATAGCCTAGGCACAGTCCGCTATTCCCCCGAAGTCGCCTACGATCCCAAAGCTCCCGTCTCTACCGTCTTCAACAATGAAATCCGCGACCGCTGCCGCTGGGCAGCCTACCTTATGTCCACTGTCGCACCTGGCCTTGTCGCCCATTGATCAGAAATCAAAAATCAAGAATCCAACACATGAACATCTTCCTCCGCAAAACCGAAGACCGCAGCAAGCCCAACCGTCGCGACTTCCTCATTCAGTCCAGTTGTGCCACACTTGGCATCACCAGCCTCGTTAACACCGTTGCTCAGCTCAAAATGGTCGGCGTAGCAGCCGCGCAAGGCGCTCCCGGCGACTACAAAGCCCTCGTCTGCCTCTTTATGAATGGCGGCATGGATTCCAATAACCTCCTCATTCCCTCCGGTGGCAGTACCGCCCAGACCGAATATCTCGCGGGTCGTGGCGCACTCGCCATTCCTGACGCATCCTTCGATTATACCCCTGCCAACGCCTCCAACGGTTACTGGAATGGCACAACCATCAGTCAAGCCGCAGTGTCCACTCGTCTGGCACCACTCAACGTTGGCGCATACAATCCCCCTACACGCGCCGCCGGCTATTGCGGCGCCCAGATGGCCACACACCCTGGTGCTTATCCTCTCGCCAAAATGTTCAACGACGGCGACCTCGCCTTCATTGGCAACATCGGCACACTCACTCAGACCGGTGTCACCCGTGCCAACTTCAGCCTCGCCAGCACACCCAAGCCACCCCAGCTCTTCTCACACTCCGATCAGCAGACCCAGTGGCAGTCCTCACTTCCTGATAAACCCTTCACCAGCGGCTGGGGAGGCCGCATCGCCGACCTTCTCACCTCACAAGGCGTCAACAGTGGAGACCTCTCCATGTCCGTCTCCATTGCAGGCATCAACAGCCTCCAAGTCGGCCTCCAGGTGCAGCCCTATGTCATGAACTCAAGCGGTGCGGTCTCTTCTCTCAGCGGATTTGGCTCGCCCTACACCAGCGCCCTTCGTGCCACAGGACTCCAGCCTGACTACACCAATCCCACCACCCTAGCAGGCACCAAATACAATCCCTTAGCCGCTCTCTCTGCTGGAGCCGACCCACTTGCTGGCACCAACTACCAGCACACCGCCGCAGGCTGGAGACTACGCGCCATCGAGCAAGTCCTCGCCATGAGTCACGCCAGCCTCTTTGACGAAACCTACGTTGATGTGCCTCAAAGTGCCCGCGTCACCGAAGGCCTCGTTGGCAACGCCCTCGCCCAGACCGCCGCTCCTAATCCCACCCTGGACGCCCACTTCAACAACTGGTTCCCCAACGGCCTCTACAACAACCCCACCATCCCTGACTTTGGTAGCCAGATGCGTGTCGTCGCTCGCATGATCGCCGGCCGTAGTGCACTCAGCAACACGCGGCAGATTTTCTTCGTCCAACTCGGCGGCTGGGACACCCATACCTCCCAAATCCCCAGCACCAGCACCGTCGCAGGTCAATACAGCCTCATGAACACGCTCTCACGCTCCGTTGCAGCTTTCAAGGACGCCATGGTCTCCATCGGCATGTGGGACAACGTCACCGTCTTCTCAGCCTCCGACTTCAACCGCACCTTCAACGCCAACAAAGCCGACGCCACCGCTGGTTCTGACCATGCTTGGGGAGGTAATGCCTTCCTCGCCGGTGGAGCCGTCAACGGCAAGAAAATCTACGGTCGCTACGCTGACCTCACTAAAAACGGCGGCATTGACTGCGTCGGCAACAGCGGCCGCTGGATTCCCAACGTCTCCGTCGATCAATACGTCTCTGTCCTCGGCAAATGGTTCGGCGTCTCTGACGCCCAACTCTCCGCAGTCTTCCCCAACATCGGTCGCTTCATGCCGAACGGCGTCACCAACTCGGAACTCGTCACCCGTAATCTTGACATCATGCCCGTCTAGCTTTCCTGCGTGAATCATCACCAAATGCCCAGGTGGTAACTACCCTGGGCATTTTTCATTTTGCCATATCCCTATGAAGCGCCCCGCCCTCATCCTCGGCATCCTCCTCGCCATCGCCACCGTCTGGTTTTTCCTCCCTGGCCCAGCCATAGACACCACCGCGCCAGTCATTGAAACAGCTAAAGTACCAACGGCTCCCACCACGACGGCACCCATCGTTCCCATCATGCCCGCTGTCCCCGCCCCACCGTCGCAGAAGCTCGACTCCGGCATCCAAGTCATCGTTGATCAGCTTCATCTGCCAGATCAGCCACCTTCGCGCGACCTTGAGATCCTCAACTCACTCCTCACCGAATACGGAAAAGCTTTCGCAGGCAATCCCATCGGCGAAAACTCAGACATCACGGCCGCACTCATCGGTGGCGCCGAAGTGCCCGCAGGCCGTTTCTTTCCACGCCAGCACCCCGCCATTAAAGATGGCCAGTTGGTCGATCGCTGGGGCACGCCTTATTGGTTTCATCCCAACTCAGCCACCAAAATGGAGATCCGCTCAGCTGGCCCTGACAAGCAGCTCTTCACCAACGACGACGTCATCGCAAACCCCAGCCCAGCAGGCCTCGGTGCGACTCCAGCGCAAAACTGAACCCATCGTTGATGGCTACTATTTGTAGAAGGCACCGAACATGGATGCCTTTTTCATTTTCCGATACAGTAGAGAAACTTGTTTGAGCGAATGAACAAACGCCCGCCATCGACGGCGGGACTCGCATTGAACATGCCACGCCCGTTTTCGAGGACGGCGCTGCCGATGGGTTTTAGTTTCGGCGCGGCCTCGATGATGGTCATCTTTCCTCCTCGACCCAGGAAGTAGATTTTCCCATCCGCGAGAATGGGGGAGGCATAGATGGGGCCTGGATTCGGCGAGAGTTCCTCAGAAAAAACAAACTCGCCTGTTTTCGCACTCACGCAGTTCACATGGCCGCGACCTTCATGGGCAAAGTAGAGATGGCCGTTGTGCAAGATGGGTGACGGGACGTTGGTTCCCTTGTCCAGTGTCCAAAGCTTGTGCGTGTCGGTGACATCGTCGCTGCCTCCTAGCCGGATCGCCAGCCCACCAGTGCCACTGCGACCGCCGATGCAGTAGGCGATGCCGTCTTGGATGATGGGCTGCGGACACATGTACCAAGTGATGCCTGATTTACAGCGCCACAGGGCTGCACCACTGGCCGCGTCAAAGCCACGCACCTCGTTTAGCATAGCCATGACGACTTCCTCGCGTCCGCCCACTGCGGTAGCGACGACCGGGGCATGCCAGGAATCCTTGATACCATCCCCCCGCCAAACTTCCTTGCCCGACTCTTGATCGAGCGCCACGAGCGACTCGCTCTCGACACTGGCATTCACCAGGACGTTTTTCCCGTGCAGTGCCAGTGATGCAGCCGAGCCCCAGCCATTGAGCCGTGAGCCTACCTTGGTGTTCCAGAGCTGTTGGCCGCTGTGATCAAAGGCAAAGACACCGGACTTGCCAAAAAAGACAAACAGCCGCGTCGTCGTGGCCACAGGAGTCGCACTGGCATAGCCATGATCCTCGCGGATGCGGTCCTGCTCCGGCAATTCGGATTCGATGATCTGATTCCATAGTTGCCTGCCTGACACGGCGTCATAGCAGAGCACATGACGTTTCACCTCATTGGCACCGCCCTCGCTGGCCGTGAGAAAAACACGCCCGCCTGCGATCACTGGACTCGATGCCCCCACTCCCGGCAGCTCGGCTTTCCACGCGATATTCTCTCCCTCGCCCCAGTTTGTGGGGGCAGCTGTGGCGGCAGTTCCTTGGCCGCCGGGCCCGTGGAATTGTGGCCAATCAGCCGAAGCGGCAGACACTGACAAAAGCAAAGCAGCGAGCGATTTCATCATGCTGACTGAAACGCAGCCGAATAGCCGCGTCTTCCGCGCAGATACCGAAATGAACCGTTGCTGAAAACTGTGGAGGAGTTCTTCGCTCGCTATCCACACTCACTTCTCATCCAGCCCTCGCCGAATGCGATACTTCATCGCCAACTGGTGGGCGGGTGAGTTTGCAAAGGTCATCGCCTTGATGCGATCGATCTGCAGCAGGGCCGCACTTTGCGTCGCGTGGTAGTAACTGCCACTGTGAGCGATATTGAGCAGACGAGTCAAATAATCGAGCTGCAGGTTCTGCCGCATGGTGCTTACCGGCTTCGCGGCATCATCACCGCTGCAGATGGCGTTGGTCAGGCTGGTGAGAACCTCATCCAGGCTGACTTCATTGCCATACAAGGCACTGTCCAAAATGCGTTGCAGCGTATTCGGGTGCATGAGGTGATCCAGCAAGGAGCGCTGCATTTTAAACACACGCTCATGCAGTTTGGGGTCTTCACCATCGTCCCTGTGACCAAATCCACGGCGCTGTTGCTGCAAGTGAGCATAAAGCTCAGGTGGACCACTCAGCGCATCAGGCGCGAAGGCGAATTTCGCCAGTGCTGTCAAAGCGGCACGTTGTTTTGCCGCTTCCACCGGCTTCAGGGGCACCGTGCCTTGCGCTTGGCCCTGCACGGCACGCTCGACATAGACACCTCCGACATAACGAGAAATAGCCACCAGCGCGTTGCTCGCATCGCTCGTCAGGGAGATGTAGGCCTGCGTGACCTCCTGCCAGCTTTTGCCGGGATCGGCCACATCTTTGAGGATGTTCTTCAACTCGCCCACAGCCATCTCGCAGCGTTGTGTGCCGTAAGTGATCGGATCACTACTCATATCAAAGAGCATCGCCCTCGGGTCGATAGCCTTGCCAGTGGCCCTCATGTCATCCGCATCATTCGCAAAGGCCAATTCCGGCTTATGTGAGTCTGCTGCGATCAAATCGAGGCGCTTCTGCTCCTCGATGGGGTCTTCCAATGCCTCGCTATACCCATATTTGATCACCCAATGATCATACGGGCCTGGCTTCGTCGTGAAATACTGTCCTTGCTTGGTTCCTTTGGGGGCGATGTTCACCGGCGGGTAATCCATCACGGATCCTGTGAGGCCGACCTTCTCGGTGATTTCGGCCTTATGCACGTTCACCGCATCATGGAGCTGGCTGGCACGGAAATTGTGATTCAAACCCAGTGTGTGGCCGACCTCGTGCAGGCAGAGATAATACAGTGACTCCTTGACCAACCGGTCCATCTCAATGCGATCACTCTTTTGCATCCGCAGCATCATCTGGCCAAAGAAAATGCCACTGCGCGCGCAATTGCAGGCGCTGCATGCATGCGGATCATTTTGCGTTGCGGCGTTGCTCATCTCACTGGCAAGCCCCAAGTCGTCATAGAGCTTCTTGGTGAGCTGGCGCTTTGAGATGTAGCTGTACTCCAGCATGATGTCCGCTCCGAGGATCTCTCCAGTGCGTGGATTGGCAAAACTTGGGCCGTAGCCCCCGAAGGGCGGATTCACGCTGCTCGTCCAGCGCAGCACATTGTGTTCAATGTCACCCGCATCCCACTTCGCATCATCAGGCTGCTGTTTGACCACCACCGCATCTTTAAAGCCTGCTGTTTCAAAGGCCTCATTCCAGCGCAGCACGGCAGCACGGATCGTGTCACGAAATTCGACTGGAGTTGTGTTCTCGATCCAGAAAACGATCGGCTCGACGGGCTCACTCAATGCCGTGCCGGGCTTCTGCTTCACCAAATTCCAGCGGTGAATCACATCACGATACGGCGCCACATCGGTGCTGGTCATATCGGTTATCTCATGCATGAAATAGCCGATCCGCGGATCATCCAGACGAGGTTTAAAGTCGCTCTCAGGCATCGCGATCAGGGTGTGCTGAACCTGCACACTAATGTAACGCGCATCGGTCACATCGGCATCAGCCTCCCATGTGGGTGTGGGATTCTCAAAGACGTACTCGGATGTGATGGCGGTGTTTTTCTGGTAACCGTTGATGCGCAAGATCTTTGATTTCGTCTCGGAAAGCTTGCCCAGCACTGCCTTGTCGCCGCCGGATCCATGCTTCACAGTGGCCAGATTTTCACGCAGAAACAGATTCGTGGCTGAGATCAGCAATCCCTCACCATCTTCAGCCACGATACTTTCGCTCACTAAGACTGCCGGACTCGTATTGGCACGTTGCGCTCTAGCCAGAGCATGCTGTGGGTCGAAATAGAGCGCTGTATTCTGTTCCACCATCTCGATTCGGTCCCACACCTTGCGCATGGTAAAGATGATCGCCTCGCCATAACGCCCACGGTTATGCCCAGCGGCCACCACTCCATCCACACTGTGGTTAAAATAGATAAACTCTGGGCCCACTTGTTTTTTAGCCACGTATAGCCACGCGTTGCCCATTTCGGTGTCCAAATACATGCGGAACAGTCCTTCGAGCCTTTGGAAGCCCTTGGTGAACTCCTCCACCGATTTGCGCTTTGGTTTATCATCTTCCTTCTTTGGCGCACTCACTTGCGGAGCCGGAGTTGGAGGTGCCGTCACAGTCGCTTGCGGTGCGGGTGTCGGAGTCGGCTTGCTCGGAGCGGGTTCCGGTTTCGGCTCGGGCTTCGGTTCTGGTTTGGTAGGCTCAGGTTTTGGCTCCGGCTTGCTTGGCTCTGGTTTTTTCGGCTGAGGCTTTGGCTCGATAGCGGCATGGAGGCTCGCAGCGCAGTAAGTGAAGGTGAGGCAGGCAAGTATGGAGCGATAAAGCATGGCGGTAGTCGTTAGGTTGATCCTGATTGTAGGGGTCAAAAACGCCACTTGCACGACATTCTACGACTGGGCTTGTAAAATCATTTCAAGCACACTTCTAACCTCAATTCTTAGCGACTCTTCAATTTGCTGTGCTCCTGCTTTTCACTGGCAATCTGACTGCTTTCTGAGCATCCTCTCGGTTTGGTTGTCTCCTGTCTGATGCGTTTATTCCTTCTGATTCTCTTTCTTTCTACCTGCGGCTTGCTGCGCGGGCAGATCGTGGTTGGAGGGAAGCGATTTGACCGTTCATTAGCTGAAGTCGGGGCAAAGGGAGAATGGGTCGTTTATGAGAGAGGCGCCCCACAAAATGATGGTACGCGTCGCTGGCTGACCAAGCGTGTGTTGGTGGAGATGACTCCAGGGGCTAAGCTTGAGAAAATGGCGGGAGTGGTAAAGCATACAACGCGTGGGAAGTATGCAGTTGTAGAGTTTGCAGGTCAGGCGGACGCGGCACTCAGCGGCGCGGACACGCTGAAAAAATTACCCGGTGTGCGCTCGGCGGAGCCCATGCTGGCGCGGCAACTCCAGCGACGTTTCGTGCCAAATGATCCCTTCTTTGCCTACAATGCAGCGAATGCGGGCTACCAGTGGCATTTACGCAACACAGGCCAAAATGGCGGCAAAGTGGGTGTAGATGTGAATGTGGTGCCAGCCTGGGATCTTTATAAGGGCGGTGGAGTGCGCATCGCCATCGTGGATGATGGGCTTGAGGTCACGCATGAGGATCTGGCGCCAAATGTGGATCTGCTGAACGATTACGACTTCAATGGCGATGACAATGACCCCTCGCCAGACGTGGATGACTTCCATGGCACGGCCTGTGCCGGTGTAGCGGCGGCGGCGCAAGGTGTCATCGGCGTGAGTGGTGTGGCACCTGCTGCGACGCTTGTCGGACTGCGGTTGATCTCTGCTCCAACGACGGACGATGTCGAAGCGGATGCGTTTCGTTTTAAAAAGGACATCATCGCCGTGAAGAGCAATAGCTGGGGGCCATACGATGGAGCTTTTGGCACAGGCGGTCCGGGAGTTTTGAGTCTTGCTGCCATGGAAGATGCTGTGACTACGGGGCGGGAAGGGAAGGGGACCGTTTTCCTCTGGGCGGCCGGAAATGGCAATGGAAGTGGCGATGATTCGAATTTCGATGGCTGGGCGAACTCGCGTTTCGCTATCGCGGTGTCTGCGATCAATGATAAAGGCAAATCTTCCTACTACAGCGAGCCTGGGGCCAATATTTTGGTGTGTGCACCCTCCAGTGGTGGCAAGCAAGGCATCACAACGACTGACCGCACAGCCGATCTGGGCTACAATGACGGTGAGAGCACGGTGGAGTTCCCTGACTACACCAACACGAATTACACCAACACCTTTGGCGGCACGTCGTCTGCCACGCCCGCGGTGGCGGGCGTGGTGGCACTTATGTTGCAGGCAAATCCAAATCTGACTTACCGGGATGTGCAGGAGATCCTCGTGCGCACGGCCACCAAGAATGATGAATATGATGGCGACTGGGTGCAAAACGGCGCGGGTTATCATTTCAACATCAAGTATGGCGCGGGGCTTGTGAATGCACAGGCAGCGACGAGCATGGCTGCGACGTGGGTGAGTGTTGCGGCACAACAAAGCCGCAGCGTTGAGGCATTGGGGGTGAATCTCCCTGTGCCTGACTTTGATGCGAATGGTGCCACGCGGACCTTCAGTGTGCCACTGGTGGATAATCTGCGGCTGGAGCAGGTCACGGTGAAGGTGAAGGCGACGCATAGCTACATCGGCAATCTTGAGTGGCGTCTGATCTCTCCAAGCGGCGTGAATGTGAGGTTGGCGCGCGCGAGATTTAATGACACGGGTGCCGATCTCGATTGGACGTTCATGGCAACGCACTTTTGGGGTGAGCGCTCTGTGGGAGATTGGAAATTGCGTGTCATCGACAGCACGGTGGGCGATGTGGGCACTCTGGTGGATGCGAAGATCACTTTCTACGGCACGACGACGAGTGCTGAGCTGCCGCTGCCGGTGTTGACATCAAGCTGGATCATTAGTGGTCGTGAGGGCTGGGAGGTGAAGCATCAAATGACGGCGTCGAATTCAACAACTGGCTTTGATGCCTATCGGTTCTTTAACGGTTTGCCTGCTGGCCTCACGCTCAATACCACGACTGGACTCATCACAGGCACCCCGACGGAGACTGGCCTGTTTGATGGCTTTCAGGACGTCACGAACGCCACTGGCACGAGCAGCGAATACTCCTACTTCTACATCTTGGCAGCAGATGCCACGCTCTCCACGGCAGTGGAACAACCTGCGAGCACGAAGATCGTGCCTTTTGGCTATGGGACCAATTTCTTCAAGCAAACGACAGTCACGCATGATGGTGAGGATGCGGCGCAGAGTGCGGCTGTGGAAGATGATGAGTATTCTGGCATCGAGTTTACGGTGGATGGTCCGGCGAAGATCGATTTTCAATGGAAGGTCTCATCAGAGAAAAATTTCGATTACATCGTCTTCGCCGTGGATGGCTATCTGCGTGATTACGCGACGGGTGAGGTCGATTGGGAGCCTGTATCGACTTACGTTGGCCCAGGGCCGCATAACGTCGATATCTACTATATTAAAGATCAAGGCGTGGCGAAAGGCCGCGATGCTGGCTGGGTGGATCAGCTGGTGATCACACCGACTACTAGCGCGCCGGTGATCACGACGGAGACGATCCAAGCTTACCAAAATGTTGAGTTTCGCCATGCCTTGGAGGCCACGAATGCTCCATCGAGCTATGCTGCAACGGGTTTGCCCTCGGGACTCACTCTGCATGCGAGCACTGGACTGATCTATGGCAGTGTGGGCGCTGCAGGCTCAGTCCCAGTGACGATCAATGCCACAAATACATTTGGCACAAGCAGTAAGACGATCACGCTGAATGTCGGGACTGTGCCAGAGGGGCTCGCAGCCGCGATCGATGCTCCTGCACAAGTCATGACGACAACGGGTGATCTCGAATGGACCCCGCAGTGGCTTTATGCACATGATGGCAGTGATGCGGCACGAAGCGGCCCCATTGGCAATTTGGAAGAAAGCGTGATGACAACTCAGGTTACGGGTCCGTGCAAAGTGACCTTCTATTGGGGTATCTCGTCGGAAGCCGATTACGACTTTATGCGCTTCTACATGGATGATGTGGAGCAGGATGCGATCAGCGGCGAAGTGGGCTGGACTCGGAAGGGTTTCCTTGTTTCAACCGGCACCCATACCTTAAAATGGAACTACAAAAAAGATGACTTCACGCGATCGGGTCTGGACAGCGGATTGGTGGACCAATTTGAGATCCATCAAGATAGCGATGGAGACGGCGTCTATACCGATGAAGAAACCTACTTCGGCACGAGCGACAATGCCGCTAGCAGCCTGCCCCAATTCACGGTGAACCGAGCTGCAGCTACGACACTGCAATTCCCGTCCGTCAGTGGCAATGATTACCGTGTGGAATACAGTGACGACTTAAAGAAATGGACTCCCGTGATTGTCACAGCGACTGGCAGCGTCACGACATGGACGGACACCAATGTCGGGACAAAAACGCGCAGGTTTTATCGCGTGCTGATCCCCTAGCGCACATCGCGCCATAGCCAGCGAAGAGCCTCGGGCAAGTTGGGGGCCATACCCTTGCTGCCGTGAAAGCATGGCGTCCAGTCGATGCGAAAGTCGTAGTTCATGTACTTGAGCGCTGCGGCCATTTGCTTGTTGGCCAATGGCCAGTTGCCGAATGGATTATCGAGATCGTTTTCGCCATCGAGAAGATAAACCCGCAATGGCTTGCGTTCGTTGAGACGGATAACGGTGGGGTAAATATGGCCGCCACGCAGATCAACGAATGAGCCAACCCAAGAGAGCACCTTGCGGAATTTGTCGGGACGTTCCCAAGCGGCGGTGAATGCGCAGATGCCGCCGGATGAGCCACCTGCGATCGCGCGTGCTTCAGGGGATGGCCGGAGTTTCAACTCAAACCGTTTTTCAACCTCGGGAATGATTTCATCGATCAAAAACCGCACGTAGGCATCTCCCAACGAGTCGTATTCAAAACCACGATTCGCTGCCTTGCCATCCTCAGGCTGGTCAGGCTTGCGGCCTGGGTCGATAAAGATGCCGACGGTGCGTGGCATTTCTTTTTTGTGGATTAGGTTATCAAACACGACAGGCACTCTCAGTGCACCATTGGGATCTGCGTGGCGACTCCCATCCTGCCATACCATGAGGCAGGTTTCTTCACTGGGTTGATGGTTTGCTGGCAGATAGACGGTGACTCCGCGCACTGTGTTGGGAAAAATCGTGCTCCTGGGCCAATCAAATTTCACGAGTTGGCCCTTTGGCGCATCAACTTGTGGTTGGCTATCAGCGGTGTACTCAAAATGCTCAATGTGGGCACTGCCAGCGAGCCGAGGCATGCCACCTGCCTCAATGCGATAGCGGAAGTTCGTGAAGTTAGGCATATCACGCGCCAGAACTTGCAGGCCATCCGTTCCAAGTGCCTGCATTTCAGCCAAGAGGGAGCCGTCCTCGTGAAGAACGTGCGCTGGCTTGGGGTCCATGATAGCCCATGCTACGGTGGTGCCTTCGATTTTGGCAACGGGGCGTCCTTGCGTCAAATTGTTGAGGCCAAACAATCTCACGACTTTGTCGTGGAGTTTTTTTTGCTCAGCAGGGTTTGTGTGATTGATGCCCTCTAGAGCCAAGAGCAACGCCTTGGGCGTGAATGGCGGTGCCGCTTGCGGGTTGCCTTGCGCAAACGAAGCCATCGGCAATAAAACGGCGATACTAAATAAAAAGGATTTCAGGCACATGTGTGCGTCTTTAACGACACCCCGCACCACCTGCTATCCGTGATCTTTATCGGATACGCTCTTACAGTGATGCTGTCTTTTGAATGGATCTCACAGTCGTTCCAACTGGACTGACGTGGCTCTGAATGCCACGAATCATTTCACGAACATGTGGCCAGCGAGTGCGTTCACGCATGAGTTCCATGCTGCGCTCGTAGGACCCCCACTTCACCACCTGTATATCCACATGCCGCACGCCCCATTCATTCATCATGCTGCGACTTGGCTTGTAGAGATCAATCGTGCCAGTGCCCACCAACGCGCTGCCATAGTCATCAACCTCGTAAACAACTCCGGGTTCATTCGCGATGCAAAACCGAGTGCCCACTGGGTAGCGTGACCAGTCGGCCGCCGCGCTGCGAGTGCTGCCGTATTTCAAATTCGTGCCTACCGCACTCTTCACTCCATAGATGATGTGGTCGCTTTCATTGTGAGTGTAGGCCGTCGTGCGGACATTCATCGCACTGCCACGGCCGACTGTCTTTGAGAGCATGGGCTGAGGTGAATTCACCACGAAAGTGTAGCCAGAGACCTTGTTCGGGTGAAACGGGATCGTTGTCGCCAGTGCTTTACGCACTTCGTAGCGAACGCCTGCTTGGAGCGGTGCGTTCGGTTTCATTGAATTTGAACCAAAGTTGAAAAGTTCCCCCTTGGGCAAAGCACAAGAGGAAAGGAGGGCCGTGGTTGTTGCCAGAAGACCAAAACGTATCAATTTCGAGTTACACATGGCTGGGTATTTGCTGAATTAATATGAATATAATAAAAAATTCATACTTCCGCAATATAAAAAGCATAAATATTGGAATTAAAGAGGGCTAAATGATTGGTGTTCCATAATTACCATCCGATCCGCCTTGGGCGTGTTTCTGCTTTTGGTCGGCGAGTAAGACCAGTTCTTCTTTCCTTACTGGGGCTAGCTAATCATCGACCGAAACTCCGTTTCACTGGCGATCTTCACGCCAAGTTTCGTCGCCTTATCGAGTTTGCTGCCAGCATCTTCGCCTGCGAGCAGATAGGTGGTCTTGCCGCTCACGCTGCTGCTTACTTTGCCGCCGTGGCTGCGAATAATGTCAGCGATGGCTTCGCGCTCTTGGCTCAAAGTGCCTGTAATGACCCACGTCGTGCCTGCGAGCTTGTTGCTGGCGGCTTCGACCGTTTTTTGCACGAAAGTCAGTCCCGCTGCACGTAGGCGATCTAGCAGTTGCATGTTCACTTCATCGTGAAACCAAGCATGAATGCTTGGTGCGACAATAGCCCCGATGTCCGGGCACTGCGTCAGTTCCTCCACGCTCGCCGCCTGGACAGCATCAATACTGCCAAAGTGCTCCAGTAATTTCCGCGCACCACCAGCGCCGACATGCAGGATGCCCAGGCCGAAGACAAGGCGCCAAGGCGTCTGCTGCTTGCTGCCATCGATGGCCTTGAGGTAATTCTCGATGCTCTTGCTTCCCACACGCTCCATGCGCGCTAGCAGCAGCTCATTGAGGCTGTAAAGGTCGGCCACATCACTCACGAGTCGAAGATCAACGAGTTGCTGCACCACAGATTCACCCAAGCCACTGATGTCCATCGCCGCACGACAAACAAAGTGCTCAATGCGCCGCTTCACCACTTCAGGGCATTTGGCATTCGGGCAGCGGATCACGACCTGCTCTTCATCGCGATGTACTCCGGTGCCGCACACCGGGCAATGCGTCGGCGGCACGATTTGCGTCTCGCTGCCATCACGCTTCTCCGTTTTCACGCTGACTACCGCTGGGATAATCTCGCCCGCTTTTTCGATGATGACGAAATCACCCACGCGGATGTCTTTGCGCTCAATCTCTTCGAAATTATGCAGCGTGGCATTGCTCACCGTGCTGCCACTGACCAAAACGGGTTCCAGTCGTGCTACAGGTGTCAAAGCACCCGTGCGGCCCACCTGGATGTCCACGGCGAGGATTTTCGTCTCCGCCTGCTCCGGCTGATATTTATAAGCAATGGCCCAGCGCGGCGCTTTACTCGTCGCACCGAGTTCACGCTGATCCGTGAATGCATTCACCTTGATCACCGCACCGTCCGTTTCATACGGCAAGGACCGCCGTTGCTCATCGAGTTCACGAATTGCCTGCAAAACGCCCTCCGCCGTGTCCGCTTGCCAAATCAGGCTCGATTTCGGCAAACCACATTTCTCCAACAGAGCACGCACATCCTGCTGCGAATCGACCGCGATGTCCGTCGCATCTGCCAAGCCGTAGAAAACAATGTCAAGTGGTCGCTTGGCCACAATCTTGGGATCGAGCAGCTTTAGCGTGCCTGCGGTGGAGTTGCGCGGATTGGCAAAGAGCTGCTCACCAGCCTCCTCGCGTTCTTGATTCAGCTTCGCAAAGCCCGCCTTCGGCATGAACACCTCACCACGCACTTCAAAGGTCTGCGGGCCATCTTTTGGCAACCGCAGTGGCAGTGAGTTGATCGTTTTGAGATTGTTCGTCACATCATCACCCGTCTGGCCATCTCCACGAGTCACCCCATGCTTCAGCACACCGTTTTCATAGCGCACACTGATCGCCACACCGTCCACTTTGGGCTCGATCACACAGTCCACACGCTCACGTCCCAGCCCCTTGAGAACACGCGCAAAAAATGCTGTCATCTCCTCCTCCGAGTACGTGTTATCCAGGCTCATCATCCGCACGGAATGCGTGATCTGCGTGAAGCCCTCCAGCGCCGCACCACCCACACGTTGCGTCGGTGAATCCGCCGTCAGTAGATCTGGATACTGCGCCTCAATGCCCTGCAACTCACGCAGCAGCGCATCAAAGTCCTGATCACTAATTACCGGCCGCGCATCGACATAGTAGAGTCGATTGTGGCGGTGCAATTCAGTGCGGAGAAATTCGGCGCGGGCGGCGGCTTCAGCGTGAGTCATGGTGACCACTTGATTAGCCGCAAAGCGCGCCAGGCAAAGCAAAAAGCAATCCTCAAAGAGCCTCCATGAACTCATCCAGCGTCACACCGGCCTGATCCAGCATGCCGCGCAGCGTTCCCGGCTTGATAGGTTTGTGCATGGGCACCACGATGGATCTCGACTCTCGCCTCATGATGTGGTGCGACCCGGTCTGCCGCATGCTTTCATAACCAAGCCTGCGCAGAGCCTTCACCGCGTCCAACCCATGAACATCACGCGGCAATTTCATCTCAGGCTACTTGCAAAACTGGATCTTTGGCAAAATGCATTTTCACACGCATCGGTGTCTCATTTGGCTCAAAAAAACCACCCACCGCATCAGCGATCATGGTCTGAAGTTCATTCAGCGAATCTCCTTGGGTTGTAATGCCGCCACGTCCCAGTGGGTCGTCCCAGCGGGCTACATAGCCGCCTGACTCCGTGCACGGCTCAATGATGAAGGTGATTTCCTCGTTCATGACCCAAGACTAATCCCTGCGCGTGAGGCCGCAAGCATCGAGTTTCGTGGCAAAAAGCAGCCTTCAACGCGGCACGCCGCCAAATGATTCGCACATAAACGAACATTCATTTTCAGCCGGACTCACCATTTAGCCGAGCAGGCTTTTCAGGCTCAAGGAGCACGAATCATCGCACTCCAAACATCCAACCCAAGAGCATCCCATGAAAACAACCACACGCCTCATTCGCTCACGCTACATCCACGCTGCGCTGCTGCTCGCCATCAGCACGGCCTTGGCACAAAACGCGCCCATTCCGCGTCCACAGCCGCCGAAACCCGGCTCTCACAAGCCCGGCACTCCATCCAGAGGCTCCGCCACCGACTTCGACCTGCCCGCCGAGTTCCGTGCGGTGGACGGATCAGCCAACAACACCGCCAATCCCGCCTGGGGCACGCCCAGCCAGGCTTTCATCCGCCTCGCGCCTTCGGAATACGCGGACGGTGCCAGCTCACCCGCCGGTGCCACACGGCCCAGCGCGCGTGCCATCAGCAATGCCGTCATCGCCCAGCCCTTCTTGCGACCTAATGCACGCGGTGCCAGCGACATGCTTTGGCAATGGGGTCAGTTCATCGACCACGATCTCGATGAAACCATGACCGCCACACCAGCGGAGGCCTTTCCCATCCTCGTGCCCAAAGGTGACACCTCATTCGATCCCACGAGCACCGGCACTGTCACCATCCCGCTCAGCCGCTCCATCTACACCACCGTCAGTGGCAAGCGCGAGCAAACCAACGCCATCACTGCCTACATCGACGCCTCACAGGTCTATGGCTCCGATGCCGCACGCGCCACCAGCCTGCGCGCACTCGATGGCACTGGCAAACTCAAAGTCAGCGCGGGTGATCTGCTGCCCTTCAACACCGGCGGCCTGCCGAATGCACCCGCTGGCTCCGTCTTCTACGTCGCCGGTGACATTCGTGTGAATGAGCAAATCGGCCTCCTGGCCATCCACACGCTCTTCGTGCGCGAACATAACTACTGGGCCACCGAGTACCAAAAAGCCAACCCCGGCGTCGATGACGAGGAAACCTATCAATTCGCCCGCATGCTCGTCGCCGCCGAGATCCAGGCCATCACCTATCGCGAGTTCCTTCCCGTTCTCATTGGCGATGCCCTGCCGCCCTATCGCAGCTACGACGCCCGTGTTAACACCGGCGTCTCCAACGAATTCGCCACCGCCGCCTACCGCCTCGGCCACACACTGCTCTCACCACAAATCATGCTCCTCAATGCCGACGGCACTGATGTCAGCGGCACGCCACTCGCTCTGCGCAATGCCTTTTTCAATCTCCCCGTTTATGCCGCCAACGGCATCGACCCCATCATGCGCGGCCTCGTCACTCAACGTGCTCAAGAACTCGACGAATGGCTCGTCGATGACGTGCGCAACTTCCTCTTCGGTGCTCCCGGCAGCGGCGGCTTCGATCTCGCCTCGCTCAACATCCAGCGCGGACGCGACCACGGCCTCGCCAGCTTCTCCAACACCCGCCGCGCTCTCGGATTGCCGCCCGTCACCCGCTTTGAAGACATCAACCGCGACCGCACCGTGCTCGCCGAGCTGCGCGCTGGTTACACCTCACCTGCGCAGGTCGATCTCTGGGTCGGAGGCCTCGCCGAAGCCGACGCTCCCGGCTCCATGGTCGGCCCCACCTTCACCCGCATCCTCGCCGATCAATTCCGCCGCTGCCGCGATGGCGACCGCTTCTGGTATCAAGCCTACCTCCCCGCCGGCCTCGTCCGCATCGTCGAGCAGCAAACGCTCGCCACCATCATCCGCCGCAACACCGCCATCAAAACCGAGATCTCCGACACCGCCTTCCTCGCCCCATCACCCCGTCGCGGCCGCTAAATTTTGGTTCGTGTGTTGAGGTGTCAAAACCACGGCGCTGGAGGCAACTCCAGCGCCATTTCTTTTCGCTCAAAATCCACCTGCGCAAAACCTGCGCACCCGTGCTAGCTTTCCCGCGCATGCCCGCCAAACCTACTGCCACCGATCTCCGCGAAAGCCATGGCTTCGTCCGCGTCGCTGCTGTTTCGCCGGAACTGATTCTCGGTGCTCCTAAGCAAAATGCCGCCATCATCGCCGCTGAGGCCAAGAAACTCGCCGCACAAGGCTGCCGCGTCATCGCCTTCCCGGAGCTTTGCCTCACGGGCTACTCCTGCGCGGATTTGTTTCTCACCACCACGCTGAGAGAGCAGGCGCTCGCGGCGCTGAGTGATGTTTGCATCGCCACCGTTGGCGTGCAGGCGCTGATCGTCGTCGGTTTGCCAATCTCAGTCGGGGATCGGCTTTACAACGTCGCCGTTGTCATCGGCGAGGGGCAACCGCTTGGCATCGTGCCGAAGTCGTATCTGCCCAACTCGTCCGAATTCTACGAGCGCCGCTGGTTCTCGCCTGCCAGCACCTTGAAGGTCGATGAAATCGATCTCGGTGGCGATTTTGTCGTGCCCATCGGCACCCACTTGCTCTTCCAAAATAGCACCGAGCCGCGCTTCACGCTGGGCATCGAGATTTGTGAGGATCTTTGGACCGTCAGTCCACCATCCGGCCCGCTGGCGCTCGCTGGGGCCAATATCATCGTCAATCCGTCCGCCAGCCCTGAAGTGCTCGGCAAAGCGCCGTATCGTCGGAACCTCGTCGCGCAGCAGTCGGCGCGCTGTTTGGCCGCGTATGTCTATGCAGGTGCTGGAGCCGGTGAATCATCCACGGACCTCATTTTCTCCGGTCACTGCCTCATCGCTGAAAACGGCACCGTTCTGGGCGAAAGCGAGCGCTTCGCTTTCGACACGCGCTCCGTCGTCGCCGACATCGACGTGCCCAATCTCACGCAGGATCGCCTCAAGAGCGCCAACTTCCGCGATGAGCCACGCACGCTCACGCCCGACCTCATCACCGTTGAGCTAGAGCCCGTGCGCACCAAGAGCACCGCGCTGCTTCGGCCCCTCACACCGCATCCCTTCGTCCCACATGCCAAAGCGGACCGGAATGCCGTGTGCGAGGAAATCTTCGCCCTCCAGAGCACCGCGCTCGCTCGTCGTCTGCGCCAGACCCGATCCAAAACCGCCGTCCTCGGCCTCTCCGGTGGCCTCGACTCGACTTTGGCACTCCTGGTGACCCTAGAAGCCATCCAGCGCGCCCAGTTGCCGAAGTGCGAGGTCCTCTGCATCACCATGCCCGGCTTTGGCACGACCAAGCGCACGCGCGGCAACGCTGAAAAGCTCGCCGAGGCTCTCGGCATCAAGCTGCGCACCATCTCCATCGACAAAGCCGTGCGACAGCACTTCGCCGACATCGGGCACGACGAGCAAACGCACGACACCACTTACGAGAACTCGCAGGCCCGCGAGCGCACCCAGATCCTCATGGACGTCTCCAATCAAACCGGCGGCATCGTCGTCGGCACCGGCGATCTCTCCGAGGCAGCACTCGGCTGGTGCACCTTCAATGGCGACCACATGTCCATGTATCACGTCAATTCCGGCGTGCCCAAGACCCTCGTGCGTTACCTCATTGAGTGGTGTGCTGAGGGCCCCTTCGCCGCCAAAGCCGGAGCCATTCTCCGTGACATCGCCGACACGCCCATCACGCCCGAGCTTCTCCCGCTCGCTGCGGATGCCTCACTGCAGCAGAAGACCGAAGACAGCATCGGCCCCTATGAATTGCACGACTTCTTCCTCTTCCACTTCATCCGCCACGGCAGCACACGTGCGAAGATCCAGTGGCTCGCCGAGCAAGCCTTCGCTAGCAGCTACAAGCCCGCGATCATCGCCCAATGGCTCGCGCTCTTCTTCAAACGCTTCGCCCAAAACCAGTTCAAGCGCAGCAGCATCCCGGACGGCCCCAAAGTCGGCTCCGTGGCCTTATCTCCACGCGGCGACTGGCGCATGCCGAGTGACTTCAGCGGGGAACTGTAGTCCGCGATTTCATCTCAATTGACGCATGGGCCGGGTTCAGAGGTATTACCCGCTGGTCTTGGATGCCTCGGGCTGCGGTGCCGCCATCACTCAGAGCTTCGGAATCGAGGACGATGTTTGGAGCGACTACGAGTCGTCGCCACCCCACAGACCGGTGGCTTGTCTGCACTTCATATTTCGATCACGGAGCCATCTTGATGGTCCTGTCGCTCCAGGGGCCATCACCTGCGGTGACCAGCAGGTTGGGCTTGGAGCTGATCTTCACCTGCGTCCAAACGCGCGATACGGTGTGCACGCTTTACTCCACGACGTAGCTCGGATTGAGTTTGAGAAATGCGGGCTAACCCATTTCAGTAATGATGTTGAGCGGTGCGGTCACTGGGCCAGTTTGGCCGTTTGCGGCGGTGAGTTGAGTTCGCCCTCAACAACGCTGGCAAGGTCTTTGAATAGCTGAACTGTGCTCTCCGGAAACTGGCGGGGCCGGGTGTCAATAAGACACAGGGTTCCCATACAACTCCCGTTCTTGTGGAAGATGGGGAACCCCGCATAGAATCGGATGCGTGGTCCTCCGATGACCAGCGGACTGTCCGCAAAGCGAACGTCCTGGTGCGTGTCCGGCACGATCATGGGCTGGCGGCTGACGACCACGTGGGCACAAAAGGCGAGTTCCCGCGATGTTTCATTCACGTCAAGGCCGATGCAGGATTTGAACCACTGCCTCTCGGCATCCACGAGAGAAACGAGCGCGATGGGCACATCCGCGAGGGCTGCCGCCACACGTGTGATGCGGTCAAATCGAGCTTCCGCAGGCGTGTCGAGAATGGAAAGGTCCCGAAGAGCGGCCAGTCGAATGTCCTCATCAGGCGGGACTTCCGCACGTATCCAGCGGCAAGCCGAGCGCATCAGCCACGCCTGGATGTGCGCTCTGGCAAACTGCGAAGAAAATGGGGTGACAAGCCATTCAGAAACCCCCGCAACCGCTCCTTGGTCAACTCTCTCGCGATCCCCTATGATGAGTATGGGCACGTCCTTCAGCCGCTTGTCACGCTCTGAGCGCAGATTCTTGCACACGGTCAAACCGTCCGCTCCAGGCAGTCGATCCTCCACCAGGATGAGTTCCGGTGGGGTGGACTTCGCCATCCGGATCGTGGAGAGCCCGTCTGAAGTATGAATCGTATGCACGCCTTCCACTGATGCGGCCTCGGACAGCAGCATTGCCATTCTCGCATTGGCGACGCCCATGATGATCGAAGAATTTTTCAATGCTGGTGCGGTGGCGGGAATTGCTTTGGCCCCTCTGGCACCGCCCGTGCCTGCGCGCTCTGTTGCAGGCAGTTCTACAATCTGGCCATCGGCCGCGGCAAACACCTGCATGGGCGACTCTTTCCTGATCAAGTCCTTCCGGATTGATTCCACGATTTGATCAAGAGCGTCATCGGACCGGCCGGGATCATGATGAGTGAAAGCCATCTGCTTTACTCCCGCCATCTGGCCAATTTCCGAAACATATTCCACTGGGCTGTGCCCCCATCCTCTTTTCGTCTCATACTCCTGATCAGTAAACTGAGCGTCGTGAATCACCAGATCCGCGCCTTTGAGAAAATCACTGTGCCGCTTGTCATGATCATGCTCGGGCACCCTCTGCCAGGGGCTGCGCGAGAAGGGTTCGTGATCGCACGAATAAACGACGCTGACTCCGCCCGCATCAAGCCGGTATCCCAGCGTCAAAGCAGGATGATTCAGGTAGCGCGTGCTGATATGGATGTCATCGATCTCGAAACCACCCTCCACGAGATCGTGGAAACGGATGCTGGCACCGAGTTCGTCCAGAGTGACGGGGAAATATGAATATTGCATCTGTCCTGCCAGCGTCTCACGGAGCGACTGGCCAAGCCCCGCTGGCCCGTAGATGTCCCAGTGCCCACCGGGACCAAAGAGCGGCGCAAAAAATGGAAACCCCTGGATGTGATCCCAGTGCGTGTGGCTGATGAGTATGCTGCCTCGCATGGGCCCCTTGGCCTTCGACTGTAGAGACAGCCCTAGATCATAGGCCCCAGAACCACAATCAATGACCACCACCGATCCCTGCGGGGATGTCACTTGTACACAGGACGTATTGCCACCGTATCGGATCGTATTATTTCCTGGGCGCGGGATCGAGCCTCGCGTCCCCCAGAATTGGACTCTCATGTTGGAGTTCATGGCGTGATTGTCAGAGGTAGAGTGTTGGGAGTAAAAAACCCTTCCAGTGTGTTGCCAACAGGATTGATGACCGTTCCACGGGCGAGTGCAGCCATGCTTTTACCACGACATGCGCCAGAAACACAAAAAAACTTCTCAAAACCGGATATTCCAGGCTCGCTGATGGAGATGTCTGGCTTTCGGCGCGCTTCTGAGGTCGTATGCCGTTTCTTGCATCTGCACATCTGCATTGACCGTAGTTCAGCTGCCGCTAGAGCGCTTGGAACGGTCTCCGCACGCCGCACTTCAATGAAGTGACTCCATCTCGCGGGCAGCGGAAGTTCGGCGTGACTAAAACCTGCAAACCCGGCTGACGGATGGTGGAAAGACCTATTTGCAGAAGTGCAAGCCGTTCGCTCACTCTGCCAATGAAGTGAGGTCACTCTGCCAATGAAGTGAGCCTTCTTTTGAATGTACAGGGCACCGGTCTCTTTTGGTGCGCCGATCTTGTGGCCGGTGATGGAAAGGTAATCAAAGGGAATGGCACGAACGTCGATGGGCAGTTTGCCAGCAGCCTGCACGGCATCGCAATGTTACGGCACACCATGGCTGCGGCAAAGTTGGGCAATCTGATCGACCGCGAAGAGAACACCCGTTTCGTTGTTGGCCCATATGATGGAAATGCTGGCAGTGTCGTCGCTGAGAGCATTCTCCAAGTCGGTCATGGCGACCAATCCCTCACGATCCACCGGCAGGTAGGTGACACGATAACCGTGGTGTTGCTCCAGAAAGCTGCAGTAGGTGATCACCTACAAGCCCGCCGTCATCGACAAATGGCTCGCACTCTTCTTCAAACGCTTCGCCCAAAACCAATTCAAGCGCAGCAGCATCCCGGATGGCCCCAAAGTCGGCTCCGTGGCCTTATCTCCACGCGGCGACTGGCGCATGCCGAGTGACTTCAGCGGGGAACTGTAGTCGGCGATGGCATCCCCAAGTAGCCCAGTTGCTATGCCACTGGTGTCCGAGAAACCTGTTCCACAGGAACAGGCCAACTTTCAAAGTAGCCCAGTTGCGCCGCAACGGGCATCCACCACCGGTTGCAGCGCAACCGGGCAACATTGCCGTCGCGCCGCCAGCACCAGCGTGTTGTAGGCCTGCCGCAGCGCTTCCGCATCCGGGTCGGCTATCCCAGAGGCCCTCATCCCAGTTCGGCGGCATGGCGGGGCGTGGGGGGGGGGAAGGTGGG
>JANOBP010000138.1:0-3181 GCA_031411715.1 Verrucomicrobiaceae bacterium | reverse complement strand
CATGTAGAAGCAAAAAATGTTCTAGCAATCTCGAAAGCCGTCTCACGAGTGATGACGAATTCGTTTGGGGCGGCCTAACCATCGTAAGGATCGCAGTGCTCGAAGACAAACATGGTGTAGTCGCCATCAAGGTGCGATGCGCCTTCTGGACGGAGGCAGCGGTAAATCGTGCCCTGATCATCTCCAAACCAATGAACATCCGCGTGGCTGCCGCTAAAACACATGGCAAGGCACGGGTACTTCGCGCCAGCTCTGGCCAGCCAATACTCTCCGCCACCTCTGGAATCGAACTGTGAAATCAGACTGACAAGATCCTCAGCAGACTCAGCGACTTCGGTGCCTCTGTGACTATCTACCTCCATGCGAGTGGTGTGTTGAATTGGGCTAACGTTATTCATCCACACTTAACTCTGGGTGAGTCAGACTCGTCCACAGTTTTTTGTGGACGATCTTACGGCGCGGGCGGTGGTGTCGGCGCAGGCGGCTCTTCTTCGTCGTCACCGGAGCCGGGGATTTCGAGGAGGTGCTGCTGCATGTAGAGGGAGAGCTTCTCGGGTTGGCGGGCGAACATCTCGCTGAGTTTCAGGAGATTGAGGAAGAGCATGAGCTGGAGGTTCTCACGCGCGAGGCGCTTGCCTTCCTCCGTGGTCGTCTTGGCACCGGTGGAGCTTTCACTGGCGGTGTGGATGGCCACCCAGTCGTTTTTCAGGGTGGTGGCCAGTGTGACGATGGCGGGCACCAAATCCGCCGCGTGCGCGGTGACGACGGTGAGCAGCGTCTGGAGGTGCATTTCCACCTCATCGTCCCGGCAGGTGCTGAAGATGGTCCGGCCATTCGGCAGGGCCTCGATCAGCACGGTGGAAGTGCTGGAATACGCGGCGATGAGCCCGGCCTCGATGCGCTCCACAGCGGGCGGGATGGTCTTCTCGCGGAAGTCATCCTTCGCCTGCTTGCGTGCCTTGCGGATGCCGAGGCGGCCCTGATCGTCCGTGCAGCAGTCCTCCACCAGGCCAAAAGCGCTGGTGGTGGCCGCGATGCGCCCGGTCAGCTCCCCGCTGGCATTATTGGCGCTCATGCGCTGGAGATGATCCGTGGTGAAGGCAATCAGCCGGATACTCCCGATCCATCCCATGCTTTGCAGCAGCATGTTGCTGGAGCGACTGGCTCATCCCTCTGGAATCCACCACAGGAAAATCAGCTTCCCATCCTTGGCATCTAAGACGGCCTCAAATCCGCTGAATACATCGACATCGTGACTGATGACCCAGACCTTTCGGTCTGGAGAAAGGCTGGTCATCGCTCCAACCGTGATAGAACTCTGATATTGAGATGCCAACAAAGTGGACTTCACGCGCTGCTGAACTGCCAATGACGTTGATGCAGAGGCAGATGATCGACTGTTGTTCCCGTAATCGTCTGGAACTTTCTTTCCAGTTCTCTCCTCCACCCTCTTTCGCATGATCGATCTAAATGTAGCTAGTGCCTCATCCGTCGTATTGATCGCATCAGCCGCAAGAGCTGGCAGACCTGATGTGATCATGAATGCAATAAGCAGGACTCTCATCGGTAGGTATGGCGAGTGATGTTGCTGGCTGGCTGGGCGAACGTCTAGCTCATCCAGGGCGGGGAGGGAAGCCCGAATTCAAACTGGAGCGCTACCCGCCGTTGGATGGAGCGCCTTGTTCTCCTGAGTGTCCTAATGGTGCTGGGTCGACAAATTGGCTGGCAAGAAACGGCGGATCGAAGGGCTCATCATCCCACGAGAAACGATATATCAAACGAGAGCATCGCATCTGGGTAGACTGATGACCATCATAGACTTCAATTCGACGCAGAGTGTCCACTCGACCCCGAAAATATGGGGAACCGACCCAACTCGGGTAATACCAGTCGCAATCAATCAAGACAATGTGAACGAACAATCCCTGAGGAGAATCAACGCGGCAAAACAGATGAACGTTCGGATGATGCCAACCTGATCGCGACACATCCGACGGGAAATAACGCTCACTACGGGAAAGCCCATAGAACTCGATGGTCTTTGAATCCTCCCAGCAAACCGACGCTTCTAGTTGATCCAAGTCGCCTTGAGAATCGACCGCAATCCAAGTCTGTGCCGGTGCATCCATGAGTAAGTTATTCTGGCGAAAGTTGTTTAGCCACATTAAACTGTGGTCGAAGCAGATTCGTCCACAGTTTTTTGTGGTTTTCAGCCTCGGTTCATTCGGCATGCGCCCATGCGGGCCGCTCGGCCTCGAATGTCACGCGTTCCTTCGTCAAAGGATGCTGGAACGTGATCTTCCAGGCATGCAGGCACAGCGGCGGGTCACCCACAGCGAGGGTTTGGGTTTCTCCGACGGCTCCATCGGCCAGATAGGCGGCGTCGCCGAGGATGGGGAAGCCGAGGTGCCAGAGATGGATGCGGATTTGATTGGTGCGGCCGGTGAGGGGGCGGGCTTCGAGCAGGGCGGTGCCGTCGGAATGGCGCTGGAGCACGCGGAACTCGGTGCGGGCCTCCAGAGCGCGTTCTTCAGCCGTCTCTGGCAAGGGCGTGTCTGTCTCCGCACTGTGCACTGAGCACTGAGCACTTTCTGGAGAATCGCCAACCAGCCCACGCATCACCACATGCCGTCCACCGAGCTTCCCCGCCTCGGCACTGACAGGTGCATCACACGCGAACTCATCCTGCGGCGGATGGCCCTGCACACGGGCGAGATAGACTTTTTCGACTTCGCCACGCTCAAACTGCGGCTGCACCTGGCTGGCGAAGTGGCGTGTCTTGCACAGGACGGTGACGCCGGTGGTGTTGGCATCGAGGCGGTGCACGCTGCGCGGCTTGAGCGGATGCCAGACGGTGTTGAGGATGAATTGCAGGGTGTTGCGATTGAACCGACCGCCGACATGCACGGGCAGCGGCGCGGGTTTGTTGAGCACGATGATGGCCTCGTCTTCAAACAGCACGCGGATGTCCGCATTCACATCTGGCTCACGCTGCGCGGGCTTGAGGTGCAGGTAGCGCTCCCCTGCCCTGACGATTTGATGTGCGGGGACGGGTGTCTGGTCATCAGTAACGATGCGGCCCTCCTCACACACGGCGAGCCATTGCTCACGCGGGATGTGCGGCATGACATGGCAGAGGCAATCGAGGATGGTGCCGTGATCGCAGGCTTCGGGCACGTTC
>JANOBP010000137.1:0-6105 GCA_031411715.1 Verrucomicrobiaceae bacterium | reverse complement strand
GGAGAAAAAAGCCGAACAGACCGAGGCCGGAAACTATTTCGTCTCCAACTACCCTCCCTTCTCGTTCTGGAAGCCAGATCAAGTGCCGCTCGTCCAGGAGGTGCTTCAGCGCCCAGCGCCTGCGGACATCCCGCTCGGCGTGTATTTCCACATCCCGTTTTGCCGCAAGCGCTGCCACTTCTGCTACTTCAAAGTCTATACCGACAAAAACGCCACTGAAGTGAAGGCCTACATCGACGCAGGGATGCGTGAGATGGAGCGCTTTGCCAGCCAGCCCTATCTCAAGGGCCGCAAGGCGCACTTCGTTTACTTTGGTGGCGGCACGCCGAGCTATCTGTCGGTGCCGCAGCTCAAAGACCTGACCAATCGCATGAAGGACCTCGTTTCATGGGAAGGTGCAGCAGAAGTGGCCTTCGAGGCCGAGCCTGGCACGCTCAATGAAGTCAAGCTCACCGGCATTCGAGAGATTGGCGTCACCCGCCTCAGCCTTGGGGTGGAAAACTTCGACGACCACATCCTAGAGACCAATGGCCGCGCCCATCGCAGCGGCGAGATCGACAAAGCCTACCGTTTTGCCCGCACGCTCGGCTTTGAGCACATCAACATCGACCTCATCGCCGGGATGATGAACGAGACGCCGTCCAACTGGAAAGACACCGTCGCCAAAGCCATCGCCATGCAGCCGGATGCAGTGACCATTTATCAAATGGAGGTGCCCTTCAATACCACCATGTATCAGCAAATGAAGGCCGAGGGTAAAGTCACCGCACCTGTCGCCGACTGGGATACCAAACGCGAGTGGGTCAGCTACGCCTTTGATGAATTCCAAAACGCGGGTTACACCGTCACCAGTGCCTACACCGTGGTGAAGGACCCCAAGCGCATCAAATTTGTCTATCGTGACTCATTGTGGGAAGGCGCAGACCTACTCAGTTGCGGCGTCGCTTCATTCGGCCACCTCGCGGGTGTGCATTACCAAAATCAATCCGATGTGGGCCCCTACATGCAGGCGCTGGACGCTGGCCAAATGCCGATTTACCGCGCTTATCAAACCACGCACGAGGACCGCTTCGTGCGCGAGTTCATCCTCAAGCTCAAACTCGGTCACAGTGAGTTTGCGTATTACATCGAGAAGTTTGGCGAAGATCCGCGCACGCATTTCGCCACGCAGCTCAAGTTCCTCGTCGCGGCTGGGTTTGCCACGATGGATGAATCCAGCATCACCCTCACCCGCGCCGGCCTCCTGCAAGTGGACCGCCTGCTGCATGAGTTTTTCCTGCCCCATCACCGCCAGTATGCCCGCTACACCTGATGTCGATGCCGCACGTCCCGACGAGGACATCCTGGCACCTCTCATTTTCTTCTACGGCATCGGCAGCACTCGGCCGCGCGTGACTTTTGTCGAGCCAGAGGCACTGGCCGAGCAGGAACGCGGCTTGCTGGTGCATGAACAAGACATGACGCCGCGCCTGCGTGAGTTCCATGCCTGCGAGATCGATCTCGACGTCGCCGCGCGTGCCCGCATCGGCAACTACCTCGTCCGCGCCTCCGTCCTCCATCGTCACAGCGATGGCAAGCCCGTCGAGTTCGGTGCGATCGGCATCCATCTCGATATTCTGCCCGAGGAGGCTCAAAAACTCGTGCTGGAAGGCCGCGTACCCTTTGGGGCTATTCTCGAACGCTTTGCCGTGCCGCACTCCAGCCATCCGCGTGGCTACTTCCGCATCTCTGTGGATCAGCGCCTCGCTGAGCTACTCGGTGCCACGCCCGGCCAGATGTTATTTGGCCGGTGCAATGAGTTACGCCACGGCTCTGGCCGCGTGCTGGCGGATGTCGTCGAGGTGCTGCCGCGCCTTGCTTGAGCGCTTGACGGATGGAGCCGGGGACGGCACTATGCGCGCCCTTTTCCACCCCCCCAAACATGCCCCAAGAAACCACCCTCCTCCTGCTCAAGCCTGATTGCGTCGCCCGCGGCATCAATGGCGAGGTCATCAAGCGCTTTGAAGATGAAGGCTTCCGCATCCGCGGCTGCAAAATGATCCAACTCACGGACGAGTTGCTCAAAGAGCACTACGCCCACATCGCCGACCGCCCCTTCTTCCCGGACGTGGCCAACTTCATGAAGAGCAAGCCCGTCATCGCGCTCGCCCTGACTGGTGAGAACATCATCGCTCATGTTCGTGACCTACTGGGCCCCACGGACTCCAAAGCCGCGCCAAAAGGCACCATCCGTGGTGATTTCGGCTCCGACAAGATGACCAACGTCGTCCACGCCTCCGACTCCCCGGAAGCCGCCGCCGTTGAACTGAAGCGCTTCTTTAAAGATGGCGAGATTTTCAGCTATTGAGGCCGCAGGCTTCATGGCTACTGTCCGCGCACATCCCCACGCCGATGTGGTGAAATGGTAAACACAGCAGACTTAAAATCTGCTGGGATAACATCCCTTGCCGGTTCGAGTCCGGCCATCGGCACCACTCATCACCACGTCACATGTCCGCCCCTCAAACCAAAGTCGCTGCTGAACAACCCGCGCCCAATGCGCGACTCACCCGCCTCTTTCTTGGCCTCGTGTGCTTCCTGGCAGGTGCAGCCATCATGGTGGTCGAAATCAGTGCCTTCAGGCTGTTGGCACCCTTTTTTGGCAACACCGTTTACACCTCCACGGCGCTCATCGGTGTCATTTTGGTGGCCTTCAGTGCCGGTGGCTTTCTAGGAGGCCGTTTGGCGGATCGGAAGCTCGCGCTCGATCTCATCGGCTGGTTGCTCGCGGGTGCCGCGGTGCTAACACTCTTCATTCCAGCCCTGCACGCTGCTTTCAGCCAACGTTTGAGCGAGAGCGGAGTCATTAGCGGCCCGGTGATGATCTCGCTCATTCTTTTTTCCATGCCCGGCGTGCTACTGGGGGCCGTTTCGCCGGCCTCGGTGCGTTTCTACAGCCTCGCGGATAAGGACAGCCACATCGGCGCATCCGCAGGAACAATCAGCATGCTTGGATCGCTCGGCAGTTTTGTTGGCACCTTTCTCTCTGGCTTCTTTCTGCTTAGCACCTTTGGAGTGCGCAGCATTTTTCTTGGCACGGGCTGCTTATTATTGCTGCTGGCCGTTGCGGCTTTCCTCATGGCGCGTAATTCGCTCAAGCAGCAGGCCCCCATTCTGCTCAGCGGTCTCGTGGCGGGCTACTTCGGCTGGATGTCCCAAATCCCTTCGAAAACAGGCTTGATCTACGAACACGAAAGCGTCTATCACCACATCCGTGTATTTGAAGACGGCGAGAAGCCCTACCGGCTTCGCAGTCTGGTTCTCGACTCCACCCTTGAAGGAGGCATGATTGCCGACACGGGGGAGTTGTTGCCTCAAATGAGGTACCAGGAATACTGGAAACTCGCCCTACTGCGCGAGTCCGAGAAAATCGAAAGCGCGCTCTTCATCGGTGCTGGAGCCTTCGGCATGCCGGAGATTGTCTCGCGTGATTTCCCCCAGGCAGCCGTCGATGTGGTGGAGATCGATCCTCAGGTCATCGAGGTCGGTCGTATGTTCTTTAAGCTGGACGAGCACCCTCGCGTCAAAGCCCACGCATCTGATGCGCGGCGCTTTTTCCACCTCGCAGGTGACAAGAAATGGGACCTTATCTTTGGCGACGCCTACAACGGCCGCCACGCCATCCCTGCACATCTCACCACACAGGAGTTCTTCCATCAAGTCGCCGATCATCTGCTGCCGGAGGGCGTCTTTATCATGAACATCATCGCCTCCGTCAATGGCGCGCATTCTGAGCTCACCTCAGGGATGATCACCACACTGCGAAAGGTGTTTCCCAACATCGAAGTCTTCGGAGTCGGCGGCAGGACCGATGAAACGCAAAACGTCATCCTCCTCTGCTCACGTCAGGATCTAAAGCCACGCATGACGGAGCGCTACTTTGCCCAAGGCTCCTGGCAGCAGCGCCTCACCAGCCGCCGTGTCGCTCCTGGTCAGCTCCCGCGCGCCAGCATTGCCTTCACGGACGATCACAATCCCGTGGATGCCATCATCGCGCGCGGCTTGCTGCAATAGCTCAGCCGATGTGCTTGCGATACGCCTCTGGCGTCATCAGTGCATCCAATTCAGCTGCATTCGACGGTTTAATTTTGAAAATATAGCCACCGAGATACGGATCACGATTGATCAGACCTGGATCATTCTGCAGCGCCTCATTCACCTCAACGATCTCGCCGCTCACCGGCGCATAGATGTCGCTCGCGGCCTTTACCGACTCAATCACGCACACCTGCTGGCCTGCTGTGACAACCGCGCCCACTTTTGGGAGATCCACAAACACGACGTCTGTTAATTCAGCCTGCGCGTGATCCGTGATGCCCACAGCAGCCGGAGAGTTCATGGCATCGATCCACTCATGGGATTCGCGGTAGCGGAGATTGTCGGGAGTATTCATGGTAGTTGTAGGGGAGAAAAATCAATCGCAGTAACCTAGTTCTGCCCAAGCGCGCACTGTCTCAGGAGCAAGGTCGTAACCATTTGGCCAAGTAAGCACACCATGGTCTAGATATACCTGCGAAAAATGGCGCAAGTCTCGCAACGGCTTGCGAAGCGGTCCTGCATCGCGCTTGGCAAGCCAGGGAGAGAAGTCGAGTTCGGTAATGAAACCATCTTCAAAACGCAGGCTGAGTTGAAACTCATCGGTGATCAGAATGCGTTGGAGGAACCAATGGGAAATATTGGCGAGGGGTTTGAAAGCGGGCTTTGCCGCAACATGAGGCACCCTTGATCTGGTCGATGGCTTTGGTTTTGTTAATACGGCGGGCATGAACGTCAAAGTGGCGGAATGGAGTTGAGAGGTTTTTCCAGTCTCGCCAGCCGCCAGTTTTCCTCAAGTGCTGTTTGATTCATTGCAAGCCATCTTCGAAGCAACCTCTCAGCAGAAATTGGCAATTTGCCTGCCATGCGCAGGCCATTGGAAATCTGAAATACTGCCCGCTGCGCGCCAACTTGTGCATGAAAATGAGGCGGTGGATGCTCTCCTTCTCCAGAATACATGGTGATGCGAATGCCGCTAAATCTGCAAATCTCCGGCATAATTCATTCCTTCCGATAAAACGGCTTCTTCACGACTTCCGCAGGAAATTTCCGGCCGCGGATTTCGATCTCGAGGGCTGTGCCAATCGGCGTGGCAGCGAGCGGCAGATATGCCATGGCGATGCCGCAGTTCAAGCTGGGGGATTGAGTCCCGCTGCACACCTCACCAACAACCTCACCGGCATGCAGCACGGGATAGTGTGGACGCGGCGGCGGCGCGGCACCGACCATGCGTATGGCAGTGAGTTTATTTGGCAGACCCGCGGCTTTTTGTGCGGCGAGAGCATCAAGGCCTTTGAAGACTCCTTTGTCCATCGACACAAAGAAGCCAAGTCCAGCCTGCAAAGGCGTGCGATCTTCGCTCAGGTCATTGCCGTTCAGTGGATAACCCATTTCAAGACGCAACGTGTCACGCGCGCCCAAGCCGCACATCATGCCGCCCTCTGCGCGCACGGCGTCCAGAATGCTGCGGCACCAAGTCGTGGCCTTTTCGGCAGGGAGGAAGAACTCGAAGCCGTCCTCACCCGTGTAGCCCGTGCCACAGAGCCACATCGGCCCGTCCTTGGTCATGGTGATGAGAATGGTGTTCTTTTCAGGAAACACCGCGCTGTTTTCAAACACACGCTCAAAGACCTGCCTGCTGCGCGGGCCTTGAATGGCCAGACCAGCGGTGAAGTCGCTCGCATTGGCCATCATCACGTCATCCTCCTTGGTCATGATTTGCTCCAGTTGCGCCCAGTCCTGCTCGATGTGTGAGGCATTCACCACCAGGAAAAATTCACGCTCACTGGTGCGGTAAACGATCAAGTCATCAATCACGCCGCCTTTGGCATTAAGCATCAACGAGTAATGTCCCTGGCCCGGCTGCAGCTTGCTCACGTCATTCGTCAGCACACGGTTGAGGAAAGCCTCCGCGCCATTGCCACCAATGAGAAACTGCCCCATGTGCGAGATGTCAAACAGACCCACGGCATTGCGCACGGCCTTATGCTCCTCCACGATGCCGGAATACTGCACCGGCATCTCCCAGCC
>JANOBP010000136.1:0-6822 GCA_031411715.1 Verrucomicrobiaceae bacterium | reverse complement strand
GAAAAACCCCAACGCCGTCGTCACCTGCTCCTGCGGCGAGAGTTTTGCGGCATGATCAACTTCTTCACCCTCCTCGGCCTGCCACAAGCTGCCGTGCTCGATGAAGCCGCACTCCAAGCAGCCTACCACGAAAAAAGCCGCGCTGCCCACCCCGACCAACCTGGTGGCGATGCGCAGCTAGCCGCCGAGATCAATAGCGCGCACGAGATCCTCGCGGCACCTGAAAAACGCCTCAAGCACCTCCTTGATCTCCACGCCGTGCCTTGGCGTGCGATTCCCATCTCCAACGAGATGATGACGCTATTTACCCAGCTCGGTCCGCAGCTTCAAAATGCCGCCGCGCTAACCAAAAAGAAGCAACAGGCCACTTCCGCACTGTCCAGAGCCCTATTGGCTCCTGAAGAGATGAAACTCCGCGAGCAACTCGAAGAAATCGGCCTCCAAATCGAAACCGCCCGCACCGAGATCCTCGACTCATTGCCCGCCTTCGATACCGACCTCACCGCCCACCTCGCCGACCTCCAGGTCACTCAGGCCACGCTTTCCTATCTCAGCAAATGGCAGGCACAGATCCGTGAGGCATTGCTGGTGATGATGTGAAGGCTCTGTCACTCAAATGTCCTACGGTGCAGATACCCGAATACGATAAAATCCAGCACCTACTGGGCTGGCGGCGTCTTGAAGGCTGACGGGGGCATCGTAGGCCAGCGGGCCTTGCGTAGCGACAGTGGTCCAGGATCCGGGGGCCAATGAAGCGCTGCGCTCTAGGGCGTAGGTGCGGCCTGCTTTACCGGATGTGCTTATAATGAAACTCACGCCGCTGCGCTGAGGATTGTTCGCTTTAAAATAGTCACCAGTTGAATTGGGATTGGTCCCTGCGGCGAACTCGGCGGTATTGGTGAAGCCGTCGCCGTCTGGATCCGCCAAATCTGCGCCACTGCCGGTATTGACTGCGCTGCCGAAGTTTTCCTGACGCCACAACTCCTGCGGTGTTAGCGGGACCGTGTAAGTATAGGTCACGGTGGAGAGTTGCCCGGCGCTGATCGCGACGTTTTGCACCATGGGCGTATCGAACCCGGCCACGGTCATCATTTGCAGCACATAGCTGCCGGGATTGAGGCTATTTCTCTGTGCGCTGCTTACACGGTAGCTGCTTTCCGGTGCCAGACGCCAGCCTGCGCCCGCCGTGCGCGCTGCCGCAGGCTCGATGATCACTTTGAGCGCTCCTGCACTGGTGCCGGGGATAGTCGTGATGCTCGTGTGGGTGATGCCTCCACCCGTGTTGTTGCCACCGCCGTTGCCGCTGACTTCAGCGCGATTGAAAAGCTCGATGACCCCGCTATCGATGGCGCGCACGACGGTCTGGTTGTTCCCGCCGAGATAGATCGCCGCTGGATAATACGCGCCGCCTTCAAACTGCACGCAAAGTGGCCCGCCCGAGTTCCCGCCGCTGCTGCGGATGCCTGCCGTCGTGAACGTTCGCCCAAACGCAGCGTTGAACACCACATTCGCCGGCGACGTGGCGTGCATTCGCCCCTGGCTGGTGGCGGCGATGCCATCGACGGGATAACCGACGAGCATCTTGTTCGCGCTGGAGAGAACGAACTCATTCGCTGCCTGATCGCTCGCCAAAAAACCGCCGTAGCCGCCGCGCCCCGCATCTTCATTGAAATACATCGCCGCCACGTCGAGCGTCTGCGCCTGAGGCGAAGAGTCACCGGGAGAGTTGTCGATCACCCGCTGCGCGGCATAGCCGTCGAAGAGGTAGAAACCACGCGGCAGGATCGGCTCTGGCTCATGGGTGCCACGGTGACGTTGGAAGAGCCATTGCAGCCCCTGCGTGGTGGAAAGAGTGCCGTCATCCCACACGACATGCGCTGCGGTGGCGACGACGCGAGGTTTGACGACGAAGCCAGTGCTGGAGCCCACATTGCTGCGGATCTGGCCGACGTAGGCATAGGGCTTGGTGTTGTCTCCGCTGACGGTTTCATAAGCCAGCACGGAGGGCAGTGTGCCGGTGGTCGCGTCCGGTAGGAAATACGTCAGCGTCGGCACGGCGGTCTGGCCGTCGCTCACGGTGACATTGGCGTTGGTCGGCGTGGCACGACCGGTGACGGGTTTGCACTCGATGAGATAACTGCCCGCGATCAGGTTGCTGATGGTCGTGCCGCTGTCGTGCCATTGGTTGTCATCCTCGCCCAGCAAGCGCCATTGGGCGCGTCCTGTGCCGGTGGTGATGCTGTTGGGCTTCAATGTCACGCTGATGCCACCGCTGCCCGCGGTCGTCGTCTCGTAGTAATCCAGGCTGAGCACTGTGGCCGCCTCGCCGCTGACTATTTCCACCGTTTCCTGCGGCGGGTGGATGTAGCCTGGCACCGGGCGGAATTCGATGGCCCGGTTTCCCGAGGTCAGGCCGCCCACCGCTGCTCCAGAGGTGCGCCACTGCTGCTCGCCGACGAAACGCCAGCCGTGCAAAATGCCGCTCGGAGCCAGATTGACGATGAGGAAGCCCTCCGAAGCATCAGGCGCATTCGGGAAGAGTTGGGCAAACTGCGAGAGCGCATTGACCGTGAGCGTGGCAGGAGCACTCGTCGCCACACCGCCCGCGTTCGAGATCACGACATCGTACAGCCCCGCGTCCGCCAGCGTGACGGAGGAAATCGAGTAACTCGTGCCTGTGGCCCCAGCGATGTCCGTGCCGTTTTTCCGCCACTGATACTGAAGGGTGCCGTAGCCGCTGGCCGTGACACTGAACGTGACCGCCTGACCCGGAACCACGGTGCGCGACACAGGCGGCGTGATGACAGCGGGAAACTCGCCCACGAGAAACACATAGGCGCTCCCCGAATCGGTGCCGTTCGTGTCGTCCTTCGGCGCACCGACCAGCAAGGCGCCACCCTCAAGTGCCACCGCCGAGCCAAACTCATCACTGGTGGAGGCATCGACACCCGAGGTGATCTTCACCTGCTGACTCCAAAGCGTGCCACTGCGTGTGAAGACATAGGCGCTCCCACTTTCGTTACCGAAAGAGGAATCATCCCAACGTGCACCCACCAGCGCCGTATTGCCGTCCAAGGCCACCGAGTAACCAAACTGGTCATAACCAGCGCCATCGTTGGGGGTCAACTTCGCCTGCTGGCTCCAAGCTGTGCCGGAGCGCACAAACGCATAGACGCTGCCAGGTATAGGCGTTGCATTCCTTGTTTCGCGAGGAGTCCCAATCAGAGCCGTGTTACCGCCTAGCGCGACTGAGAAGCCGAAGTTGAAGTTATCTCCGTCAGGGCAGAGCATGGCTGCTTGCTGGCTCCAGGACGTGCCTGAGCGCACATAAACGAACACTTTGGGCGAGCCGCTGCCGCCATTCTGATATGGAGTGCCAATGAGCGCGGTGTCCCCTTCGAGAGCGACAGCCCATCCAAAGGTGCCCTGAGGACTGCCGCTAACAGCCAGCTTTGTCTGCTGACTCCAGGTGCTGCCGGAGCGGACGAAAACGTAAGCGCTGCCGGTAGTGTTCTCATCATAGGGGGCACCAATGAGGGCCGTGTCGCCGCTCAAGGCCACTGATTGGCCAAATGCATCACCATCGGCTGCGTCGCTAGCTGTGAGCTTCGCCTGTTGATTCCAGATGGCACCGCTGCGAACAAAGACATAGGCGTTTCCGGTTAAGTTGCCTGTCTGAAACCCTTGAGGAGCACCGACCACCGCTGTGTTTCCCTCGATCGCGACCGAAGCACCGAACTTCTTGTTCCTCGCCTGATCATCAAACTCGCTGATATGCAATCTAGCTTGGAGCCGCCATACTCCACCTGCTCGCACAAAGACATAAACACACCCGGTTTCGGCGATGAGTGATTCATCACTCGGCGCTCCTACTAGCGCAGTGTCGCCATTCAGCGCCACGGAGGCGCCTAACTCGTCATCAAGAGGCGAATTTTGAGCGATGAGTTGCACCTGAGTCTGCCATGAGGTGGTGTAAACATGCACCTGTGCCATCCCGACATCGATGCCGGTCGCAGTATCATCTCCCGGGGCGCCTGCCAGAATTGTGTTCCCGCTAAATGCCACGGACCTGCCGTAAGCATCAAAATTGGCTCCCCCGCTGACAGTAAGGTTTGCCTGCTGGCTCCAAGTAACTCCGCTGCGGACAAATACAAACACTTGCCCCGTACCGTTAGGAGCTCCCAAAATCGCGGTATCTCCGCTCAAGGATACCGATGAACCCGAATAGGTGCCATTCGATGTTACCAACTTAGCCTGTTGGGTCCAGTTCACGCCGCTGCGGAAAAAAACATACGCACTGCCTGGGCGGCTGTTGTCTGTGCGACCATTGTTACTGAAAGGCACTCCGACCAATGCCGTGTTCACATCCAATGCGACAGCAGAGCCGAACTGATCAAATGTTTCACCATCGGCGGCGATGACTTTGGCCTGCTGGCTCCAAGAGGTTCCAGAACGTAAGAACATATAACTGCTTCCGGCATCGCTACCTCTTGGCAGGTCGTCAAAGGGGGCTCCCACCAATGCTGTGTTCCCGCTGAGTGCGACAGAGGTGCCAAATTTGTCATCTACCGCGCCGTCTGAGGCGACTAACTTGGCCTCTTGACTCCAGGATGTGCCACTACGCACAAAAACATAGGCACTGCCCGTGTTAACGCCGGGGCTTAATCCTTCCAGCGGCGCTCCAACGAGCACGGTCTGTCCACTCATAGCCACGCTGGTGCCAAACAGGTCTCCAGCCGCTCCATCCGACGCCGTTAGAATTGCCTGCTCGGACCACACATCACTGGTGCGCACAAATACATGCACACTGCCCGCGTCCGCGCCTGCTGCTGTGTCCTTTGAGGACGAGCCAACAACCGCCGTGTCACCACTCAAAGACAGTGCGGTGCCAAACGCCTCGTCTGCCGCGCCATTGGAAGGCAAAAGCTGGGTCTGATGCCGCCACTTCGTCCCGTTTCGGATGAAAACATAAACGCAGCCGGCATTGGTGCCGAAATGAGTGTCATCGTAGGGCGCGCTGACCAGAGCGGTGTCACCGCTCAGCGCCACCGACTGGCCGAACTGATCCCCCGTGCCTAAATCCGCCGTCAAGCGTGCCTCCACATTCACAAACAGCGGATCAATCGTCACCGGATACTGCGCCCCAGTATCCGCCACCATCAGAGCGACCTCCTGGCCACGCAGCTCCATGCGGGCGGCCAGCGCCTGGCCCGTCGCGTCCCAGGCCTTCAGATCACGGTAGTGCAGCACCTCCCGGCCATCCGAGCGGTCAAAATGCAGCGCCGAGGTCACGCCCTGTGCATCCGCCACTGCACGCGCGTGCAGGGAGCTTTCGACGGTCATCACGACTTGTAGAGGCCCATCACCCGCCGGGCGGTGATGGATCGTGAATCCCTGCTCGATGCCCTCCTGGCGGTTTTCAAACCACTGCGTCATATCGCCATTGGGTGCCGTCATTTCGATCCGCCTGCCATCTGCCTGGACTGCGCCAAGCTGCACTGGCTGTACGACCTGGCCGCGTCCTGCACTCTTCACACGCATGTTCAGGCTCCACGCTCCCAAGGCATCTTGCTTCACTCCAGTCGGGGCCACCAGAGTACCAGCTCCCGCCAGCTCGATACCATCCTGATGAAACCAAGCCCGCAAACGGTTGCGCGGGTTGGCGGCGAAGTAGTCCGCTCCATGTGAGTTTGGATGATTAGGCTCAATCTTTTCGATCTGATGCCGGGCAGCATCCAAGGCGTTGCCGAGAGACTCGTGCTGGCCGGATTGACGAAGTTGCGTCAACGCAGCTTCATCCTTCAATACCACATCTGCAGGTGCCTCGACAGATTCCCTAATGGGTGTGGCCACTGTCTGCAAATGCGTATCCATGCGGGAGCGCACCCCGATAGCCCCGATCAATAGCAGCCCAAGAGTTCCAAGACAAAGAAGATGGGAGGGTTTTCTCATAAACGCAGGGAGCTTGGTAGAACATCTTGAGCGGAGTGCCATAAGAAAATTGGGACTCCAATCTAGAGGTAGTCCAAGCACCTGATACCCAAAATTAGACGTCTTGTTACATCAACGGGGCGGAATCTCTGCAAACAGAAAAACAGGGGCAGGCGCAGATCCGTTAGGCGTTGCTGCTGATGATGTGGGCTAGTAGTCCGCCAAGCCCACGATAATGAGTGCGGCTACAAGGATCAAGAATCCTACCGCGATGCACTCATAAGACTCATCCGACGGCTTGTATCGGCCAAAAGTCAGCAACCAAAGCGTCTTGCTGCCGATCCAGCCGAGTGAGTTCGCGAGGCTTGCCGTTGGCAAAAAATCCGCGACGTGTCCAAAGAATCCAAACACCGCTCTGAGCAGTGACAGCAAGCATCCAGCAGATTCATCAAGTGGCATCATCAAGGTCTGCTTTCATCACTTCCGAAACACAAAATACACGGCTCCGCACATGCACAGGCCAGCCCACACAAAGTCCCACTTGGGTGGTTGTTTCTTTTCATCAACTCGCATCTGATCAGAGGGATGGCCCCGTCACACGAATGCGGTAGAAGCCGACGTTGGATGGGCTGGTGGCGTCGGTCAGGGTTACTGGGGCGTCGTATGATAAGGGTCCCTGTGAGGCGACGGTGGTCCAGGAAGTGGAGGCGAGGTTGGTGCTTCTTTCCAGCAAGTAGGTGCGGCCATTTTTGCCTGCGGTGCTCACGCTAAATGAATTTCCGCTGCGGGTGACATCCTGCGCTTTGAGGAAGTCGCCAGAGAGCGTTGGATTGGTGCCTGCGGCGTATTCGGCGGCGTTGGTGAAACCGTCGCCGTCGAAGTCGATGCCAT
>JANOBP010000135.1:0-4082 GCA_031411715.1 Verrucomicrobiaceae bacterium | reverse complement strand
GGGCTTTTTCGACTTCGTCGAAGAGGACCACGCTGTAAGGCTTGCGACGCACCGCTTCGGACAGCTGGCCGCCTTCTTCATAGCCAACATAGCCGGGAGGCGCACCGATGAGGCGGCTGGCCGTGTGTTTCTCCATGTATTCAGACATATCGATCTGAATGAGGGCCTCAGGAGTGCCAAACATGAACTCAGCCAGATTCTTGGCCAAGAAGGTCTTGCCGACGCCGGTAGGGCCGAGGAAGAGGAAGGAGCCGATGGGGCGGCGTGGGTCTTTAAGGTCGGCGCGTGAGCGGCGCAGTGCTTTGGAGATGGCGATGACGGCTTCGTCTTGGCCGATGACTTTATTTTTGAGCTCGGACTCCATTTTGAGGAGCTTGTCGGCCTCTGCCTGCTCCATGCGCTGGAGTGGAACGCCTGTCCACTTGGAGACGACTGCCATGATGTCTTCTTCACTGACATCGACGATGCGTTCCTGACTGTTGTTGCGCCAATGCTCAAGGACGTCGTCGTAGCGCTTTTTGGCGTTCTTCTCGCTGTCGCGGAGCTGAGCGGCTTTTTCAAAGTCCTGCTCTTTAATGGAGCCTTCTTTTTCGACGCGGATGTCTTCGATTTCAGCCTCGATAACTTTGAGCTCAGGCGGACGTGTCATGGCGGCGATGCGGGCTTTGGAGCCAGCTTCATCCATGATGTCGATTGCCTTGTCTGGCAGGAAACGTGCGGTGATGTAGCGTGAGCTGAGATTCACGGCAGATCTAAGAGCATCGTCGGCGTATTTGGCCTTGTGGTGCATCTCGTATTTGCTGCGAAGGCCAAAGAGGATCTTGATGGCGTCATCGACGGACGGCTCTTCGATTTTCACCTGCTGGAAGCGGCGCTCCAGGGCGGAGTCTTTTTCGATGTGCTTGCGGAATTCGTTGAGCGTGGTGGCGCCAATGCACTGGAGCTCGCCACGGCTAAGGGCGGGCTTGATGATGTTGGAAGCGTCCATGGCACCTTCAGCGCCGCCAGCACCGACCATGGTGTGCATTTCGTCGATGAAGAGGATGACGTTTTTGGCGCGGCGGATTTCGTCCATGACCGCTTTGATTCGTTCTTCAAACTGGCCGCGGTATTTCGTGCCAGCGACCATGAGGGCAAGGTCGAGGGTGATAACTCGCTTATCACGCAGAATTTCAGGCACGTTGCCAGCGGCGATTTCTTGAGCCAAACCTTCAGCGATGGCCGTTTTGCCGACGCCGGCTTCACCAATGAGCACCGGATTGTTTTTGGTGCGGCGGCAGAGGATCTGGATGACACGGGCGATTTCTTCCGCGCGGCCGATGACAGGGTCCATTTCGCCTTTGGCGGCGATTTCGGTCAAATCACGGCCAAAAGCCTTCAGGGCAGGGGTCTTTTCGTTCTTTTTCTTCTCGTTGGGAGTGTTGCCTGAGGGCGTGACGGCTTCATTGTTGTCATCCTCTTCTTCTTCGTTCTGTGAAGTGAAGTTAGGGTCGAGTTCCTTCAAAATCTCACTGCGCGCCTTGTCGAGATTGACGTCGAGGTTACGCAGGACCTGCGCGGCGACGCCTTCTCCTTCACGGAGTAGACCAAGGAGAATGTGTTCCGTGCCGACATAGCTGTGGTTGAGCGCTTTGGCTTCTTTGGAGGCCAAGGCGAGCACTTTCTTCACACGTGGAGTGTAAGGGATGTTGCCGACCATTTTGGTCTCCGGGCCTGAGCCGACTTGCTGCTCGACTTGCAGGCGGACGGTCTCCAGATTGAGGTTCAATTTGGTCAGGACATTGACGGCGACGCCCTGGCCGAGCTTGATGAGGCCAAGCAGCAAATGCTCAGTGCCGACATAGTTGTGATTGAAGCGGTCGGCCTCTTTACGTGCGAGCGCCAGCACCTGCTGCGCGCGTGGGGTGAAATTATTCATCATGGGATGTGGAAGGTGCGGTTCCTGGAGTGGAATCTGATGGTGGAAATTTAGAGGGGCCGGAGATGGAATGCAACCTCGTGCGCGTGATTTCAGCGCGCGTCACATCACGCTCCTCAGGTGACAATTCACGCGCAGCATTGAGCTGAAGATGCGCGGGCTGAATCTCCAGCAAGAGAAGATCAAGTACGCTGCGGTCGCAATTGGTGATCAAATCGAGATCGGTGCCAAGGCGGAGCATGGAGAGCAAATTGAGAGCCTCTTTGGAGGTAAGCACATGAGCGTAGCGCAAGATGGCAAAAGCGCGGCCGACTTGGTCATTGAGCATGGTGCTGTGATCTTCCAGTAGCTTGGCGCGGGCAGTTTGCTCACTGCGCACGACGCCTTCGATAACCTTTTCGATCTGCGTGATGATGTCTGGCTCGGATTCGCCAAGTGTGTGCTGGTTGGAGATCTGGAAGAGATTCCCCAGAGCCTCGGTGCCCTCACCATAGAGACCGCGCACGGCGAGGCCGATCTTACCGACGGCTTTGATGACAGGATTGATCTGCTCCGTGAGCACGAGCGCGGGCAGGTGCATCATGACGGAGGCTCGCATGCCTGTGCCGAGATTCGTCGGGCATGCGGTCAGATAGCCGAGTTTGGAATCAAAAGCATAGGGCAGCAGCGACTCGAGCTTTGAGTCCGCACGATCGACCAATTCATAGGCGCTACGCAGGTTCAATGCAGGACGGATGCCCTGAATGCGGAAGTGGTCCTCCTCATTGATCATGATAGAGAGGCTCTGACGCCTATCGACCACAACGGCACAGCCGGTGGAGCGTGCGGCATGCTCCCGACTGACTAGATGTCGCTCGACGAGCACCTGCTTGCGGATCTTGCTCAGCTCCGAGTAATCCACACTGTAGCCGTCACGCATATCGGACAAATTTTCCACCACTGGGCGTGCGGTGCGTAGCAGCTCGACGCGTTGATGCTCCTGGCTGAAGCCAGGGAAGGGGAACCCGCGCAAATTGCGCGCTAGACGGACTCGAGAGGTCATGACGACGTCGGAATGCGGGCCGCTGCCTTTCATCCAGTCGGCAGGGTTTTTAATCAAAGTGACAAAGCGCATCATATTATTCTGCGGTGGATTTGGGCTGTTGGCGCTCGATTTCAGCTTTGATGGTGGCCGCGTCTTCGTAGCGTTCATCTTTGATGGCGAGAGCGAGTGCCTCACGAAGTTTGGCGATATCGACAGGTGGAGGCGGAGGGGGCACCTCTTGGACCAGCGGTGTTTGTGGAATGGCGGCCGCAGTGACGGGTGCGCTACGGCGTGGCTTGGGTGGTAACGGAGGTGCTGGTGTGCCTGGCCGCTTGCCGACGTGGCGTGTGCCTTTGTGCATACCGCGCAGCAGTCCATCCATACCTTCACGGAAGGTCTCGTAGCATTCCGGACAGCCCATGCGTCCGATTTTTTTGAGCTGCGCAGCAGTGAAGCCGCACTCAGGGCACGTCAGGTCGGCTGAGATCTCTAGTGGGCGTGGCGCATGACCAATAAACGATTCCGCGAGGCCAAAGCCAGTCTCCTCGGTCACCCCCTTGGCTTGAGAGCATGATTCACATAGATTCACCGTGGTCATTTGACCGTTGATGATCTGGGTAAGAAAGACTGTGGCTTCCGCTTCGCAAACATCGCACTTCATGAGTTTAGGGTACTGGTTATGACAGGTAAGTGGGCGCGTCAACCAATGCCCTCCTCTTGCTGCCAAGATGCCAACTCCAGCTTTAATTCTGGATGTTTGACAAAGCTATAATGAAAGGTCCGAAAACCAAGCCTTGCGGCGGTTTCGATATTTGGCAGCAGATCATCGATGTAGAACGTGCGTGCGGGGTCGAGATCGAGTTGCGCGATGGTGTGATGGAAAATCTTCTCGCCCGGCTTGGAACAGCGCGCCTCATGCGAGTAAATGCCATCCTGGAAGTGTTGAAAGATGGCAAACTCGCGCAGGAAGTAGTCTCGGTGCAGTCCGCTGGTGTTCGAGAGCAGAAACATCGGCAGTTTACCTTTCAAAGCGCCGAGCGTGGCGTGCATCGGCTCATTCTGCGTGAAAATCTCGCACCAGATGGCTTCAAACTCCGCCATGCTGCCGCGAAAGCCGGTCACCGCCATCGCCTCGCGCAC
>JANOBP010000134.1:0-5920 GCA_031411715.1 Verrucomicrobiaceae bacterium | reverse complement strand
TATTTGTTCAAACTCTAAGGCTAACAGATGCCTTTGTTCCATCAAATCAACGTCGCTCTCCCAGCATTGATATCCATAAGGCTAATGCAGGTTCGCTCAATGCAGCAGAAGTTCGGGTTTCGGTGCCATTGGAGAAGCGCTATGAGCCGCTCCCAGTTAAACCATCTCTTCCTGAGGAGCAACAAGCTCTCAAGAAGGCTGAGATAGAGAAAAACAGAGAAAAGACTGTTGGCGATGTTGTGCTGTCTGAATCGAATGCACCTACCAAGAATGGTAATGGCAAACCGGAAGTGGTGGGAAAGGAGTGGCTTATCTTCTCCACCAAGTGGAGGCCAATTTTGGACCCCGTGTCTGAGCATTGGAGCACGCTTTGGCCTCGCAGCGATGCTATGCCAGCTATGTTCCAAGCCGTGCTGCATTGTGATTCAGACCGCATTGCTCAACTTGCCTCATTGGGAATTTCGCCAGATGAAACGACACTCTTTGGCGACACCGCTCTTTGTGCTGCTGCGCGCACCGGGCAGGCTGATTGCATCCGCATGCTGGCGCTTACTGGTGCCGACATTAATCAAGTGGGTCGAGAGAACCAGCCACCAATCGTGGTCGCAGCCATGCGACGGAATACCCAAGTGTTGGGGGCATTGACCGAAGTGGGAGTGGACCCAAACACTCGCTTTAAAAGCCCTGTGTCAAAGGAACTGATAGACCGGTGCTTGATCAAGGATCTGCGGAACGCTCTGGAAAGTGATCGCGGCGTGACTCCACTGATTTGCTGTGCGGCACGTGGGGATGTGGAGGGGGCAACGGTTCTACTGAGGGCCGGTGCCAAAGCTGGGTTGTCCACTTCGCGCTACCATCGCTACCCTATCAACTTCGCGGCCACGCAGGGCTATCTTTTTCTCATGCGCGTGTTGTTGGGGCGTGATCCTGATTCAGAGCCCAACATTCTGGTGACGATTGATTTGTCCAGTCAGCGCGCTTGGGTAACGAAGTCGGGTAAAGTGATTGCCAGCACCACTGTTTCCACAGGTCGAGCAGGTTATCGCACTCCAGCAGGGCGATATGTCATCACGGACAAGCACCGCTCTCACACCTCGACTTTGTATCATTGTGCCATGCCTTGGTTCATGCGTCTGAATTGCAGTGCCATCGGCTTGCATAGTGGCTATGTGACCGGCAGTCCCGCCTCACATGGGTGCATTCGCTTACCTTATGATAAGGCGAAGCATTTTTTTGGTATCACAGATGTAGGTGATGAAGTCGAGATCGTGAACTGAATTCAATTAAGCTCGCAGAGAGAACTCGCTTTGCTGCAGCAGTTGATCGAGTGCCCGTCGATATGGGCTTGGCATTGGCGTCGTTTGAAGCTCTGCATGAGAGATCACTGCACAGGCCTTTGACCACTCGATTCGCTCAGACGGCGGCGCATGTACCCAAAGAGTGACCTTATAGCGTGTGATGCCATATTGTGCTTTGAGTAGGACTGGTGGGAGGTCATCCTTCAATGCATTCGGCACGGCTGGCAGCTTCCACAAACCGGTGCGTCGCGAGCCAGTCTCACACTCCAGCAGGACGCCTTCATCGTTGCGTAGAAAAATCACATGCTCGGTGACTTGCGTCAACGCTGCTCGGGGAGCCTTCACAGGAAGTGAGTCTGGGTCAACCGCACGGCATTGAGTGCTGACCGGACACAGCTCACATGTAGGCTTGGTCGGGCGGCAATACGTCTGTCCCAACTCCATCAAAGCTGAGTTTAGTGAGCGCGGATCATCCGTAGCCTGAACCATCGCGGCAGCTCTCTCCCATAGACGCTTTTTGCCTTCCGTGGAGTCGATCGGCGTCGCATCGTTGTGCATGCGCGCCAGCACACGTGCGATATTGCCGTCCACGATCGGTTGTGCCTGCCCGAACGCGAAACTTGCCACTGCACCCGCTGTGTAAGGGCCGATGCCAGGTAGTTTGAGCATCACTCCATGATCGGATGGAAATACGCCGTCGTGTTGCGTCATCACCACCTGCGCCAGTCGTTGTAGATTCCTCGCACGTCTGTAATAGCCCAAGCCCTCCCAGGTCATCAAAACCTGGCTCTCATCAGCCTCAGCAAGTATTTGCCAGTTTGGGAAACGCTGCATCCAGCGCGAGTAGAAGCCACGTTCCAGCACTGTGGCGATCTGTGTCTGCTGCAGCATGATTTCGGACACTAGAATCGCATAAGCATCCTGCGTCCTCCGCCAGGGATAATCGCGCCCATGCTGTTGAAACCAAGACACAAGCTCAGCAGCAGATGCAGTGGGATCAGGGGCGGCTCTTTTGCTGGGCATGCGCAGATTTTGTCGCAATCGGTGAAAAAATCATCGGGCAATCTCCGAAAGATGCGTTCTCTTGAGGTCTGCCATGCCCGCGCTCACCAGCTACACGCATGCCATCACGTCCCAACAGGCCGTGATCCTTCGAGCTTTACTTGCGGAGAGAGGTTTCTCGTTTGAAACCAAGCCCTATTGCCTTTACGCGGCCAGCAAGCCCAAGGTCAACGTTTTGGTCTATGAAAAAGGCCCCAAAGTGGTGGTCCAAGGCAAAGAGACCACAGATTTTGTCACCAATCTTCTGGAGCCTGAAGTTCTTGGTGTTGCTGAACTTGGTTACGAGGAGGTGCATCATCCGGAGATGTATCAGGCGCACATCGGGGTCGATGAGAGTGGCAAAGGCGACTTCTTTGGCCCGCTAGTCATTGCCGGTGTGTATGTGGATGCTGACATCGCCCGCCAATTGCGTGAGATCGGCGCGACTGACAGCAAACGCATCAGCAGTGATGCACGCATGGCCAAGCTCGCTGCCGAAATTCGCAACATTCGCGGCATCGCCTTTGATATCGTCACCATCAGTCCTGATCGCTACAATGAACTTTACGACAAGATCGGGAATCTCAATCGCCTGCTTGCTTGGGGGCATGCCAAAGTGATCGAGCTACTGCTCGAAAAGCGTCCTGATTGCCCCCGAGCCCTCTCGGACCAGTTTGCCAATCCTGCCGTGCTCAACAAAGCCCTACAAAACCGTGGACGCCAAATAGAGCTGACTCAGCGAACTAAAGCTGAGAGCGACCCTGCTGTCGCCGCCGCATCGATTTTGGCGCGTGATCGTTTCGTCACTTGGCTCAAAAACGAAGGGGACCGCATTGGGATCGAGTTGCCAAAAGGAGTATCCGCAGCTGTGAAAACCAATGCCAGGAAGCTTATTGAGCAATGTGGTCCGCATCTTTTGCCGCGATTCGCCAAAATGCACTTTCGAACGGCGAGCGAGCTACTCGAAGGCCTCGTTTGAGTACGGAGAAATACCGCGATGCAGGAATTTGGAAAACATGAGTCTCTGAAATTTCCGTAACCAAATGAGGTGTATTCAGTTGAGATTTGAATGTTAAGAAGCTTCGTGCAGACCGTATAGGTCTGCTCCATGCGTCACATTCTTCTCTCTCTCCTCCTCGTCACTGGCCTCCAGGCCGCCCCTCAGTGGATTTGGCTCTCCAAAGGTGGCGACAAAGTCACTTTCCGTCATCGCTTTGATGTTCCGCAGAATGCGCAGCTCGCCACGCTGGAGCTGACTTGCGACAACGGTGCCGTCGCTAACCTCAACGGCAAAAAAGTCCTCACCAATGAAGACTGGCAATTCCCCGCCAAGGCCGATCTCAGCCAGATCATCAAGCGTGGTGAAAGCAACGAGATCATCGTGAATGCCACCAACCAAGGCGGTGTCGCAGCTCTCGTTGCTCGCATCACGCTGAAACTGCCCGCTGGTCGCCAAGACATCGTCATCGAGACAAGTGGCAAATGGGAGGCGACCAAGACTGGGACTGAAGCCTGGCAGCCTGCGCTCGTCGTTGACGAGTATGGCAAAGGCCCCTGGGGACTCGCTCTTGATGGCAAAGCCGGTGGCGGCAAAAACAATGCTCCGGGCGAAACCGTCGCTGCCAGCGAGATCACCGTGCCAAAGGGTTTCAAGGTCGAGAAGCTCTACAACGTGCCCAAAGATCAAGAAGGCTCATGGGTCGCCCTCACCGTCGATCCCAAAGGCCGCCTCATTGCATGCGACCAATACGGCAGCATCTACCGCATGAGCGTTGCCACCGTGCCGCTCAAGCCCGAGAAGCTAAACATCGAAATGGGCAAGGCGCACGGCCTGCTCGCTGCTTTCGACAGCCTCTATGTCATGGTCAATGAAGACGGTGGCAAAAACGGCCTCTACCGCCTCCAGGACACCAACGGCGACGATCAATACGACAAAATCACCAAACTCCACACCATGGCTGGCGGCGGCGAGCACGGCCTGCACAGCATGGTCGTCAGTCCCGATGGCAAACGCATCTTCTTCAACTGCGGCAACCACACCAAACTGCCCGAAGGCATCACCGACAGCCGTCCGGCTAAAATTTGGAGCGAAGACCACGTCCTCCCGCGCCTGTGGGATGCGAATGGCCACGCACGCGGCATCCTCGCCCCTGGCGGCTACGTTTGCAGCATGAACCCCGATGGCACCGGCCTCGAACTCTTCTGCTATGGCTTCCGCAATGAGTTCGACATCTGCTTCAATGACCAAGGCGAACTCTTCACTTACGACGCCGACATGGAGTGGGACATCGGCAGCCCGTGGTATCGCCCCACACGCGTGAACCATTGCGTCAGCGGTGCCGACTACGGTTGGCGCAGCGGCAGTGGCAAATGGCCCAACTATTACGCCGACTCGCTGCCCACCACGCTCGACATCGGGCCTGGCAGCCCCACCGGTGTCGTCGCTGGCACTGGTTCGAAATTCCCCGCCAAATACCAACACGCCATTTACATCGCCGACTGGACCTACGGCACCATGTGGGCCATCCACCTCGAAAGCAAAGGCGCCAGCTATGTGGCCACCAAAGAAGAATTCGTCTTCGGCAAACCGCTGCCTCTCACGGATGTCGTCATCCATCCGCAAGACGGAGCCATGTACTTCGCCGTCGGCGGCCGCAAAACACAATCAGGCGTCTATCGCGTGACTTACGTCGGCGATGAATCCACCGCGCCCGCCAAAGCGCTCCCGCTCGATGAAGAGTTCAAAATGCGTGCCGCATTGGAAAGCTACCACACCGGCAAAATCGAAGCCGACAAAGCCCTCGCCACGGCATGGGGATATTTGAGCCACAGCGACCGTCATGTCCGCTACGCCGCCCGCGTTGCCATTGAGAAGCTCCCCGTCGAGCTTTGGAAAGAAAAAGCCCTCACCGAAAAACATCCCGTCGCCGCCATCGAGGCGCTCATCGCCCTCGCACGCGTCAGCGGAGCCAAAGTCATGCATGAAGGCGGAAAAGCCGCCGCCAAGCCCAAATCCACCTCCAGCGAGCCCATCTCGCCCGTCGAGCCGCAGAACGTCGAACTGCAAAACAGCATCCTTTTGGCCCTCAGCGCCATCAAACCGCCCACAGGCCACGAACTCGCCGCCCTGCGTGCCATGCAACTCGTTTTGACCCGCCTCGGCAAACCCAATCCCGACGTCTGCGAAAAAATCGCCGCCGCCCTCGATCCACTCTTCCCCACCGACAACGCGCAGATCAATCGCGAACTCTGCCAAATCCTTGTCGCCATTGATTCCAAGCAAGTCGTCAGCAAGACCCTCGCCCTCATGGCACCGCCAAGGATGACTTCAAAGAAGTCGCCACCGACGCCGTCCTCAGCCGCAACGACGGCTACGCTAGCGCCGCACGTGCCGCCGCTGGCAGCCGCCCCAATGCTCAGCAGATCGACTACATGTTCGCCCTGCGCAACGCCACCGCCGGCTGGACCTCCGACCACCGCAAAACCTTCTTCAGTTGGTTCCCTCGCGCACGCACCTGGAAAGGCGGCAACAGCTTCAAAGGCTTCATCGAAAACATCCGCAAAGACGCCATGGAGACCTT
>JANOBP010000133.1:0-21108 GCA_031411715.1 Verrucomicrobiaceae bacterium | reverse complement strand
CCTGCAGCACCGGCCCGACTGTGACGATTTTTGGTCAGGTGATGCGCCAAGGAAAATACGACTTCAAGCCAGGAATGACGGTGAAAGACCTCATCGACCAAGCCGGTGGCCTCAGTGCCCGCGCCAACAAAGCGAAGGCGGAACTCAGCCGTGGCCATGATTCATCTTCACCCAAGCTCCTTCTGGATCTCACCCAGGATAGCGCCAAGCAGCTCAAGGCTGACGACACACTCACTGTGCCATCAAGCTAAACCGCGTTATCTTTGAGCACTCGCAGCATGTTCCCGCCGATCACTTGACGGATGACATCATCGCTGTGGCCACGCATGATCATGCCAAGGGTGAAGAGTGGCCAGTTGGACCACGCCACGCTTTGCTCGGCCTCGATCGTGGTCACGTTGTCGTCTTTCGGCCAAAGGTGCTCCCATTTGTCGGCACTGCCGCCGGGGGCTTTCATGAGCTTGGCGCGCTCTTCTTTGTCATAGCGGGAGGTGTAGGCCACATCACAACCGATGGCAGCGTGCTTGGAGCCGAATTTTTTGATCAGGTGATCGAGGTGATCCATCATCGCGGTGATGTCTCCTTTGCCACCGAGGAAGCGGGAGATGCAGCAGATGCCCACGAGGCCATCGGTTTCGCAGATGGCTTTGATCGTGTCGTCAGGCTTGCCACGGAAGTGTTTGTAAAGTGACGCGCAAGTCGTGTGACTGGCCACCATGGGCTTCGACGAGGCCTTGGCGGCATCAAGGGCCGTTTTCCAGCCACTGTGAGCCACATCGACGATGACGCCGATCTTGTTCATCTCGGCGACAGCGGCGTGGCCAAAATCACTCAGCCCGCCATCGTGCGGCTCCCCTGCCCCGTCGCCCAGAGGGTTCCGGCGGTTGTAGGTGAGATGCATCATGCGCGTGCCCAGCTCATGAAAGATGCGCACGAAGCGCAGCTCATCCCGCACGCTCTCCCAGTCCATCATGAGTGGCACGCCGTTGGTGGTGAAGCAGAGACCGACGTTGCCAGCTTTCTTGAGAGCCACGATTTCTTCTGCTGTGGTCACTTTGGAAAGCGCGGGCTTCAGCGCATCAGTCGCCTTGGTGAAATGAGCGAGCCTTTTGATCAGTCTCATCGGGTCACTGCCTTCCTCGCCCGTGTTTTGAAAGATGCAGGTCACCCCAACGGCATGGAAGGCATCGAGAAACTCTTTCCTCTCGCGCTCGCTGGTCGCGTTGCGATTCATCGAAAGAGACTCACGCAAGTCGCTCAGTTCAGCGGCAGAAGCGCCCGACTTCACGGCTTCATTCATCGCCTCTGCATCAATCGCGCAACGCGGCGCAAATCCATAGCTCTCAAACACCACGGAGCCGAAGTGCAGCTCCCACGCGTGCTCGATCTGCGCCTGCGTCGGCTTCAGCAGACTCAGCGCAACCTCGCGCGGCTTATCGATGGCAGGATTGCCGGTGACCCACAGCATCTTCGCCTCCTGAGAGCGCACATGGATGTGAAGGCCACTAGCGAGGGCGGCGAGCGGTAGTTTCTGAATCAGACGACGGCGAGTAAAGGTCATGTCCATCCAAACGCCCTCATGATTGCCATTTCAACATCCACTTACCACTTCCCACGCTGTAACGCCCTGTCGTAGTCTTCAGCATGACCCAACCACGTCTTCTCGATCCACCAATGCCCGCTGCGGATGCCTTGCATTCAGAGGCTGACCTTGCGGTTCTGCTGCGGGAAGCTGGAGGTGCGGTGAAGGCCTTGCTCATCAAGCGCTTCCACGGCCTGCTGCGTGAGGCGGATGCGGAGGATGTCATGGTGGTGGCGCTGCAGCGCGTGTGGCAGCACCGCACTCGCTTTGATGCCGCGCGCGGTTCCTTGCGAGCCTGGTTTTTCCGAATCGCGGACCACACGGCGAAGGATTGGCTTAAACGTGGCTGGCAAAAGGCACGCATGCTGGAGGTGGTGCCGGAAGATTATTTTTGGGAGCAGGTGGAATCCCGCTCACCCGAGCAAACACCCACCGTGCATCCCTCCACGCGTGACATGGTGCGCGGATTGATCAATGCGCTGCCGGAGGTGCAGCGGCGCATTCTATGGGCCGACGCCTTGTGCAGCGATGGTGGCCCGGCCAGCAGCGATTGGCTGGCTACCGAGCTGGGCATCCCCACCGGCACGGTACGTGTCTATCGCAAACGCGGCCTCGACCGCCTCCGCACGCTGATGACCGAGCGCGGCGTGATGAACTCTTAAACCCCAACACACTTTTATGAATCCTGACTCTGACAAATCTCTCCAAAACCTGCTGCGTGATGCTGCGCGGCCCGATTGGGATGAAAACGATCCCGCAGCGCTCGAAGCGGCTCTCGATGAGGCCGCAGCTCATGCCTCGCCTTTGAACGAAGAAACCGTGATGCGCATGGTGAAGGCCGCAACGTCCGCAAAACCACTCAGCACTCCAAAAAAGTCCCGCTGGCAGCCCTGGCTATGGTCCGCTGCTGCAGCGGCTGCCATCGTGCTTGCCGGTGTCAGCCTCATGCAGCCGAACACGCCGCCAGCTCCGCCTGAAGGCGGTACAAAGATCGAACTCACATCGAGTTCCGTCACAAGTCCCGCGCAGCCAGTTACGCTGTCACAGATTGCCCCCGTGCAAAGCGAATCCTATGTCACCAAGGCACACGAGCGCCGTCTCGTGCGCTTGAAAGATGGCTCGCTGCTGTATCTCGATGAAAACACCACGACCTTCGTCATGAGCGAGCGTGAAGTGAACCTCATCTCCGGTCGTGCGTATGTGGAGGTCGAGCGCAAGCTCGACGCAGCAGGCGCGCGCGTGCCCTTCACGCTTCACACGCCTCAAGGGCCTGTCGTGGCGCTTGGGACGAAGTTCGCGGTCGATTTGTCAGCGGCGAAGCCAGAGGTGCTCGTCACGGAGGGCAAGGTCACTGCCGCAGGATTGGCGCAGCCACTTCTCGCAGGTCAATGGTGGCGCGGGAACGGCATCGAGGTCGCACCGCAGGCCGCGTATGGCCTTGGGTGGACGCGTGAGATGCGCACACTGCTCGCGCCGCCGCCAGTGCCACCGTCGAAGGATCTTGGTGGTGCCTTGCGCAGTGCAGATGGCAGCGCGGTCTTCACGCTGCGCCGCTGTCATGTGGATGTGCATGTCGAGGACGGCATGGCGCGCACCACCATTGATCAGACGTATTTCAATCACCTCAGCAACCGCCAGGAAGGCACATTTTACTTCCCGCTGCCACCAGATGCCAGTATCAGCCGCCTGGCGATGTATGTGAATGGCAAGCTCATGGAAGGCGGCATGGCGGAGCGTGATGAGGCACGCCGCACCTTTGAGACCATCAAGCACAAGATGCAGGACCCTGCGCTGCTGGAGTGGGTGGACGGCAGCACCTTCAAGATGCGCGTCTTCCCGCTGGAAGGCCGTGAGGAGAAGCGCATCGTCATCAGCTACGTGCAGAAAATGGACTCGCTGCATGGCCGCAGCACGCTGCGTGTGCCGCTGGGCCACAGTCTTGGCAAGACCGGCCAGTGGAGCTTCCTCACGCGCATCAAGGACGGCCGCGATGCCGCCTGGCGCAGCCTGCATCACGATCTGAAAGCCGAGCAAGATGGCAACGACCTCCTGCTACGCGCGGACAAAGCCAGCGACACGATGCAGCGCGATGTCGTGCTGGAAATCGCCGCGCCAGACTCTGCCAAGCCACGCCTCAGCACCTATGAGCATGAAGGCGCTCGCTATGTCGCGCTGCGCTGGATGCCTGACCTGCCAGCCACACTGCCACCGCCTTCACGCCATTGGCTCTTCCTTGTCGAAACGAGTGCCGATCGAGATCGTGTGCTCGCACAAACTCAGCGGGAGGTCTTGCGCGGCATCTTGAGCCAAGCCAGTGCAGATGACACCTTCCAAATCGTCACCGCATCCACCCGCACGACTGCCTTGGTGCCAAAACAAGCCGTCACTGCTGCGAATCGCGATGCAGCTATCACCAAACTCGAGCAGCAAGCCAATCTCGGCGCGCTCGATCTCGGAACCGCACTCCGCATCCTGGAGCGCGAGTATGGCAAAGCCTACTCGCCTATTCCGCCCCAAAGTGGCGAGTGGTCTGCGACACACTCGCGCTCCGACAAAGCGGCCGTCATCGTCCACCTCGGCAGCGCCACGCCCATCCTTGGCGAGACGAACAACGCCAAGCTCCTCGCGCAACTTCCTACCGGCTGCGTTTACGCCAGCATCGGCATCGGCAAGCGCTGGAACCTGCCCTTTGCCCGTGCCGCAGCTGCGAAGACCGGCGGCTGGTTCACGCGCATCAATCCAGATGAGTCTCCCGGCTGGCGAGCCTTTGAATTCATGAGCGCCATGAATGCTGCACGCCTCATCGACGTGAAGCTCGACGGCGCTGAGTGGCTGCTCATGAGCGAAACCATCGCCCACGGCACCGAACTCTGCGCCGTGGCCAAGTTGTTGCCCAATGCCAAGCTCCCGCAGCAAATCCGCGTCTCCGGCACTCTCGGTGGCCAGTCCTGGCTGCGTGATCTCAAACTCGACGCCGCACCCGCTCTCGCTGGCTGGCTGCCGCGTGCCTGGGCCAAGCTGGAGCTAGATCGACTCGTCGCAGCGGGCGCGGAGAAAAATCGCAGCGAGATCGTCGCACTCAGCAAGTCCAGCTACGTCATGTCACCCTTCACCAGTCTGCTCGTGCTGGAGAACGACGCCATGTACACGCAATACAACATCGACCGTGGCCGCAAAGACCACTGGGCCATGTATCCCTGCCCGGAGACGATCCCCGTCGTCAAAGAGCCGCTCCAAGCTGGCAACAAAGTCTGGGAGGAGATCAAGATCGAGTCAGATGAAGAGGAACGAGTGAAGAAGGCCCTGGAGACACTCGAAGCCCTGCCAAACAACTATAGCATCGACTTATCCCTCTCGCCTGAGGTGACCGGGTTTGATGGCTTTATCAATTATGCAGAAAGTGGGCTTGGTATTAAGGCCGGCGTCGATTTGTTGCGTGCTCCAATCGTGACAACTAAAGGTGGCACAGCCGCCACACTGGATCTGGCTGGCTTTGCTCAAACGATTGGAGGCATAAGCGATGTGACTGCATCAGGTGTCTTCGGAAATATCAACAACGCTTGGGGCGACAGCAGCACTTTAAATAGCATAGCGTTCCCAAGTAGTGGTCGTGCAGACTTTCAGACCTTCAGTGGAGTCATCTCCGGTTCTGAGGACCGCGCCAAATCTGGGTCGGGAACATGGATGCAGAGAGGCGCTAATATTTTTACGGGCGACACCAGGATCAGCGGGGGCACCTTGTCCAGAACGACCAGCGCCGGCATAAGCACTACCAATGATAGAATCGCGTTGGGAACCGGCGCGTTAACCTTGGGTGGTGTCAATACATACAGTGGCGGATTAACCCTCGTCGGCGGCGAGCTAACCTTCGATGCTTCAGGAAGTACAAACTTCGCATACACAGGCTCAGGTGCGGCTCTGGGGAACAATACACTCTCAGTAATCGGCGGTAGCATCGGGGGCGGTTGGGCGACCACACCTGGTATGACGCGTTTGCAACCCAACCAGATTTATGGCGTGACCAATCGCATGCTGGCCCTGCGCGCTGGGCTTGAGGTGCCGGGCATGCTCAATGACCTCACGCTCTATGCGGATGGCTTCCTCACGACTCTAACGGATCGCCTCGCTGTCGCGGAGTCTGTTTCCAAGGTGAAACTGGGCGGCGTGGAAGCCGGAGCACGCGAGCTGGTGAATGCCGCGCGTTCCGCATCGAAGATCGAGATGGTGGTCACGCACTATGGTGAAAAATGGTCGGTGGCCGCGGATGGACGAGCACTGCGTGATCACCGCAATGTCTTCGGCCTGCGTGAGGTCATCACACAAGACGAGCAAACCCTACGGCACCTTTATCCTGAGATCGGCCTCGGCACGGAGCGGCCCATGAGCCACGCTTACTGGCTGGAACAGCGCGCACGCTTCCCATGGCTGCTACCGCCTGCGGATGTGCTGGCGCGGAATGCCGACGTGAAAAAAGTCTCCGAGCACAGCATCGAGATCATCCCACATGATGCCGCAAAGGTGATCACAGCGCTGTTTTTCACACCAAGCGGCGAATTGACCGAAATCCGCCTCCTGGAGCCCAAAACCCGCCGCACGCTCTCCTCCATGCACATGGAGCGTGAGGGCCATCTCCTCACCGTGCGCTCGAAAAACGCGCAGGGACACGAAACGCATTCCCAGCAGTGGAAAGTGGCCCCAGCGGAGGCCGACAAGCTCCAAACGAATGTGGATCTGGCTGAACTGGTGATCCTCCCCATGCCAGCTCGACGCTGGTATGGAAGCAACAATGCCGGCGACCTATCGCAACTGTCATCCGACTGGCTACAGAACCGCGAGCGCCTTCCCAAACTGATCGCCGATCAGTTCACCGCCAAAGGAGACAATCGGATCGGATTGAGCGTGCTGGAGATATGTGGTGATCAGCCAGCGAATCGCAGCCTCGCCACACCATCGACAACATTATCCGAACTCTTTGCCCGCCTCAGGTTCCAGAAGAAGCAGACTTTGGGACTCGACTCCCATTTAAACTTTTTTATGGGAGGCTTGATGGGCTTCCGTGAGATATCAAAACTCTGCCAACCTTGGACAAACAAGGGCACGCCTGATGACAAGCGCCGTGAGAAGGAGATCGTCGATGCAGCACTCAAATACGGAGGGCAAAAGTATAGCGGGCCGCTGCTTCGCCGTATCGCATTGGAGAAAGCAAGCAGCGTAACGTCCGCTGCCGATGTGGAGCTCAAAAGGTGTCAAACAGCCGCACTTGATCAATGGCGTCATACCCAAGGCGATTGGAGGTTGGATGCTGTGATCGCCACTGAATGGCTGCAGCAAGACGACGCCGCAAGAGCCATGGAGCTATTCACCAAGTGGGTGGAGATGGCGCTGCAACAGGATGCGCTGTCTCTGCCGACGTCAGCTTTTAGCACGGCCTTTAAGCGCGTGAAGCAAGAAGACAAGGGTGTCAGTCTGGTGAAGCGTGCGGTGGAGCATCTAAGGCAGCGAGACATGCCGGTAGCAGCCATACAATGGGCGGCAGCATCAGGTTTTGGTGAACTCATGCTGCCAATGATGGAGAATGTCTTGAGCACGACGAAAGACAGCGGTGCCTGGGAACTCGGAGCACGGGTCTATGCCAAACTCGGGCGTGGCATCGACGCTTTACGTTGCATTCGTCAAGCCCTGCAACTCGGCGGGCAAGATGATGACAGGCTACGACTCAGCCTCATCGCTCTACAAGCGGATCTGGCCATCTCGCGAGTCAGTCTTGGCCTCAAAATGGAGAAGGAAGAAGTCCAAGAAGTCTTGGAGGCAGCACTTCAAATCGCAACTCATGCCAATACACCCAGCCAAATGCGCGCCGTGGCATCACAGCTCGAAAAAATCGGGCTACGTCAAACGGCCCGTGATTACAGGACAACACCACTAGCTCTCAAGCCCAACGAATCTCAGCCGTGGCTGGATTTTGCGACGGATAGCGCAGGAGACTATGACGATGATGCCTTGATGGCCTATGAACGAGCCTTCGCTGCGGAGGGAACGAATGCGCACATTCTACTCACCCATGCACAGTTACTTCAACGGCTCAATCGCACCACCGAAGCACGACAGCTCTACCAACAGATTGTCGATGGCACTTGGGGGCCAAATTATAACAGCGTGGTGCAACAGGCAAAACAGAGCCTAGGACGCCAATGATGTAGGCCGGGGTAGGCCGGTGCCACCCGTCTTTTCGCGGCCACGAAGACTTCTTAAACGTTCATGCAGACTGGCAGGAATCTGATAAAAGATGCTGAAGACATCAAAGATTCCAGACCAGGGTGAAGTGACGAAGCCACGCAAATCCTGAGTGTGCCCGAAGTCCAACTGAGCGATCTGAAAGAGCGCGAGAAATAAGGATGGAAAACAATCCAGCACTCTTTGGAATTGCTGTGCAAACCGCGAGCGCCCCCAACCGTTTTCAAAAGGCTGTAAGGTGAATAGCCCAAACCTCACTCAAGCAGCTCAAAGGCCAAACCCGAGAATTGCCCCACGAATACGACCAACGGCATTACGCAGAGACCATCTTGACGCGGATAGCCGACTTCAGGACTTGGCGCTCCTTTCGGTGTGAAGGAGTCTCCATGGGGGTCCCAGGTTTTGATTTCATCGGTGGCGGCATTGTAATTGATCACACCATACGCATGACCACCACGCATACCTGGCATGGAGGGACTTATCGTTCCTGTGGTCACGCAGCGTCGCTCGGCAAAGGCGGCGGTCAGCTTATTGCGAAGTTCCTCAAGTTTTGCCTTGGTCACTTCGGGCGAAGTCTTCTCGTCCTTGGCCCACTTCAGTGTGAATCGTTCCATTTCGTTTCCTGTAATGAAGGCCAGCATCGTGCCTGCCGATCCGCCGCTCGCGATGGCATCCAGCGGTGCCGTGACGCGATCCTTTGGCTCACGCATTTCATTGCGAGCCACTCCGGCAGCTTTCTCATACACGTTCGACCATAGACCAGTGGATTCGTTGCTCGATGACAAGGCAATCTCGGCGTCAGTGGGTGCTGCCACATGGATGAACTTCTTGCCAATCTTCACATCATAGGTGCCATCGTCGTTTTGCCGGAACATGGCCTTCACCTGCTCAGGGTCGCGGCTCAAAATACAACCCAGCGGTGCCAGCGAGAAGCAATTGCCCATGTCACCCTGATGCAGCTTTAACAAGCTCGGCAAATCTTCGACAATCAACTCGCGCCTGATGTTGGCGATACGTTTACGCCCTTCGTTAAACATGGCTTCAAGCTTGGGTGACTCCTTCGTTTTCGGCACATGGGTCAAGCCTTCAGGTGTGAGCGGAATCACACTCCAGACCTTACTGCGATTCAGTCGCTTCACCACTGCCAGCGCAGCAGCGGCATCACCCTTGATCTCAGGATCAGCAAGTGCCACATCGATTTCCAGCTTGGCCAATTTGCCATCATGATTGCCATCCCAATCCGCAAACGAAGAGCCTAAAACCGCTTTGAAGGAAACGTCCACAGAGGTCTTCATTTCCGCCGCATTGGCGAATGTGGTCAGACAAAGAGCGAGTGTTAGTTGGAGCCGTTTCATGTAAACTTCACTTCCCGTCAGGTATCACCCTAATGGCATGACTGGCTTGGGTAAAATACCACGAGCTACGTCTAAAGGCGCGCAATTGAACTCCATCGGGGATTACTTTGCCATCGCTATCTTTGCTACCAGTGCCGGTGCTATCCAGAATCAATGGCGTGCCATCCGGCGATTGGCCAATCTTACCTACCCAGATCACGACGTGTGAAAGTTTGCCGCTTGTACTCTTCACATACAGCAGATCGCCTGTGAGCAGATTTTTCTCAAAGTCTTCGTAGCTACTCGGCAACTCAATCCGCTTCACTGGAAGCACCCGATTCGGCCCTGGGCCGGGCATTTCAGTGAGTTCAGACTGATCTTTGACTGTGCCCGTGGGCTTGATGCCATGAGCGAGATTATACACGAAGGCCGTGAAGTTGCTGCAATCCACGCCTTTGCCTGGAGGTGTCTTCATCTCCGGATCACGTGGCCAATCAGCCGGCGGATCCCAATCGGGCACATGATGATGCTGATAGCTGTAACCAACAAAACGCAGCCCCGTAGCGATGACTCTTTCACGCGACCATTCTGCCGTCTTACCGCTAAGCCCTGCAGGTGGATTAAAATGCTTGGCAGCTGGCCCCCAAGTGCGCCACTTGCCTTGATTTGCTGAATTGTACCAATCGCGGTAGGGGACACTGGCCATATCTTTCCAGTCACCGCGAGGCCCCTTCATAATGTCACCAATGAGCTCTTCTTCTTTGAAGGTGAACTTCACTTTGTAGGACGATTTGTAGTTCGCCCGCACCACATCTTGGGATAGCGCTGCACTGACGAATACAAGGCCGAGGAGCAGTAAACGTGTGATCATCTCTAAGTGTGGGTCAAGGGGATTCGATGCCAGCCGCCCAAAGCACACCGCGAGGAATCAGATGTTCAAGGCCAGGAGTGTTTTCAGGATGTGGACTGGAGATGAAGACGCGGCCTTTGCCAAAGGTGCCCAAAGCTTGCGCAGGCGAATCGACCATGACACCGACAGGCGACCCATATTCGGCAATCTCCGATTTAAAAACCGTAACCGGCGTGTAAGCAGGCATATCAGGACGCTCGGCAGGCTTGATGATCGGCCCATTGTGGTAGCGCACTTTGAACGTGCCATTCACATCACCAAGGAGCTTGCGACCTGCTTCTGTGACTTCGTTATCCAGAAATGCCTGACCGCGCATCCACTTCGATGATACGGTGCTGGCATTCAGGATACCCAGGCTCCACTTGAAATTCGAACAAGCCAGATAGGCCCCCGCACAGACGCCGACATAACCGCCACCACCCCGGATGTACTCACGCACATTATTCCGCCCGGCCTCGCCGATAGCTTCCGCCTGCGCACTACCTGAGCCACCTGAAAAAACGACTACATCAAATGGTTTCAGATCAATCTCAGCCCATTCAGCAGCTTTCACACGAGTCACAGTAGCCTGAGGGATGGACGTGATGCGACCCGCGACGTTTTCGATACCACCATCAGACGCACCATTGCCGACGAAAATCGCCACTTTCAGCGGCTTGGTCTTCTCAGGAGCTGGGATGATCGTCTTCATGCCATTCACATCCGGAGGAATGACAAAAGACGTCTTGGCTTTTGCCTTTGGTTTGGCCTCGGGTGTTTGAGCGGAGACGATGACGGAAGCGCCCAGCAGAAACGCAGGAGCAAGAAGACGAAGGATGAGTAGCTTTTTCATATGACGACAAGAACGCAGTCATCCTTCATGTCCTTCACACGGTCACCAAAACAGGTGAGGGAGAGCGTCATGAGAGACTCGTGACGGTCGGATTCTCCGGAGGAAGATCTTCGGATTCAGGAATGTTTAATTCACCCTCCCAGCGCGCCACAACGGCGGATGCCAGACAGTTGCCAGTGAGGTTCACTGAAGTGCGGGCCATGTCCAGGAAAGCATCCACACCAAGGATAATACCAATCCCCTCAGGTGGCAGGCCGAAAGTGGCCACGGTGCCAGCAAGGATCACCAGAGTCGCACGTGGCACGGCGGCCACACCTTTACTGGTGAGCATCAGCGTGAGCATCATGGTAATCTGCGTTTGGAGATCGAGTTGGATACCGGCTGCCTGCGCGACGAAGACGGAAGCGATGGCAAGATGCAGCGTGGAGCCGTCGAGATTGAATGAATAGCCCGCCGGCAGCACAAAGGACACGATGCGCGGTGGCACACCAAACTTTTCCATCTGTAGCATCGCATCTGGCAACGCGGCTTCAGAGTTTGCAGTGGTAAAGGCAAGCAGCGCTGGTTCACGTATCGTGCGGAAGAAGCGCCCCACCGGAATGCGTGCGATGAGCATCACGGGCACGAGCACAATGAGCACAAAGACGATCAGTGCTCCGTATAGAGTGAACACGAGTGCACCGAGGTTTTTTAAAATACCGAGTCCATTCTGCCCGATAGTGGCAGCGATGGCCGCACCAACGCCGAAGGGTGCCATCTTCATGACGAGGCCAGTGAACTTGAACATAACCTGTGTGACGCCCTCAAAGAACGCAAGCATGGTCTGCTTATGCGGTGCCTTCACCTGTGCGAGTGCGATACCGAAGAGCAACGCATAGACAACGACCTGCAACACGTCGTTACGCGCAGCAGAGTCAAAGAAGCTCTGCGGCGTAAGATGCTCTATAACACCTTCGATGGTCACCTTGGCACCACTTGGGGCTTCGGCGGCGTGCGCAATGCCTTTTGCGGTGACGCCGACGCCAGGCTTGAAAATATTGACGGCACAAAGCCCGATGACAAGAGCAGCCGTAGTGGCTATCTCGAAATAGATGATGGACTTCAGCGCCATGCGACCCACCGCCTTGATGTCATCCGAGTGTCCCGCGATGCCGACGACGAGCGTGCTAAAGATCAGCGGAACAACGATGCACTTCACCAAATGCAGGAACGAACCGGAGATCATCTTGAAGGCGCGCAGCCAACCATCCGTGGTCGCAGGTGAGCAATATCCACTGCTAAGAAACCAGCCAAACAAAATGCCAACGATGAGAAAGACGAGAATCCATTGACTGAGACTGAAACGTCGAAGTTGTTTGATCATGGCGGGCTGATGCAGTGTGAATGAAGGTGGCGATCGAATAAATTAAACACGCAGGCTACACAATCCGCAGATTCGATGCCAGCTTTGTTAAAACGAAATAACTCACCCTTGCTATTCCGGCACGCTTCAAGTGCCCACAGCCGCGCAGCCGCCGTGGCTCGCACATTGAAGGATCGAATGGTGTAGCGCGGACTACTTCAGAGCCGCTTCAATCGTTTTCGCCACTTGCTGGCCCATGAGTTCATAGCCCTTGGCGTTGAAGTGCACATCCTTGGGATTGGCAATGCCTTCAAGTTGTGGCGCGAGGAATGCATGAAGGTCGTTGATACCGACGCCGTGCTTCTGCATCACTCTAGTCGCGATGGCGTTCTTCTCGGCGATCTGCGTGACGATTTCAGGCCCGTCTTTCGTGTCTGACGGCACCGGAGTGGTGGTGGCGAAGATGAGCTTCGCACCCGTCTGCTTCATGCGCGTGATGAGAGCTTCTAGACGCTGCTCATAATCAGCAGCAGGCGTTTTGCGGTCGTGAATGCCGAAATTGAAGTGAATCACGTCCCATTTGCCATCTCCGAGCCAGATCTCGATCTTCTTCATGCCGTTGGCCGTTGGGCCGCAGTTTTCCGGTGCACGATGCACGTTCGCCCTGCCCGCCATCACTTTACGCACGTCCTGCGTGTAGCCGCGTGAGATGGAATCACCGATCAAGAGCACGCGTGGCAGTTTTGGGTCGTCCTGCACGAAATCCCAGGCATTGGATTTGCCCGCGACTTTTTCGGCTTTGTGGATCGGCAGATAAAACGAGCCCAAATTCTGCTCCAGCACTATTTCCCAAGCCTGCTGATCCGCCGGGAGCTTTGCTTTCAGCGCCTGATACTTTTCATCAATGACCTTGTCCGCCGCCGCTTTCTTCGCAGCAACTTCGGCGGCATTGGTGGGCTCGTTTTGGGTTTTAACTTGGGCCAAGGCCAAGCTGCCAAGAGCGAAGCACGCCCCGATCATTACCAGTGGATATGTCTTCAAGCTTCATCCTCCTCAGTCCATTCTTCCATGAGACGGGCAAGTTTACGTTTCAGTCCAACTTTGGCGACAGAGGACATGCGATCGATGAAGAGCACCCCATTTAGGTGATCTATTTCATGCTGAAAGGCACGAGCAAGCAGGCCATCGGTCTCGACGGTAACGGTGCTACCATTGAGATCCATGAAGCTAACCTTGATGCAGGAAGATCGACGAATGTCTGCGCGCAGGTGAGGGAAGCTGAGGCACCCTTCCTCACTGCTTTCCTTCGGGCCACTGAGTTCCAACTTCGGATTCATGAAAACGAAAGGCATGCTGGCCACCAAGCCAGCGTCTTGACAGTTAACCTTCAGAAAGGTTACACACTCCGGATTGTGTGAGACATCAATGACGGCGAGTTGCACATCCACAGCGACCTGAGGTGCCGCGAGGCCTACGCCATGAGCTTCGTGCATCGTTTCAAGCATGTCGGATGCAAGTTGGCGAATCTCGGGCGTGATTTCGGTGATGTTGCGGCATTTGGCGCGCAGGACAGGCTCGGGATAGCGGACGATGGGGCGGATCATGATTGCTGTCCTTATCACCAGCTTTTGCCCTGCTCAAGTTTCTGCATGGATTTTGTCTTGCCAACCCGCGCCGCAGTACCTAGCCTCGCGCCCACTTATGACCGACACCACCGCCAGCAGCATCAAAATGAAGCTCTTCATCATGATGATCCTTGAGATCGCCATCTGGGGAGCTTGGCAGATCAAAATCTTTACTTACATGACCATGCTGGAGTTTACTGGAGACCAGCAGTGGCTGGTGGGCAGCGCTTTCGGTATCGCCTCGCTCGTTGGTATTTTCTTCAGCAACCAATTCGCGGACCGCAATTTCTCAGCAGAGCGCTTTTTGGCCTTCAGTCACGCGATTGGCGGCCTTGCGCTTATCGGCACGGCTTTCGCCACGTCCTTCACTCCCTTTTTCACCTGTTTCCTGATTTACTGCCTGCTTTATGTGCCAACGATCTCGGTCACGAACTCTCTAGCCTTCGCCAACCTAAAGGATCCAGCGAAAGATTTCGGCTTTGTACGCATGGGCGGAACCATTGGTTGGATCATTGTGAGTTGGCCATTTATTTTCCTTCTCAGTGACAAGGCCGGAGCAAGTGAGACCAAGTGGGTCTTCATCGTCGCAGGTATCATCAGCTTAGTTTTGGCCGCCTTTAGTCTCACGCTGCCACACACTCCGCCACGCAAAAACGTGGAAGGCATGGACAAGGTGGCCTGGCTAAAAGCCCTCAAGCTGCTAGGCATTCCTTATGTGTTGGTGCTCTTCCTTGTGACCTTCATCGACTCCACCATTCATAATGGCTACTTCGTCGTGATCGATGGTTTCCTACAGAAAGTGGGCATTTCGGCGAACATGAGCATGGTTGTTAGCAGCATCGGTCAGTTAGCTGAAATCGTCACCATGGTCGTTCTCGGCACGGTATTGAAAAAGCTCGGTTGGAAGACCACTCTAATTGTTGGTATCTTCGGCCATGCGGCGCGCTTCGGTGTCTTCGCCTTCTGCCAGGAGTCGGCGTGGCTCATCGTGGCCATTCAGGTGCTGCATGGCGTCTGCTATGCGTTTTATTTCGTCACTTTGTATATTTTTGTCGATGCAGTGTTCCCCAAGGACATCCGCACCAGTGCTCAAGGACTTTTCAATTTGCTCATTCTCGGCATCGGCATGGTAGTGGCAAGCAAGCTCTTCCCCTTTCTGCGTGACCACTACACTCAAAACGGTGTGGTAGATTACAAGTCGCTCTTCCTCGTCCCCACCGGACTTGCGCTCGCAGGCATGGTTCTCCTGGCACTCTTCTTCCGACCTCCCACACATGGGCCAGAAGGAGAAATCAAGCATTGAGTCTTGTTCAGTCGAAAGCATCTAGCGGCATTCCGCGTAAAGGAATGCCGCAAATTCGGAGGAAAGTGTTGCCGAGAAACCGGCTCCCGCTAAACTCTCCGGCTTTACCCATCCCGGACCAACCACCCGTAATCTAACTAGACAATGCCTCCATCCTTCCTGCTCCAAAACGGAATCACACTCTCCATCGCCCTTGCCGCAGTCGGCCTTGTTTTCGCGCTGGTCCTCATTCGCCAAATCATGGGTTCCTCGGCGGGTAATGAAAAGATGGCCGCCATCGCCGGCGCCATTCAGCAGGGAGCCAAAGCTTATCTCAATCGCCAGATCATCGCAGTCAGCCTCATCGCATCGGTTATTTTTGTGGCCGTGTGGTATCTGCGAGACGGAGTAACGGCTGCTGGCTTTGTCGTCGGTGCAGTATGTTCCATGGCGGCCGGTTACATCGGTATGATGATCGCCGTGCGCGCCAACGTCCGCACTGCGCAAGCAGCCTCTGTGAGCAGCCACTCCGCGCTAAAAGTTGCCTTCAATGGTGGTGCCGTGACCGGTTTGCTCGTCGTCGCACTCGGTTTGCTCTCTGTCGCTGGCTTCTACCTGATCGTGAAAAAATTCACGCCCGACACCAAGCACGCCATCGACTCCCTTATCGGTCTCGCTCTCGGCAGTTCGCTCATCAGTGTCTTTGCCCGTCTCGGTGGCGGTATTTATACCAAGGCCGCTGACGTCGGTGCCGACCTCGTCGGTAAAATCGAGCAAAATCTCAACGAAGACGATCCCCGCAACCCAGCCACCATCGCAGACAACGTGGGCGACAACGTCGGCGACTGTGCAGGCATGGCTGCAGACGTGTTTGAAACTTACGCCGTCAGCCTCATCGGCGGCGTGCTTGTCGGTTTCCTCACCGCGACGGGTGCAAGCAGCGAGGCAGCCATGATCTATCCCTTCGTACTCTGCGGCCTGTCCATCATCTCCTCGCTTATCGGCATCGGTTGGGTGAACTTCGTCAAACAATCCCCCACGACCTCACTCGTCTGCGGTGTGGCCGTTTCCGGCCTCATTTCCGCCGCACTCTTCTGGTGGGCCACTCCGGCCATCTTTGGTCAAACCGTCAGCATCGACGGCAAAGAAATCGCCAGCAGCAGCCTTTTCTACTGCGCCTGCGTCGGCCTGCTGCTGACCCTGCTCGTCGTTTGGATCACCAATTACTACACCAGCACTCACCACAAGCCGGTGCGCCTCATCGCCAAGGCCTCTGAAACCGGCCCGGCCACCAACATCATCGCCGGCATTAGCGTCGGCCACCATTCCACGCTGCTGCCCGTGCTCGCCATCGCCGCCTCCATCTGGTGCTGCTTTGATCTTGCCGGACTTTATGGAATCGCCATCGCCGTTGTCTCCATGCTCTCTCTCTCTGGCATCATCATTTCACTTGATGCGTTTGGCCCCATCACCGACAACGCTGGCGGTATCGCCGTCATGTCCGGCCTGCCTGAGGACGTGCGCAAAATCACTGACGAACTCGATGCCGTGGGCAACACCATGAAAGCCGTCACCAAAGGTTACGCCATCGCCAGTGCCGGACTCGCCGCCATGGTGCTCTTCGGCTCTTATGTAGAAGACTTGCAGGCCTTTGTCGGCCACGAGGTCAGCTTTGACCTCACCAATCACAAAGTCGTCATCGGCATGTTCATCGGCGGCCTTCTGCCCTTCCTCTTCACCGCTTACTGCATGAGCGCCGTTGGCAATGCCGCAGGTGCCGTCGTCCGCGAGGTCCGCCGCCAGATCACAGCCAAGCCCGGCATCCTCACCGGTACCGACATCCCCGACTACGCACAGTGCGTGGACATCGTCACCAAGGCCGCCCTTCAGCAGATGATCCTCCCTGCCCTTCTCCCACTCGTCTTCGTCGTGGGCATGGCCTACGTCGGCATGCAAGCCCTCGGCGGCGTGCTCATCGGCACCATCGTCACCGGGCTATTTGTTGGCATCTCCATGACCGGTGCAGGCGGCGCCTGGGACAACGCCAAGAAATTCATCGAGGAAGGCAATCACGGCGGCAAAGGCAGCTTCGCACACGCAGCAGCAGTCACTGGCGACACCGTGGGCGACCCCTACAAAGACACTGCGGGTCCAGCCGTGAATCCCATGATCAAAGTGGTCAACATCCTGGCCATCCTCATCATCCCCATCATCTTCAAGAAGTAAGCTCCGGAACGTCCGCAGCAAGCAGTGGAGGCGACCGCCTCCACTCAACATCTTTTAAGAGACACCTTCCGCCACCGTCGTGGCTGCATCAGCGGACGACTCGCTCCCGCCAGCCTCAGGTGCCGCATTCTTAGCGGCCTCTTTGCGCAGACGCTTCGCCTCCTTTGCTGCCTTCTTCTCCTGCTCGCGCTTTCGTTTCTCGAAACTGTAATTGGGTGGTGCCATCTGCATCCCTAGCACGTTGAAGGGGAAGATGCGCCATAAAAGAAAGCATAGCTCTTCACTCTCATCGGATAGGGATGCACAAAAGGCCCATTACTGGCCAATGCAGTAGATGGCTTTGTCGGAGCGGAGGTAAAGGCGATTGCCATCAACAGCGGGGGTCGCGTTCATCTGCGAGGAGTCGCTGGCAAAGGTGTTTTTGGAGATCTGCTTGTAAGTGGGTTTGGCGGCGATGACAAAGACGCCGTTTTTGCGGCTCGGGGCATACAAATTCCCTCCCACGAGCACAGGAGATGCGTAGAAGGGCTTGCCGCCACCACGACGCCCACCGCCACCGGCGCTGCTGCCGCCAGCGTTTTCCATGACTCGCTCGCGGTAGAGTTCTTTGCCAGTTTTTGCATCGATGCACATGGCGAAGCCAGCGTCGTTGATCACGTAAAGGTGGCCTTCATGGTAGATGGGGGTTGGGATATAGGAGGCACTGTTGATGCTCCAGAGCGTGCTAGTGGCCGTGAGATCGCCTTTACCGCCGAGCTTGATGGCGGCAGTGCCTGCGGTGGGGTAGCCACCGGTGACAAAGAGGGTGCCATCAGCGACAGCGACGCCGGGGGACACATTGCCGCCCATGCTATAAGTGGCATACCAGCGGAGCTTGCCACTGGCAGGATTGAGACCCCAGACCTCGCTAGCGACGGGGAGGATGAGGTCCTCGCCGGAAACGAGCGGGGTGCTATACACGGTGTCGAGACCCTCGGCGGGTGCACGCCAGACTTGTGCACCGGTTTTTTTGTCCAGTGCGACCATGGCACCACCTTCGTCGTAAGCCGTGATGATGACGGTGTCTTTGTATAAGATGGGGCTGGAGGCGCTGCCCCAACCTTTGCGATTGGACTGGGTGCCAACGGATGTTTGCCAGAGCTGCTTACCATTCATGTCAAAGGCGAGCGCGCCGCTTTTGCCAAAAAAGACGAAGACATTGGTGCCATCGCTAACGGGGGTGCTGCTGGCGTAGCCGTGCTCCATGAGCATGCCATTGGCGAAGTCCTCGGGCTGGACGGCTGGGACGGTTTTGTCCCAGATGATTTTACCATCGGCTTTGCTGAGGCAGATGAGATGGCGAACCATCTTGGTCATGTCGTCCCCAGTGCCATCCGCATAGCCAGACCAGCATGTGACAAAGATTTTATCCCCGATGATGATCGGGCTGGAGGACCCTGGACCAGGGAGTGCAGCCTTCCACTGAAGGTTCTCCGTGTCGCTCCACTTCACCGGCAGAGTGCCTTCAGCTTTGCCATCGCCATTGGCACCGCGGAGACGCGGCCAGTCAGCGTGAAGATTGGCGGAAAACAAAACAAGGGTGGTGAGCAGGGCGAGCGTTCTCATGAGCCTAAGGAAACCCAGCTCGCTTGAAGTAGTTGCGCAGACTGCGAAGGCACTTTTGCATTGTTTTGTAACGCCGCCGCCCGCTCGCGTTACAATGCGGGTGAATGCCCCCTTTTTCTTCCAACTTTCCTGAACCGACCGATGCCGAGCTGGTAGCGATGGTGCGTGATGGCGATGACGATGCGTTTGCGCTGCTGGTGCGGAGGCATCTGGCTTCGATTAGGGCGTTTGTGGCGATGAAGCTGCCGGTGGCGCATCTGACGGATGAGATCACGCATGAGACTTTTGTTTTTGCGTATCAAAATATGGCGGAGCTGAACTCAACCGGGTCGTTTCGGGCCTGGTTGCGGGCCATCGCCTGGAATCTGGTGCGCAAGGAGCTGCTGCGCTTTGCCCGGGAGCAGGCCAACCTGTCACGATTGGAGGCGAGTCAGCTCGCGGAGCTTGCCGCTGCCCAGGAGCCGAGCGCAGCGAGTGATGAGGCGATTTTTCTGGAGGAATGCCTCGCCTCGCTGCCGGACACCGCACGGAAACTCGTGCAGGAGCGCTACCGCAGCGGGCTGTCGAATGAAGAACTCGCCTTGGCGATGAACCGCACAGCTGAGTGGGTGCGGGTGACGTTGTTTCGCATCCGGGCGCAGTTGCGCGAGTGCATCACTTTGAAACTTGATCAAGCTGCCTATGAACGTTGAAAAACAAATCACGGACTACCTCGCCGGAGAAATGAACGAAGCCGCGAAAGCGGAGTTCGAGACGCGGGCGCTTGAGGATGCGGAGGTGCGCCGCCAGTTGCTGGATCAGCGCATGGTGTCAGCGGGATTGCATGCGTTGCTGGGTGATCGTTTCGCTTTGGAAAATGGCATCCTGAGCGCACTCCATGCTCCGCCACTCGCGCAGTCGGTCGATCGCGTGATGGCGCAGACCTTGCACTCGCCCGTTACGCGGAAGGTGATACGAAAACCGGTGATGACATGGGTGCCTTGGTCACTGGCTGCGGCGGCGGTGCTCGTGGCGTCGATGTTGGTGACGCAGTTGTGGCCTGGAGTGAAAAGGAACGAGCCAGCGCCACTGGTGTTCGAAGACGGTGCCGAGACCCTCAACTTCGCCAATGGCGCAAAGGTCACGGTTCATGGTCCGGCGAGCGTGACGCAGCTCGGCCCCTCGGAGGTGCGACTGATCCGCGGACGGCTGACGGCCATCGTGCCACCTGCGGCACGCGGTTTTGCGGTGGAGACGAATGCAGGGCGCGTGGTGGATCTCGGCACGCGATTTGGCGTGGCGATGGAGGCACCTGATTCAGCGGAGGTGCATGTCTTTGAGGGTAAAGTGGAGGTGACAACAAAGCAGAAGCACATTGTGCCGCTCGTCGCAGGCGAAGCCGTTGCATTTGATCCCGTGCGTGGAGTCGCAGCGAGGATGCGGGCGAATGAAGCCAGGTTCGTGATGGCCGCAGCGCCATCCACGAGCAGCCATTTGGACAACCCCTTTGATGGCGCGACGTTTTATCGCAACGTCGATTACACCGCTGCGGTGAAGGCGGCGGCTGATCTCCATAGCGGTGCTTTGGGCCAGCAGATGCGGCAGGTGGCGAGTTTTCCCACCTTCGTGTGGCTGGACAGCATCGCGGCAGTGCATGGGGAGGGCGGCTATCCGCGCAGTCTCGCCGGGCACCTGGATGAAGCGTTCGCTCAGGGGGCGAACGCCATCGGGATCGTGATCTATGACATGCCGAACCGCGATGGCTCGGCGCTGGCTTCCAATGGCGAGCTGCTGATCGCGCAGGATGGGCTGCATCGCTACAAGACTGAATACATCGACGCGATTTTCAAAACGCGGAGCCAATCGAAGTATGCTGGCTTGCGCATTGTTATGGTGATCGAGCCGGACTCGCTGCCGAACTTGATCACAAACCTGAGTTTTCCACGAGTCGCCGAGGCCCACGCGACGGGGGCGTATGTGCAAGGCGTGCAGTATGCCATCGGCACGTTGCGTTCACTGGACAACACCTATGCCTACATCGACGTGGCGCACGCGGGCTGGCTGGGCTGGTCAAACAATCTCAAACCCTTTGCCGAGCTGCTCAAAAAGGTCGGCGCAGGCATCCCTGGCGGCAACAGCAAGGTGGACGGCTTCATC
>JANOBP010000132.1:0-3087 GCA_031411715.1 Verrucomicrobiaceae bacterium | reverse complement strand
GTTTTGGCTCTCCCAGGCGATGTCGAGTCCGGTGAGGTCCTGCGGCTTTTCGAACTCCAGGGTGAGAGATTGCGGCTTCGAAGCATTCGCCGCACACCAGCGGGTGCCTTCATCGCCATCGACGGCTTTCCAGGCGAAGTTGTCCTTGCCCTTCTCCTCGCTGCTCGCGGTCGCTTTGATGCCCGTGGCGTCTTTCGGCGTGGGCGGCGGCTTCGGAGCCTCGACGGCCTTCGCAGCGACAAACGTCACTTTGTTCTCGCCCTTGAACGGCACGAGGAAATCCGGCGTGAGCTTGTCACAGGCCCAAAGCAGGCCGCGTGTGATCAAATCAAGGTAACGCGCATCGGCGACGGTTTCGGTGTTGTGCCCGATGGTCGTGCTGAAGCTGCGAGCACCGGCTTTTTCGTTCGTCCAGGCGACAATGGCGTCCACGGCCTTGCCTTTGACCATCTGGCGGCCCATCGCGAGCGGGTGGGCGTCGAAGAGGTTCACGTTGTTATACAGCTCCTCTTTGATCGTGGTCCAGTCGGCCAGCGTCTTCGTGATCGGGTGCTCTTTATCGACAAACGTGATCGCGATAGGCTCCTGCGGGCCGTGCGAGTTCGATTGCAGGCCGAGGCGCTTAAACCAGCGATCCTCGCCCGTGCGGAAGCTGTGCATCGCGCAGTGAAGCTGGATGCTGGGGATCGTTTTATGAGCATCGAGGATGCGCGTGAGCGTCTCCTTGTTGTTCATGCTCGCCGCGCACTCGTCGTGGATGATGATGTCGTAGCCCTTCGCCCAATCCACCTTGTCATAGATCGGCAGCGGCGGGTTCGTGGACTTGTCGTCGGTCCAGATCACATCCACCTGCACATTCGCGCGGCTTTGGATGCCTTTGGCTATGACCTCATGCTGCTTCGCGTAGTCGTGGCAGCAGCCACCAGTGATGAGGAGGGCTTTGAGAGGCTCGGCCGCTGGCATGGAGCCTGGGGCAGCAAGGAGCAGGGAGAGGAGAAGTTTGCGAAGCATAAGAAGGGAAAAATGGACGAGCAGTCCTTTGCACGGCACTCAGGCATTCTCAAGGCTACGCTGCAAGCCCCAGACGCTTTGTTGTGTCTTTGATAAGGGTGTCACCAATTCTTCACCCACTTGGCACCCAGCGCAGCATTCGACTGCGTGTCCTTGGACTTCGCCATGCGGTTGGATTCGTCCGTGGTAAAGGACCAGAGATCGTAGGTAGAGTTTACGGTTTCTTTATCACCATCCACGGCTTTGGCGTATTGGAATGGCTGGGCGAAGCCATCCACCAGAAAGTAGTGGCTACCGACTTTGCGCCAAAGATTGGGCGGCAGGTCGCGCAGGATGACGCGCGGCAGCTCGTCACGGCTGAAATCACCGTCAGAGGCTGCCGTAACGGTCGGCGTGGCACTGGCTTCGAGTTGGAGCGCATCATAGCCGTCGCCACGCAGGGCTTGGTAGAGGCATTTGGCACCCCCGACTCGATAACTTTTACCCAGCATGATTTCAGCGGTTTCGTCCGGATTTGCCGGTGTGGGGTATTCACCGAACTTGTCCAGATAACCCTCCAACGCGGACTCGATGGCAACTATGCTTCTCTCAGTGACGCGGCGCTTGGCCATTTTCGATCCAAAGTCGATATTGGATAAAACGAGCGCGGCAAGAAGGGCGATGATGCCGATCACCACCATCAACTCCAAGAGCGTGAATCCACGGGCGGCACGGGTGTGTTTGAAATGCATGCCGCAGGCTAACCGATTTCTGATTCTTGATTCAATCCAAAACTTCGAGCTAAGGACTAGAGGCAGACAGCGGAAGAAGATACTTGGCATTTCCACGCGTGGTACTGGTGAAACCACGCGTGGGATCTTGCGCAGGTCGGCCAAGGTGCGGCGGGCGTCTTCTCGAGCGGCTGCGAGCCAGCCTGCACGAATCAAGTCTGGGTTGGCTTTGAACTCGTCAAAGCTGTGCCAGCCGGCCTCGTTGGCATTGGCGGCGAAGCCGAACTCGAGGAGCTTTTGGCCGCCTTTCCCTTTCATCAGTGAGGCTGCGACACACACCGCTGGTGCCAGCTTGATGCTGAACATGCCGCCACGGTGAAAGAGTCCGTAGCTGCCGACGCTGAGGTCATAGACAGCATCGCTGGAGGCGGGAGAGCCTAGGACAATGCTGCCACTGTTGCGGGTCTCGATTTCGAAGGCTTCACTGACGATTTTCTAAATGTCGATGTGATGCGCTTCGAGCGTGCGGATCTTCGTGCCCGGCGCTAGCTTGGTAGTTTTGGGGCTGGCGGGCTGCCGCAGCCGGACAAAAGAAAGGCGGCGCAAAGCGCGGTGGAAATGAGGATGGATGGTGTGTTTATGAAAATGACGGGGCAGGGGCGGATTGGCTGAGTGCGGGATCAACGGGAGTGGGGATTGAGCCAGTGGCAGTCCGTGATCTCTTCTTCGGCCTCGGATGGCTCAGCCTCGCTGAGCTTTCCACCCGCACCGTGCATGACGATGTAGTGTGTTTGACCTGCCAACGCCTGCACTTGAAGTCCGTTTTTGCGGTGGGCCGCTATATCCATCGGCACTGCAAATGCTGCACCGATTCCGCCACCTAGGAGCACCCCAGCGACCACAGATTTCGTCTTTGAGGCCGCTGTAGATTCGCCTTGTTGTTCAGAAGTCGCTAACTGGAGCAGCCCCGGATTCACCTCCATGGAGTAGAAGCCGCCGCGTTGCAGCCTGGAGGGTAGTTCGGCACCATTGGCGTAGAGGTAGGGCTTGAGGGCTACTCCCATCATGCCCGGTGTGCGATAAATGAGCACCATGCTCTTGCCTGGACGTGGGGTGAGCGCGCCGGAGGCTTTGACGCTGGAATAATCCTGCCCGCCTGCACAACTGCTGAGCAGGATGGCAAGGAGGGAGGCGGCGAGGGTGAGGTAGATGCGATTTTTCATGGTGGTTGTGGGTGTGGTGGTTGTGGGGTGAGCAAGCGTGGCTTGCTCTTTTGGCCTATACCCGCCTTGGTACGTTTTGTTACAGAATGGGCCAAAAAAAAGGCAACGCCGTAGCGTTGCCCTTGTGAGGAGGTGTTTGGTTT
>JANOBP010000131.1:0-4410 GCA_031411715.1 Verrucomicrobiaceae bacterium | reverse complement strand
AGCCGCTGATCCCGACAACGGCCTCTTCATGCGCTTCGTGCCCCAGCGCCTCGAAGCCGAGGCCATCCGCGACAGCATGCTGGCCATCAGTGGCCTGCTGGATGAAACCATGTTCGGCCCCGGCACCCGCGACGAGAACAGCAAGCGCCGCAGCATCTACTTCAACATCAAGCGCAGCCAGCTCATCGGCAGCATGGTGGCCTTTGATGTCCCTGAGCCACTCGTGAGCCAAGGCAGCCGCCCCACCACCACCGTGGCCCCACAGGCTCTCATTTTGATGAACAGCCCGCAAGCCCGCCAATGGGCCGACGGCCTCGCCAAACGCATCCAAGCCGCTGGCGATGCTCCCAAACAAATCGCGATGGCTTATCGCATCTGTTTCAATCGCGACCCCAAACCCGACGAACTCGCCACTGGAGCCGGGTATTTGAAATCAGGTGCATCACTGGCCGATTACTGCCAGGTCGTGCTGGGGCTGAATGAATTGGTTTATGTGAATTGAGGATGTGCTATCGTGTCCCCCATGATGACAGTCACAGAGAACCCAGCGACGATTGAGGCCACACAATTGTGGTCGCAGGAGTTCATTGATGCTTTGTCTCTCGCCCGGCATTGCGCAGTCGCTGACATGCTGAAGGCTGATCCTGGCAGCATCATTGAAACAGCACGCAAAAATGCGGAGCGGTGGCTCGCCAGTGGCAATTATGAAGATGGCGAGTCAAATTCGGTGCGTGAATGGCTACCTCTTCTTGCAGTCGAAAAACGATCCGATTTGATCGCTGTGCTGACCTCTGAATCACAGAATGCCACGCGCATGCGACAGTCCAGTCCGTTCACGGGGATCCTTCCTAAACCCGCCTATCGAATGCTGCGCGAGAGGCTCATCCAGGAGTGGTCGAGGCATGCGGCGTGAAGCTCTGGAGATGCTGGCGGCCAAAGTTGCCACCATTACGGGTCTGGACCGGCTGATCATCGTAGGCAGTCAGTCCGCACATGGTCAGATCGGGTGGTTGCCAGGTCCTGTGCTGCGTTCCGTCGAAGCAGACTTTCTGCTCCCAGGTTTTGGTCGCAACTCAATCATCGACGATGAATGTGGACCTGAGTCTGACTTTTACGCGGAGCATGGTGTCTATGCTGATCCGCTCGGAGCTGGAATCGTCAGTCTGCCTCGAAGTTGGAAAGATCGGCTTGTGCCAATCATGAGCGAAGATGGAAGAACGAACTGGTGGGCGCTGGAAATCCATGACACTGCGGCCAGCAAGTTGATCGCAGGCCGTGACAAGGACTTTGATTTCATCCTTGAGCTGACCCACGCAGACAAATTTAGTTTCGATACCTTTCTCCAGCGTGCATCTCTATTACTTGATTCAGCTCATGCTGCGGGTTTGCGCTCTAGAGTTCAAAAACTCGCTGAGAGACTTGCTGCCGCTCGACTGCATGAGTTGGAACGTAAAACCCGCGAGTTCCTCGAAACACTGCCAGTTTGAACTTAAACAGAGAGTCACAAGACCAAGTTGAAACCGCTCTACCACGATCCGACACAATATTTGCACGATCTCACACAGCTAGATGGCGTATAAAGACGCATGAAAGACATGAACACACTTCCTTACTCTCGTCGTGAATGGCTCGCCCGTGCGGGCGGTGGCTTTGGCATGTTGGCGTTGTCTTCGATGCTGGAGGCGGCATCGAATCCGTTTGCGCCGAAGGTGCCGATGCAGGTGGGTGGGAAGGCGAAGTCGATCATTTGGATCTTTGCCAATGGTGGGCCGTCGCAGGTGGACACGTGGGATTACAAGCCGGAGCTGAAGAAGCGGGACGGCAAGGCGCTGGATGGGTTTGATCCGAAGACAGGCTTTTTCCCCGGCTCAGTGGGACCGCTGATGGCCTCGCCATTTGAATTCAAGCAGCACGGGCAGAGCGGCACGTGGTGCAGCGATCTGTTTCCGAAGACGGCGATGCATGTGGATAAGATGTGCTTCATTCACAGCTGCTGGACCGGCTCGAACAACCACTCGCCGGCGCTTTTCAAGATGAACACGGGCGAGACACGCATGGGTTACCCCTGCGTCGGTTCATGGGTCAACTATGGGCTCGGCAGCGAGAGTGATTCGCTGCCTTCATTTGTCGTGATGAGCGATCCGCTGAATCGCGGCCTGCCCAAAGGCAGCGCGGCCAATTGGGGCGCGGGTTTCCTGCCGAGCATCTATCAAGGCACTTGGCTGAAGCCTAAAGGCGCACCGATTGATAACCTCGCGGTGCCAGCATCGCTCACGCCACAACGTCAACGTGCTCAACTCGACCTGCTGGCGAAATTGAACCGCAGCGCGCTCGCCGAATCGCCCATCGAGAGCGAACTCAATGCTCGCATCGAGAGCTTCGAACTGGCCTACCGCATGCAAACCGCCGCGCCGGAGGCTTTTGATGTCAAAGGCGAGCCCGAGCACATCCAGAAGCTCTACGGCTTGAACGAGAAGCACTGTGGCCACTTCGCCGCGCAGTGTCTCACCGCTCGACGCATGGTGGAGCGCGGCGTGCGCTTCATTCAGATCTACAGCGGCGGTATGGAGAATCAGCAGAGTTGGGATGGCCACAACGACATCGCGGGTAATCATCGCGGCTTCGCCAATGAAAGCGACCAACCCGTAGCCGCGCTCATCGCCGATCTGGAACAGCGTGGCCTGCTCGATCAAACACTCATCATCTGGGGCGGTGAATTTGGCCGTCTGCCGATCTCGCAAAAAGCTGCGAAGCCAGGACGCGACCACAATCCACATGCCTTCACCGTCTGGATGTGCGGCGGCGGTGTCAAAGGCGGTTACCATCACGGCGAGAGCGACGAAATCGGCTTCAAAGCCGCCATCGATAAAGTCAGCGTGCACGATCTGCATGCGACGATCCTCGCTGCCGCCGGATTGGATCACGAGCGCCTCACTTTCAAGTTCCAAGGCCTCGATCAGAAGCTCACCGGCGTGGAGAATCCCAAGGTGGTGAAAAAGGTGTTTGCGTGAGATACTTCAAAGTCATGACGCGCGGCCTTCTCGTTTCCATTCTCTTTGTCTCGACCTCAATCTTCGCAGCACCTGCAAAGGTGAAGTTTAATCGTGACGTGCGCCCAATCTTGTCGGACAAGTGCTTCTTCTGCCACGGCCCCGATCCGAAGAAGCGCGAGGCCGATTTGCGGCTGGATGAGCGCACCGCAGCCGTGGAAGCGAAGGCGTTCGTGCCCGGCAAGGCCGAAGTGAGCGAGATGATCCAGCGCATCCTCACCACGGATGCCGATGACCACATGCCGCCGGCTAAATCGAAGCTCGGCGACCTCACGGCAGACGAAATTGCCATCCTGAAGCGGTGGATCGACGAAGGCGCGGAGTATGAGGCGCATTGGGCCTTCATTCCGTTGAAGCCTGAGGCGACGAAAGAGCAAAGCATCGACAAGATCGTCAGCGCCGAGTTGGCGGAGCGTGGATTGAAGCTGCAACCCGAAGCAGCACCGGAGACTTTGGTTCGTCGGCTGAGTTTTGATCTCACCGGCCTGCCACCGACACCGGGGGAAGTCACCGCCTTCGTCACCGAGCATCAGTTCGATCCAGCATCCAGCATCGAGCATCTGGCAACCAGACTCCTCGCTTCACCGCATTACGGCGAGCGCATGGCCGTTGACTGGCTGGATGTGGCACGCTACGCGGACAGCTACGGCTTCCAGGTGGATCGCGAGCGCGAGGTGTGGCCGTGGCGCGATTGGGTGGTGAAGGCGTTCAATGACAACCTGCCATACGACAAGTTCGTGACCTGGCAGCTTGCAGGCGATCTGCTGCCAAATGCCACGGATGAGCAAATTCTCGCCACAGCATTCAATCGCCTGCACCAGCAGGAAAACGAAGGCGGCAGCGTGGAGGAGGAGTATCGCGTCGAATACATCGCCGACCGCGTGCAGACCGTGGCGACGGCCTTTCTCGGCCTGACCTTCGAGTGTTCGCGCTGCCACGATCATAAGTATGACCCGATCACGCAGAAGGACTATTACGGGCTGTTTTCGATGTTGCAAAACATCGACGAAGCCGGTTTGTATTCCTTCTTCACGCCTTCGCCACCGACTCCGGCGATGATGCTGATGGATCAGCCAGCGAAGGACAAGATGGCAATGCTCAAAGCCAAGGTGGCTGCCTTGGAGAAACCCACAACTCCGACACCTCCCGATCTAAGCCAAGGTGAACTGGCTCGCTTCACGTTTGATGATCTGAAAGGCAACAAGCTGGCCGATTCGCTGCATGCAGTACCTCCACCGCAGCCCAAGAAGGACGCCAAGGACAAAGGCCCGCCTGATCCCGCCGCTGTGCTGAAGGGCGAGAACAAGCTGGTGCCCGGCAAGCTAGGCAACGCGATTCAATTCACCGGCGATGACGCGGT
>JANOBP010000130.1:0-8602 GCA_031411715.1 Verrucomicrobiaceae bacterium | reverse complement strand
TGAGCGATTACGACTGGCTTCGGCGGGAGCGCGATTGCTTCGTCCTAAACAAAGTCATTCCTGAAATCGAAAAAGACGACGGCATGACCTATCATTCCGTGCGCGGCGTCTTTCAGGAGGGCGATCCCGCCTTTGATGGTGAAGGCATCAAGCTCAAATCTCACATCCAGATCGCCGTGCGTGATCCCACGGCCATCATTGGCTACTTTCTTCCTGAAGGATTCTGATCCATCATCACCCATCACCATCAAGCAGGAGGGGCAGAGGCCGTTGGTGCCATCGGCGGGCAGTTCCGCACCGCATTGGGTGCATTTCTGGAAGGTGGGGGCAAACTCTCGCTCATACCGATGTCCTGACGTTTAGCAGGGAAAGGGTTGCCAAGGAAATCAGTTTCTCCGCAGCGCGGCGAAGAGCACGGTCATTTCTTCGGCTGCACTGCCACGGCAAGCAGCGTCACGCCCTCAGCGCTTGCGGCGTCGCATAATGGACCGTCGGAAGAGAGCAGTGGGCACCCCAGACGCAGGGTTAGTTCCAAATAGGCCGCATCATACGAAGTGAGCGCGTGCTTCGTGGCCAGCCGCTGGATGGTCGCGATGTGCCGGGTGGATTCCTCAGCCACCCGCACGGGGTAGCCATGAACACAGGCGATGGCCTGGTCCCGCTCGGTGGCGTCCAGCTTCTTCCGGCGCTCGCGCACCAGCAGCACATTGAGCGTCTCCAGCAGCCAGAGCGGCGGCACGCACACTTCATCGCCGATGGCGATATGCTGCAAAAAGGCCTCCGCCACGGCTTCATCGTGGCCTGGCAGCACCGTACCCAGTGCGGCATTGGCATCTGCCACAAGCATGCTCATGAGCGCCGACCGGCTGCGAGATAATCCTGTGGCGTCCAGTCATCCGCGCCGTACTTCGCGGCCAGTTGCGCCTTGAGTTGCCGCGCTTGCTGAATCCAGTCCTGCGCAGGCGGCGGGCTGCTTGTGGTCAGTGCTGCCGAGGCTCCATCGGGGGTGATGCGGGCCTGCACCTTGCCCTCTTTGACCAGACACACCTGCTCGCCTTCCATCACCCGGTGCAGGTAGGCGGCGGCGTTCAGCAGAAAGTCTGGCACGGTGGTGTTCACGCTCGCCATCTTGTTGGAAACCCGTCCCGTTTGCAATGCGCTTCTTCTCCCGTCCGCACGCGCGGAAGACTCGCTCAATTTCTCCGCAGCGCGGCGAACAGCACGGTCATCTCCTCGTCAATGGAGCCGCCCTCATTCAGCGTGGCGGCGACCTGCTCCTTCACCAGAGCGCGGAAGCGTGACTTGAGCCGGTGGATCTGGGATTTAAGCGAGTTGAGGTTCATGCCGAGTGAGGCCGCCAGCTCCAACTGGTCTCCATGCGCAGCGTCGCCGGTGAGCCAGGGCTGTAGCTTTTCAAACACGGCGGCCTTGCCCTCAAGCTCAGACTCGCGCTGCAAATCGCTCAACGCTCGGCTCAGCAATGTGAGAGCCCATTGGCGGTCAAAGGCCGAATCAGGTGTGGGCTGTCGAGCATCCGCTACCACCTGCGCCTCCGTATCGTCCAGCGAAGCGGCCTCAACGCCACCGCCACGTTTCAGCCGCTGTGCGGCCTCGCGCTGGTGGGAGAGGAAGTGTTTCACCGCACCGAGCAAGTAGGAGCGGAAGCGCCCGTGCTCGCGGTCCGCCGTGCGGATGGTGTCACCCGCGAGCATCTGCGCAAAGAAGGCGTGGCTCATGTCTCGCGCGGCGTCGGCATCCCGCAGCTCACAGCGCAGGAAGGCTACGACCGGCTCATAATACGCATCACACAAATCTGCGAGGGCTTTGCGCCCATCTTCCGATTCCGCCTTGGCCGCGCAGACGCGGGTCCAGCGCGTGGTGTGAAAGGCGGCGGCACCTTGTTGGTTGAGACTTTGCTTGGTCATCGGGATCGTTGGCGGGCTGTGACCTCTGCCGCTCCGCTCGTCTGCGGTGAACGCCGTTTCACACCGCATCCGCCGCAAGCGCGGCATTGCCGATGATGCCGGCTTCATTGCTGAAGCGTGCGGGCAGAATTTGCAGGCGCTCCCACACCACGGTGCTCAGCATGCTCTGCACCTTGCGTTTGAGCGGATCAAAAATCAGTTCACCCGCCTGTGCGACACCGCCACCGATGACAAAAGCATCGGGGTTAAGCAGCCAGGCGATGCTGGAGATGGCGGTGCCGAGCCAGTCGGCGATTTCACCCCAGATTTGGCGCGCAATATCGTCACCGATCTGCGCGGCGGCGGCGATCATTTTGGGCGTGCAGTCTTCGATGTCTTTATCAATGCCAGCCTCGGCGTAGCGCTGTACCGCATGCTCAGCGATCTGTTGATTGCCGGTGTACTTTTCCAAGGCGCCCAAATTGCCGTAGTGGCCGGGCTTGCCGTCGAAATGAATGCTCATCTGCCCGATCTCGCCCGCTGCGAAACCGCTGCCACGGAACATTCTGCCGTCTAAAACGAGTCCACCGCCGATTCCGGTGCCCATGGTCAGTCCGATCACGTTTTTCAGCCCGCGTGCAGCGCCATAGCGGAATTCCGCATAGGTCATCGCATTCGCGTCATTTTCGACCAGCACCGGCAGACCGGTTTTTTCGCTCAGAATGGACTTCAGCGGCACATGCTTCCATCCAGGCACATTGGTGAGCTCGTGCACAAAACCGTGATCAAAATCAACCAAGCCGGGCACACCCACGCCGATGGCGCAGATTTCGGCATGCTTCTCACGCAGCTTGGCCACGCGCGCCGCCATCTCACCGATGAGTGCAGCAGGCCCGGCGAAGTTCGCGGTGGGAATGGGCTCGTCGGTGACGAGAAGTTCACCGCCGTGGCAGACCCCGAGTTTCACGGAAGTGCCGCCGAAGTCGATGCCGATGGATGTTTTAGCGTTCTCAGACATGGGTTTTGAAGGGCTGCGAGATTGCCCACCAAACACTGTCCGCGCAAGGCCAAATCAAGCACTTGCCTTCAAAGCAGCGAGCAACTCATCCAGCGACATGCTCGCGATCACAGTTGCCTTATCACTCATGGCATATGGCAGGATCAATTCGCGCCCGTGCAGCATGGAGCCGCAGCTATAGACCACATTGGGCACGTAGCCCTCACGCTCGTTGCCCTCCGGTGCCAGCAACGGTGTGCGCAGCCGTCCGATGACTTGCGTCGGGTCATGCAGGTCGAGCAATGCCGCGCCGATGCAGTATTTACGCATCGGTCCGACTCCGTGAGTGATCACCAGCCATCCAGCTTCTGTTTCAATGGGTGAACCGCAGTTGCCGATTTTGACAGATTCCCACATCTGGGACGGTCGCAGAATGATCTGTGGATCACTCCAATGATGCGGGCTATCGGAAAACATGATGAACAGGTTCTCGTCATCCTGCCGTGAAAGCATCGCGTAGCGGCCATCGATACGGCGTGGGAAGAGTGCCATGCCTTTATTCTGCACCGCGCTTCCATTGAGCGTGAGGATGCGGAAATGCAGGAAATCCTCCGTCTCAATGAGTTGTGGCAGGATCGCCTTGCCATTGTAGGCCGTGTAAGTCGCGTAATTCATCACCGTGCCGTCGTCTTCGACAAAGCGCACGAACCGTGCGTCCTCGATGCCATTCGTTTCATTTGGCGAAACCGGGAAAATGATTCGCTCGCTCATCGCGAGCTTGCTGGAAAAGAGCAGTTCGTAATTCGAGTCCGCCAACCACTGCAGACACTCCAGCGTCCGCTTCAGATCACGAGTCACGGACTGCGCCTCATGTCGGACGGTGCCGACACTCTTGTTAAGCTCGCTGCGGGTGAAATTGACCGCCAGCGGTGCCATGACCGCTGCCGCGTGCTCATCATCATATCCCATCTCAGCCAGCTTGATGATGAAGCGCCTCTTATTGTAGGTCGGATTTGGAACAATCTCCGGCACCGTGACGAAGCGTGACACCGGATCAAATGTGAGGCTTCCATTCGACGAGATCAAACCCGTGCGGAACTCAATGGAAGAGATATGTCCTTCCCCCGTCGCACGCAGGCTCATCACAAAGCGCAACTCACCCTCTGATAAGCCGCTTTGATCCGGATGTGCCACGATGGACGGATTAAACAACGCCGCCGACTCCAGCGCATACTCACCTGAAAACAGCGCACCGATCAGCAACTGCCGCTCCTGGGACAATGGCCGCTGCGTGAACACATGCTGCCGCACCTTTTCGAAATGTGCTCGCAGCAGCGCCTCCACACTAAAATGCCGCGACTCAAATTCCTCACGCACGGCTTTCAGTTCACGAATGACTTCATCATCGGTCAGCGCCAGCGCCCTCCCGATCACCGTCGTGATGCGTTGGATATCAGCTGGAATAAAGGGGCGCAGGATGACACGCGCACTCTCAGGCAGCAGTGTCACCTCATGACGGCGAATGCGGATGGGACTCATGTTGCGTATGGAGGTGGGTTCATGTGCTCTGCGCAGTTCATCTCCGCGAGTGAGAGGTGGAAGGCCAGGGTGGACTCGGCGCCTTGGTTTTCATTCACGCGATCGTGATGCAGGCCGTCTCCGCAGCCGCCGGTCGTGGAGTCATAAAGCGGCAGGCCCAGGTCGTTGCGGCCAAGGAACCATTCAAAGGCGCGCTTGGCCTCGCGGGCCCAACTGGCATCCTGCGTGGCGCGGGAGGCTTCGTTGCACGCAGCCACCATGGCTTGCGCCTCGAGTGGCTGCTGATCAAAGTCTGCGCGTGCACCACCGCGCTGATAAAAGCCGTTGCTACCAATCGGGCGAAAGCATCCAGACTGCGTTTTTTGGATGGATACCAGCCAGCGCAGTGATTTGAGGCCAATCTCAAGCGCCTCGGGATTGGGCATCCATTGGCCGCTGAGAATCAACGCCTGACTGAAGCGGGCATTCTCATAGGTCACGCTGTCTTCAAACCATGGCCAATCTTCTGCGGCACAGCTGTCCCACAGACGCATGAGGCGTGTGGTCAGCGTCGCACGCATGGCGGTGATCTGCTCATTGCTCGTGAACTGACGCAGATACTCGTGAATGCCGAGCAGCGTAAAACTCCACGCACGCGGCGAGGAGAAGCCATCCACTGCGGCGAGTCCGCGCTCAAACAACTGCGCACAGAGTCGGCGGTGCCCCTCATTACGAGAGCGGCCTGCGCCGAGGCCTACAGCCCAAAGGGCACGCGCGTGACTATCCTCGCTGCCTGCGTCTTCCAGCCATTGGCGGCCGTGACTCATGAAATTGCGGAAACGTCCCGTTTTGTAATCCAAAGCGGCCGCTAGGAAGGCCAAGTAGCTTGTAGCAAGCTTGCCGAGGTTCTCGGTAGGCGCTTGGTCACCGGTTTCATCCAGCATGTTGCATAGGATGAAGGCACGCGCGTTGTCGTCGGTGCAGTAGCCTTCATGGAAGTTTGGAACGTTGAAAATCGCATGCTGGAAGATGCCCGTGCCATCGCTCATGCGCAAAATATGGTCCAAGCGCAACGGTGGCAGCTCGTACGGCCGGTTTCCGAGCGTCCAGCCTGCAAAAGCCGAGCGCGGCGTTGTTTTGCGATCCGAGCGTGCACGTTGGAAGGACTCCACATAGCGCTGCGCCACCGCAGGCCAAATCATGTCACGACCCAGCGCATACGCCGCATGGCGGATCTTTTCCATGCGCAGTGGATCATCCAGAAGGCCGCACACACCTTCGCTAATGGCTTTGGCATCACGAAACGGCACCAGCACGCCGCGCTCCTCCGCCAGCAGCTCCTGTGCATGCCAGTAGCGCGTGGAGACCACCGCCTTACCCGCACCAAAAACATACGCCAACGTGCCCGAAGTGATCTGCGCCTCATTCAAATACGGCGTCACATAAATGTCCGTCGCACCGATGAACTCCTTCAGGTCATCCAGCGACACGAAGCGGTTGTAGAAGATGACGTTCTCCTTCACGCCGCGATCTTCCGCTAGGCGCTCAAGGCTCAGTCGGTAGCGCTCGCCCTCATGTGCGACGAGATGCGGATGCGTCGCTCCGAGCACGAGATAGACCACATTCGGATGCTGCCGCACGATCTCAGGCAGCGCCTCGATCACATGCTCGATCCCCTTCCCCGGTCCCAGCAGGCCAAAGGTGAGCAGCACCTTGCGTCCTTCGACGCCGAACTGCTCCTTGTAGAAACTCGAGTCCACAAACGGCATGTCCGGTATCCCATGCGCGATCACATCAATCTTCGAATCCGGCACGCGATACGTTTCACGCAAAATTTCCGCGCCTTTTTGCGCCATGACGATGAGGCGGTCACTGCGGTTCGCCAACTCGTCCATCACCAGCCTCTGCGCCGCATTGGGTTCACGCAGCACGGTGTGCAGTGTCGTCACCACTGGCATGCGCACCTCTTTCAGCAGCGCCAGCAAATGACTGCCTGCCGGGCCGCCGTAGATGCCAAACTCGTGCTGCACGCACAACACGTCAGCATTGTTGAAGTTCAAAAAATCCGCCGCACGCCGGTACGAGTCCAAATCCTTCTCCAGCATCTCAAAGCGGACACGCTCTGGATAATCGTAGCGCTTGATGCGGTCATTTACCGCGCCCACAAAACAGTCCGCCTCCGGCACTGCCCCTGCCACCGCCTCCGCCAGATCATGTGTGAACGTCGCGATCCCACACAGCCGAGGCAAGTAGTCGCCAAGAAAGGCAATGCGCTTTGGCAATAAGGAAGCGCTCAGGACAATCCTCTCGGGTAACCGAACATGCCACAGCAGACAGGCCACAGCGCTTTTAGCAACTCGTCATTCGACAGACCTTTGGTGGCCATGATTCATCAAAGGTGCCATTAGAGAAACCGGATTCCAGTTGCCCTTACCCCACGACCAACGAGAGGGAGCCATCATGATCCTCGACGCGACTTGCCAGCTTGATTACCAAACCACGGAGGATGTGCCAGTCATCTTTATGCTGCGCCCGCGCAGCGGCTGGGCGCAGTGGATCATGCGGGAGGAATTCCAAATCCGGCCGCAAGTGACGGTGGTCGAGTTCACGGATGTTTATGGCAACCTCTGCCAGCGCACCGTCATGCCAGCGGGTGACTTTCATCTCTCCGTACAGTTTCGTGCGCAGGTCGCGGACTTTGTGGACGAAGATCTGTATGCGCCGCTGATGCTCGTGCAAAACCTGCCGCCGGATATTCTGCATTACCTGCTGCCCAGCCGTTACTGTCAGTCAGACCAGTTATCCGTGCTGGCCTCATCCATTATCGGTAACATGTCTCCAAATTACCAATGCGTAGCCGCCATCCGCGCCTGGGTTCATCACAACGTGGCTTACATCTCAGGCTGCAGCGACAGCTCCACCTCGGCGCTCGACACCGCCAATACTCGACAGGGTGTGTGCCGTGATTTCGCCCATCTGGGCATCGCTCTCTGTCGGGCGATCATCGTGCCCGCACGCATGGTCGTCGGCTTCCTGCACCAGCTCAATCCCATGGACCTGCATGCGTGGTTTGAGGCCTTCATCGGCGGCCGCTGGTTCACCTTTGACGCCACAGAAAAAGTGACCCGTGGCAACCGCATCGTCGTCGCCTATGGCCGCGACGCGGCGGATGTGGCGTTAGCGACCATCTTCGGCTCGTTCACCATGCAGAACATGTGCGTCACGGTTACTCCGGCACCTTGAGCGGAGCGTCAGTCACGGACTCGGCGGGCCTCACCAATGGTGCCCTCCAAACCGTGGCAAAATGGTGTGCGAGCCTCAATTTCTGAGCCACACGCACGGAGATGACGAAAGGATAGAGCGCCTGCTCACCGAGACTGTGAGAGATCTCATTGAGCACCGTGGACAGGCACATCCAGCGCTGCAGCCAGGCCAAAAACTCCCCATCCGCGTTGCCACACTGCGGCAGCATGGCTGGTAGCGTCCCAGCCTCTCCTGGTAGCATGACAAGGGGCAGTGCGATGTTCTTCACGTGAATGCCCAAGCTCTCGCACGTCTCCAGGCCATCCACGATCTGCAAATAGTGCGCCCAGGTTTCCGCCCAGTCCTCCCAAGGGTGTGAGGCCGCATACGCCGTGATGAACTGCTGCTCCCAACCCGTGGTCGGTCCACGCTGATAATGCGCGCTCAGAGCTTTGGCATAATCCAGCCACTCATCTCCAAAGCGTTCACGAAACGCCAGCCGCAACGGATCATCCCACGTCAACTCAGACAAATAACGCTGCCATAAATAGTGCGCACTCTCATGCCGGAAGTGTCCGAGTAACGTGCGGCTGTTTTCACCCAACTGCTGCCGATTGATCTGCCGATAGGTGTCATCAGCCTCCTCCAGATTCACCGTGATCACGCCATTGAGATGACCAGTTGTCACGGTGGGATTCGAAAGCGTGCTCACGATGTCAAACACCAGACCAGCCTTCGGATTCTCAACCTTGGATGGCAGCACGATGCCCAGCCGCAGCAGCGTGTAGATCAGCCGCCGCTTGGCGATCTCCATACGGCCCCACAGCAGCAGATTTCGACCCGTGCTGAGGTCTGGAATGGTGCGGTTCATGCCACAGGCCGCGCACAGTGTCTCTTTGGCATCCGCTGGCAGCGTCCAGTTGCACACGCCATGCTTCAC
>JANOBP010000129.1:0-2505 GCA_031411715.1 Verrucomicrobiaceae bacterium | reverse complement strand
ATGTGGAGGCGCTGATCACGAAGAAGATCGATGCGCTGGTGATCATCCCGCATGATGCAGCGGCGATGGCCAAGGCGGTGAATCTGGCGCACGCGGCTGGGATTCCAGTGCTGTCGTATGACCGGCTGATCACGGGCTGCGATCTGGATTTATACATCACCTTCGACAACGTGAAGGTGGGTGAGTTGCAGGCGTCATTCCTGGCAGAGCGTATTCCGGCGGGCGGTAAACTGCGGCTGCTGCGCATCTATGGCTCGAAGACGGACAACAACGCCAAGCTCTTTAAGCAAGGGCAGGACAACGTACTGCAACCATTGATCACCGCAGGCAAGGTGGAGGTGGTGCATGAAGACTGGGCGGATGATTGGAAGCCGGAGAACGCCAAGAAGATCACCAATGCGGCGATCACGAAGAATGGTGTGAATTTTGATGCCATCCTCGCCTGCAATGACGGCACGGCAGGCGGGGCGATCCAGGCGCTGACGGAGGAGGGCATTGCGGGCAAGATTTTGATCACAGGGCAGGATGCGGACCTCGCGGCATGCCAGCGCATCGTCCAGGGAACGCAGACAATGACGGTGTACAAGCCACTGGTGCAGTTGGCAAAGCAGGCGGCGGAGATCGCCGTGAAGCTGGCCAAGCGCAGCCCGATCATCGCCAAGGATGTGACGCCGAATGGACAGATGGATGTGCCTTCCGTGTTCCTGCCGATCCATGCGGTAACGAAGGACACCATGCGTGACACCGTGGTGAAGGATGGCTTTCGTAGTGAGCAGGATGTGTTCGGGAAGTAAGCGCATGACAGCCGCCGATCAGATTTCTCACATCCGCGCCGTCTTTCCGCCGCAAGGGTTCTTCGCGGAAAAGGAGTGGGTGCTTTCGCCGGAGGCCTTCGCGCTGGGTGCATCAACCGTGAAAGTGATTCGTGAGCTGGGTCCGGCGCTGCGGGCGTTTCAGCGGGCGTGCAATCGATTGTACTTCGATGACGCGTATCCGTGGGTGTCACGGCTGATGGATCAAGGGAAGCCTGAGCGCGTGGTGCGACTGGGGCGGAGCGCGAGCTGGCATGATGAGGTGCCGCGTGTGCTGCGGCCCGATCTGGTGCTGACGGAGACGGGCGTGTGCATTTCGGAGCTGGATTCGCTGCCGGGCGGCATCGGGCTGACGGCTTGGCTGAATGAAACGTATGCGGCGCTGGGGCAGGAGGTGATCGGTGGTGCCACGGGCATGCTGGATGGCTTTGCGGCGGCGTTTCCGAGCGAGGACATGCTCGTCTCCCGCGAGTCGGGTGATTATGTGCCGGAGATGGTGTGGCTGGCGGAAAAACTTGGCCGCCGTGTGCTGCGGCCCTGGGAGGTGCAGCCGTATGAGCTGAATGGCGCGGCGATTTATCGCTTCTTCGAGCTCTTTGATCTGGAGAACGTCGAGAACGCCGATGCGATGCTGCGCATGGCCGAAAGCGGCGAACTGAGCTTCACGCCGCCACTGAAAGCCTTCATGGAAGAGAAGCTCTGGCTCGCACTCTTCTGGTCACCTGCCTTGGAAAGCTTTTGGCACTCAGCACTGAGCACTGAGCACTTAGCACTGCTTCAAAGCTGCATCCCCATGAGCTGGGTCGTCGATCCCACCCCGCTGCCGCCTTTCGCCGTATGGCCGAAACTGGACATCCAGGACTGGCGTGAGATGAAGGCTTTCGGTGGCAAGTTGCGGCAGTTGGTGCTCAAGATCAGCGGCTTCTCAGAGCGTGGCTGGGGATCACGCGGCGTGTTCATCGGGCATGATTTGTCGCAGGAGCAATGGGGCGCGGCCATTGAAGAGGCGCTGGCGAGCTTTCCGACGAATCCTTTTGTGCTGCAGGAGTTTCATCGCGCACGCGTGGTGGTGCATCCGGCTTGGGATGACGGCAAGCAGGCTACGCGGGCCATGCAGAGCCGCGTGCGGCTTTGTCCGTATTATTTCGGTGATGCAGCGGCCGATGAGCCAGTTTTGGGCGGCGTGCTGGCTACGGTGTGCCCGGCGGACAAAAAAATCCTTCATGGAATGCGGGATGCGATGATGCTGCCTTGCGTTGCGCGGTGATTTCCGCTGTAATGATGCTCTATGAAGCTCCTACCCGCTCTTTTTCTCGCCACTAGCTCACTTTGGGCTGCGGAACCCATTCAGCTCAAACTCTGGCCCACAGGCGCGCCAGAGAAAGAGGGCGTCAAGATCGAGGCCGAGAAGGAGATCCCCAAGAAATCGGCGGATGACGTGCTGCGCATCACCAACGTGACCGTGCCGATGATCACCGTCTTCAAGCCGGAGAAGCCCAACGGCGCGGCGGTGCTGGTTTGCCCTGGTGGTGGCTATGGCATCCTCGCCTATGAGCATGAAGGCTCCCAGGTGTGTGACTTCCTGAACCAACACGGCGTAACAGGCATTCTGCTCAAATATCGCGTGCCGAAGCGTGATCCTAAAGATCCGGGCCGTGAAGCGCTCCAGGACGCGCAGCGCGCGATGGGCATG
>JANOBP010000128.1:0-3931 GCA_031411715.1 Verrucomicrobiaceae bacterium | reverse complement strand
GGCTCCCCCATGGAACTGATGTTCTCAGGCTTGATCTCCGTCACCTGACCACGGCGCATGCTGGCCACCAAAAGAGGATAGGAACCGTCACTGCTGCGAATGGGCTTCCCAGCGGCATCCGCTTCGGCCGCATTCGTATTTTGAGCAACTGAGACGGTTGGAGCATTCAGCTTTTTCTTGGCGGCCATTTCTTTGAGATAAGCAGCGCGTGCGACTTTCCACTTTTCATAAATGTCAGTCAGCACGGCCTTCAAATCGGTGTCATCCAGAGCCACATTCGCACGCGCAGTCGAACCCGCTGCGGGTGCCAGCGTCAACGTGCCGGATGAAAGCGACAACGCCTGCACCTTGCGACCCGCAGCCATTTTGGAAGCCCCAGCAGCCATCTTGAACTCCGTATCCTTTAGCAGCGTCACCTCACGCGGAAACGCTGTAGCCGGAATAGCCTGCCAATCCTTGGTCAAAGCCTCAATCGACCCTGGTTTAGGTCCTGTAGGCTGGGCAACAGCCACGACTTGCGGAGCCGCGGGCGCAGGAGACGTGGGCGCAGGTGCTTCCACCGACTTCGGTGCCTCTGGTGCTGGAGCTTCGGCAGGCTTAACAGGCTCAGCGACGGGTTGCTCCACCACTTTGGGCTTCTTGGGTGGATTCAGATCCGTGAAGACCACTTTGTCTCCGGGAGGAGCCAGAAAGTAATCATAGCCAAGAAAGGCGGAACCAATGATGAGGAGGGTGATGAAGAGGGATTTCATAGTCGGGAGTTTTTTTGACGGCTGCTTGGGTAGTTCATAAAATTCGACGCGCCGTTACAATTTGCAGGTAAATTTTCCGTCAAGACCCGCTACAGGCTCTAAAATACATCCAATGTCCCATCCACTCCATCTCGGTGTCAATATCGACCACGTCGTCACCCTGCGTCAGGCCCGCTACCGCCAGATGCTCGATTCCATCAACGCTGAGCCCTCTGTCCTCAGTGCCGCGCTCATCGCAGAGCAGGCTGGCGCACACTCCATCACCGTCCACCTCCGTGCCGACCGCCGCCACATTCAGGATGCGGACGTTTTTCTACTGCGCCGAGAGATCAAGACCCTGCTCAATCTCGAAATGGGCAACACGCCCGAAATCCTCGCCATCGCACTCCAAGTCCGCCCCACATTCGTCTGCATGGTCCCTGAGAACCGCGAGGAAGTCACCACGGAAGGTGGACTCGACGTCGCAGGCCAGCGCGAGGCTCTACGCGCCACCGTACAGGCCCTTCGTGACAATGGCACACGCGTCAGCATGTTTATTGATCCAGATGCTGAGCAAGTCCGTGCCAGTGCCGACATCGGTGCCGAAATGATCGAGCTACACACAGGAACCTTTGCCAATCACTCCGGCAGCCAGCGCGCACACGAAATCGCACGCCTCAAAGCTGCGGCAGAACTGGCTCAGTCGCTCGGTCTTCAAGTCAACGCAGGCCACGGCCTCACCACCAGCAATTTACCCGACCTGTGGGCCGTGCCACACCTTGCGGAATTGAATATCGGCCACCACATCGTCTCGCGTGCCGTCTTCATCGGCCTGGATGCCGCCGTGCGAGAGATCCTCGCCGTCATGGCCACCTACCCCGCCCCATGATCACCGGAATCGGCATCGATCTCGTCGAAGTCTCCCGCATCCGCGAGATGCTGGAGAAGCATGGAGATCGCTTCAAAGCACGCACTTTCACCGCCGCCGAGATCGCCTACTGCGACTCATGCGCGGATCCCGCCATGCATTACGCTGCCCGATTTGCCGCCAAAGAAGCCACCGCCAAGGCCCTCGGCACAGGCCTCTGGTCTGAAGCCGGTGTCAACTGGACCGACATCGAAGTCCAGCGCGCAGCATCCGGCCAACCAAGCCTCCTCCTGCACCACCAAGCCGCCCAACACGCAGCCAGTGCCTCCACACTCATCACGCTCACGCACACCCGAGATCACGCGATGGCTCAAGTCATGCTGCAACGTGTTGAATAGCCTGCTCCAAATCATTCACGCGATGGTCAGCACTCACCGGCACGCTGATCTCACTCTGCACCCGCTGATGACTGGGGCTGCTTCACTGGACCGAGGTCAGAATCGATTGCCTGCTTGCGGAATCTTACCTGCTCAGCCACCATCTCTGCGGTGACGACACCTTGTTCCAGCAGCTTATTGCGCACTGTGTTACTGGCACCCGCGCTGGCCCGTGTGTTGAGGGGGGCAGTGGCCTTCAATAATCCGGCATCGATGGCGATCAGGTCCAGCGTTTTGCCTTCCTGACTGAGCTTGATCATCTGTTTTGTCTGCTCATCCGGCGGAGTAGCTTTGGATTTGGTGAAGCTGTAGGTGAAGGCTCCGAGCAGGTCGCCAGCTTTGTTGCCCTCGTGACAGCGCAGACACTGGGCCTCCGCGCGGATGGCTCCAACGGCGTGCATGCTGCTATCTCGCTCCCAGCGAACCAGTTTCTCACCTTGGCGAAGCAGAGCCAGAGCGTGGTCCTCGAAGCGGTTGAGGCTATCCTGAGCAATTTGGGGTTCTGGTTTCGCAGATTTGTCGTCTGATGCCGTGCGCCCAATAAAGGGCGAGGGGCTGAACAAGTAAGCCTTTGGCGTTTTCCCTTCCAGATCACCAATCATACCCCAAAGACGTGCTGGCGCATAATGCTGGCCATTTTCGTTCCATGTATCGCTATTCCATCCTAGCATTTTCGCGACACCACCGTGCGTGGCCAAGCGTGGGTTACTCATGTGGACAACCAAAGCGCGGGACATACCCATTTTCATACCGATGCTGAGAAAGCTGTTCACGTTCTGCTCGTGCTCGTAGAGCAGCCGGTTTGACGGCTCTGAGATGGTCACGCTCTCCTCGCTGAATACCACACTATTCATCTGAGCCGCTTCCGCTGCACGAGTTTGCTGTACGAGTTTCTCATTGAGCGGAGTGCCTCCATTATTTAAATCAATCGTGCCTCCAACGTTCAAATCAAACGTGATTGTGTTTTGAGCCTGAAGGGTTGAGCAAAGGCTTATCAGACAGCAGGTAACCCAAAGAGTGAATGTGGTCTTCATGCGCTCGATGCTACCCAGTCGGGCGTCCTGGCGTCAAGATTCATTTTATTCCTTTGTTCGCCCTTCAGGCTCTGCCTTACCATGACTGGACGACTGGCCGTTTCGTTGCATCATGCGCGCCCGATTTCTCACTGCAAAAAGCCAGATGGGCGGCTTTGTCGGTTTACTTCAAATCCTCCGAGACTCGCCGTCTCACATTTCCCCTGTTTCAAAATGCTTTCCCTCATCCTTACCCACCCCGGTGGCGCTCATAAAGACGAGCTCCTCGCTTGTTGCCTCCTCGCCGCCGTGCACCGCGTGCCCATCGTCCGCCGCGAGCCTACGGCAGAAGATCTGGCCGACGCCACCACTGCCGTTGTGGATGTGGGTGGGGAGCACGCACCTGAGCGGAACAACTTCGACCATCATCAGTTTCCAGCCGACCACCCGCCCGTGTGCGCACTCAGCCTGGTGCTCCAGCATCTCGGTGTTTATGAAGATGCCCGCTTGTTTTGCGATTGGCTTGAGCCAGCCGAGTGGTTCGACACGCGTGGCCCCAACGTCACCGCCAAATGGCTCGGCGTGGACCGCAGCACCATGAACAAGCTCAATTCTCCGATCGACATCACCATTCTGCGTCGTTTCGCCAAAGCCAAGCGCCTCGAGCCCGGCGAGCCCCTGTGGGAAATTCTCAGCTACATCGGCCAGGACCTGCTCGACTATCTACGCGACCTACGCAGCCACATCGACTACGTGGCTCAGCATGCCCAAATATGGAGCGTCGATGGAAATGAAATCCTCTTCCTCCCACGCACCGATCCCATCCCTGACGATCCCTCCGCTGGCATCGACCGCTACCTGGATAGCATCGGAAAGAGCGGC
>JANOBP010000127.1:0-14859 GCA_031411715.1 Verrucomicrobiaceae bacterium | reverse complement strand
CGGCCCCATCAGCGACGAAGAACTCTTCTACCTCAAAGCCCGCGGCATCACCGACGGCGAAAGCCGCAAGCTCATCGTCGAAGGCTTCCTCGCCGACGCCCTCGCCAAACTCGGCAACGGCCCCATCGCCGACATGGTCGTCTCCCGCATTCATGAGAAGCTGATCCTGGCGGTCTAAAGTTTCACAGAGGCTGATCATTCATCGCGGACACTTTTCCGTCCGTTGAGAAACTTTAGGCACATTTTACACATCGCGTGCTTGCCAGATCACCTATTTTCTGGTGGCATGCGCATGCATGTCAAATTCCCCACTTCCCCAAGACGACGTCGCCGCCATTGATGAACTGCGCCAGGTCTATGGCCGACTCAGCGCCGAGCTGAAAAAAATCATCGTCGGCCAGGACAAAGTCGTCGAGCAACTCGCCATCTGCCTCTTCGCTCGCGGTCACGCCCTGCTCATGGGCGTGCCTGGCCTCGCCAAGACGTTGCTCATCTCACGCCTCGCCGAAACGATGTCGCTCAGCTTCAGCCGCATCCAGTTCACGCCCGATTTGATGCCCATGGACATCACCGGCACCGACATTCTTCAAGAACTGCCCGGCGGCAAACGCGCCTTCGAATTCGCCAAAGGCCCCGTCTTCGCCAACATCGTCCTCGCCGACGAAATCAACCGCGCCCCCGCGAAAACACAGGCCGCCATGCTTGAAGCCATGCAGGAGCACAAAGTCACCGTCGCAGGTCGCACCTACACCTTGGACTCACCCTTCTTCGTTCTCGCCACGCAGAACCCCATCGAGCAAGAAGGCACCTATCCGCTGCCCGAAGCACAGCTCGACCGCTTCATGTTCATGATCGGCGTCGATTACCCGAGCCGTGATGAAGAAATCGCCATCGCGAGAAGCACCACGGGCCTGAGCTTACCAAAACTCGAGCACATCATGGATGGCGCCAAGGTTTTGGCCTTCCAAGACCTCGTCCGCCGCGTTCCCGTGCCAGATCATATCTACGAATTCGCCGTCGATCTCGCGCGAAAGACGCGTCCCGCCAGCAGTGAGGCTCCCGCGTGGCTGAAGCCTCTCGTGAGTTGGGGAGCCGGTCCTCGTGCCGTGCAGTATTTGATCCTCGGTGCCAAAGCGAGAGCTGCGTTGAACGGTAGCTATATGGTGAGGCTGGAGGATGTGATGGAAGTCGCTGAGCCAGTGCTGCGTCATCGTGTGATGACGACATTCACCGCCGAGAGTGATGGCGTGACGAGTCGTGATGTGGCGAAGCGTTTGGTTGAAGAACTCGCGAAGGCCTGAGTAGCCACGCCTCGTCATGTCCGCCGCCGACCGCAGCTTCCTGGATCCCGCCGTGCTCAGCCGCCTCATGGCGCTGCCGCTGAACGCGCGTCAGGCCATGCTCGGCAACGTCTCCGGCCATCACCGCAGTCCCGTGCGCGGTTCCTCGCTCGAATTCGCGCAGTATCGCAAATACGTCCCCGGCGACGACACACGCCGCCTCGACTGGCGCACCTGGGGCCGCAGCGACCGCTTCTACATCAAAGAATTCGAGGCCGACACCAACCTACGACTCTGCCTGCTCATCGACACCAGCGGCAGCATGAACTTCGGCCCCACAGGAGCCACACGCTTCGATTATGCGCGCAAACTCGCCGGCACACTCGCCTACATCGCCGCGCAGCAAGGCGATGCCGTCGGCCTGCACTCGCTCGCCGAAAAATCCGTCGAGATACCCGCCAAACGCGGTGCCAGCCATCTTGGCCTCGTGCTCGATCAAATGGCCGCCATCCAGCCCGTCGGAGACACCACGCTGCTCACTGCGCTGCACGACGCCGCCGAAAAAATCCGCCAGCGTGCCCTCGTCGTCATCTTCAGTGACCTTTTCGTTGAGCCCGCCGAGTTGAAGTCCGCCATTCAGCACCTGCGTTTCCGCAAACACGACGTTGCCGTCTTCCATCTGCTCGATCAAAAGGAACTCGACTTCGATTTCGACCGACCCGCCCGTTTCATCGACATGGAAGGCGGCGAAGCCATCCTCGCCGACCCCAGCCTCATCGCCCGCAACTACCGCGAGGCCGTGAAGCAATACATGCACGAGATCGACGACCTCATCCGCACCACCGCCATCGACTACCACCGCGTGAAGCTGCACGAGAAGTACGATGACGTGCTCGTGAAGTTCCTGCTGGCGCGGATTCAGAAGAAAGGAGGCCGGTGATGAGCAAGGGGAAATCATCCGCCAAAAAGCCTTCTATTTGGTATCGGCGGAGCCGCATCGGCATCTTGATCGGCTGTGTGTTAATGGCTTGCTCACTTATTCTTCGCTGGAAGATGGGAAACTCTGCCGTTGAGGCGAGCAGTCTCTCCTGGTTTCAGCCAACTGCTCATATCTGGATGCTCATTGCCTTGTTCGTGAACCTCTGGACGCATCCTGCGGACATGTTCGAGCCTAAGGCCACGCACGACGAGAAAGACGACGCCAAAACATGACCTTCCTCGTTCCAGCGCTGCTCCTAGCCCTGCCGCTTGCGGCACTGCCGGTGATCATTCATTTGATCCACCTGTATCGGCGGCGGCAGGTGAAGTGGGCGGCGATGATGTTTCTGCGCATGGCGCAGCGCATGAACAAGGGCCTGTCGCGGCTGCGCCAGATTTTGATCCTGGCGTTTCGCGTGCTGGCGGTGGCGGCGATCCTGTTTGTCATCACGCGGCCGATGGCGGGCGGTTTGCTCGGGCTCACGGGTGGTGTGCCGGACACGGTGATCGTACTGCTCGACCGTTCGGCGAGCATGGAGCAGCAAAACCTCGCCACGGGCACCAGCAAGCGTGCGGCAGGCATCGCGAAGCTCGCACAGGCCTTGCGTGACACGGTGGGCACGCGCTCAAAACTTGTACTCATCGAGAACGCGCACTTACAGCCGCAGTTGCTCGAAAAGCCGGAGTCGCTCGTCGATCTGCCGCTCACCGGCCCCACAGACACCACGGCGGACATTCCGGCGCTGCTACAAGGCGCGCTCGATTACATCACCACGAATCAAACGGGCCGCACCGACGTGTGGGTGCTCAGCGACCTGCGCCAAAGCGACTGGGATGCCGCCAGCGGACGCTGGCAGGCCCTGCGCGGTGCTTTCACCAGCCTCAAAGGCCTGCGTTTTCATTTGCTGACCTATGCGCAGCCCGTGTCGCAAAATCTCGCCGTTTCCGTCGAGCGAGCTGTGCGCCGCGAAATGGCTGACAAAGCCGAGCTGCTGCTCGATCTCCGCATCACACGTGATGCGGCCACCGCCACGCCCACCGAGCTGCCGCTGCGCTTTGTCATCAATGACGTGAGCACCACGATGAAGGTCGAGATGAAGGACTCGCAGCTCGTGCTGCAAGGCTACGCCATTCCCATCGACAAAACGACGAAACGCTGCTCAGGCCGTGTCGAACTGCCTGCTGATGCCTCGCCCACCGACAACGCCTTCCACTTTGTCTTCGATGAACCCGCCGTTTTGCGCTCCGTGATCCTCACCGACGACGAAACCGAAGCCGGACCACTGCAAGCCGCACTCGAAGCCGCCGCAGACCCCACGCGTAAATATGCCGCGACCATCCTGCCCGCCTCCCGCGCTGCCGAAATCGCCTGGGATGACACCGCGCTCATCATCTGGCACGCGGCCTTGCCCAAGGCGGATGATTTGATCACGCAACAACTCACGAATCATCTCAAATCCGGCCGCAGCATCCTATTCCTGCCCACCGAAGCACCAAGCACCGAAACCTTCGGCGGTCTGCACTGGGGTGCGTGGAGCAGCGACAGCAAACCTGCCGCCGTCGAGTGGTGGCGCAACGACACCGGCCTGCTCGCCAACACACGCAGTGGCACCTCATTGCCCGTTGGCGAACTCGAAGTCACCCGCCGCTGCGACATCCTCGGCGAAGGCACGCCACTGGCCCGACTCGCCGAAAACAAGCCGCTGCTCATGCGCGCTGACATTCCCGGCGATGGCAATGCTTGGTTCCTCGGCACGCTGACGGGCTCCGGCAGTTCCAGCCTCGCGCGTGATGGTGTCGTGATGTTCGCCATGCTGCATCGTGCCTTGAATGAAGGTGCCAGCACCCTCGGCAAAGCCCAGCAACGCGAAGCCGCCGCCACCGACACGCTGAATGACTGGAAGCGGTCTGGCGATGCCATGCTCAACTCCGAACAATCATCACGTGCCGGCATTCTCACCAAAGACGACAAACTCATCGCCCTGAATCGCCCGCTGCGCGAAGACCGACCCGAAACACTCGGCAAGACCGCTCTCGAAGAACTCTTCGCCGGACTCGATCACCACATCATCGAAGACCAGGTCGAAAACGAAACCAGCCTCGCCAGCGAAATCTGGCGCACGTTCTTGTTCCTGATGGCGCTCGCTCTTCTCGGTGAGGCATTGCTGTGCATGCCCGGGAAACGTGACCCACAACCCTCTCCTGCCGCATGATGCCCTTCTCGTCCTCGAACTCGTCCTCGAACTCGTCCTCGATTCTATCGGGTTCGACGGGTCTGGGATGGTCGGGCAATGCCAAGGTCTCGCTGGCGGAGGTTTGGTCGAAACTCGAAAAGGCTGCGTGCTTTTGTACATTCAATCGATCGAGGACGAGGACGAGTAGGAGGACGAGGACGACGCCAAACGTTGGCGTGAACTGAATATCTCTATGCAACCCACTTCCAGCTCGCTCGTCTTCAATCCCACGCCCATCGCATTCGGCGTTGGTGTGGCGTTTGTCGTGGCGATTGCGGGTCTCGCGTTCATGGCGTGGCGGCGGAGTGGCTATCGCAAGCTCATGGGCTGGTTGGAGCTGCTGCGCGTGATCATTGCCATCGGCATCGCGCTCACGCTCTTGCAGCCGGAGTGGCTGGAGACGTTCAAACCGGAGACGAAGCCGGTGTTGGCGGTGCTGCATGATGTTTCGGGCAGCATGAGCACAAAAGACGTCACACGAGACACGGCGGTGATCTCGCGTGAAGATGCGGCGAAGCCGTTGGTCGAGCCAAAACTCTGGGAACCGCTGAAGCAGCGCATGGATGTCGTCATCGAGCCGTTTTCGTCTGCGCAAACGCCAGCGACGGAAGGCACGGACATTCATGCCGCACTCGCCGGCGTGCTGGAACAGCAGCCGAACCTCAAAGCGGTCGTCTTGATCGGCGATGGCGATTGGAACACTGGCGTAGCACCTGCACAGGCCGCCACACGCTTGCGCATGCGCGAGGTGCCGGTGTTTGCCGTGCCAACCGGAGCCGAGACGCGGCTGCCAGATGTCGAATTGAGCAGCTTTGACGTGCCGACCTTCGCCGTGGCTGGCAAACCGCTGCGCATTCCATTCACCATCGACAGTTCGCTGCCGCGTGATGAAGTCGTGATGCTCGAGATGAAGGCCTCAAGCGGCGAGATCATCACCAAAGAGGTCACGCTGCCTGCCATGGGTCGTTTGCAGGATGCCATCGCGTGGAAGCCGGACAAACCGGGCGAGGTTAAACTCACGCTGACGATTCCGAAGACTCCGAACGAGCGCTATCCCGAAAACAACACGCAGGAAGCTCCCCTTTCGATCCGCAAAGAACAGCTCAAGGTGCTGGTGATCGAAACCTTCCCGCGCTGGGAGTATCGCTACTTGCGCAATGCCTTGGAGCGCGACCCCGGTGTCGAAGTGAACTGCCTGCTGCTCCACCCAGGTCTCGGCAAAGCGGGTGCAGGACGTGGTTATCTCAAAGCTTTCCCGAAAGACGAAGAACTCACCCAATACGATGTCGTCTTCCTCGGCGATGTCGGTTTGGAAAAAAGCCAGCTCACCTCCGAGCATTGCGCCGCGCTACAAAAACTCGTGCGCGATCAAGCAGGCGGTCTCGTCTTCATGCCGGGCTTCCACGGTTATCAATCCACGCTGCAAGACACACCACTCGCCGATCTGCTGCCTGTCGTGTGGGATGCCGCACAGCCACGCGGTTGGGGATCATCGTCGCCGGGCAAATTTGCACTCACCGAGGCTGGAACGCGCAGTCTTTTGACCAAGCTCGAAGACAGCGACGAAGCCAGTGCGCGCGTCTGGAGCACGCTGCCCGGTTTCCAATGGTATGCGCCTGCCTTGCGTGCCAAAGCTGGCACAGAGGTGCTCGCTACACACGGCACGGAGTCGAATCAGTATGGTCGCGTGCCCTTGATCGTGACGAAGACGTATGGCGCAGGCAAAATTCTCTTCATGGGCACCGACGGCGCGTGGCGCTGGCGCAAAGGCGTGGAAGACAAATACCATTACCGCTTCTGGGGCCAAGTGGTGCGCTGGATGGCATACCAGCGTAACATGAGCACCGGCAACAGCATGCGTCTCTTTTACTCGCCAGATCGCCCGCGCACTGGTGATGTGCTGACGCTGAACGCAAATGTGATGAGCCTTACCGGCGAACCGTTGCGTGATGGCGCCGTCATCGCACAAATCGCCGCACCGAGCGGCAAAGTATCGAGTGTGCGGCTGATTCCGGCGGGTGAGGAAGCGTGGGGTCTGTTCAATGGCAACTTCACGCCCATCGAGCCCGGCGAGCATCGCGTCATGCTCACCTGCGCAGAAGCAGGCTCCAGTTTGGAAACGAAAATCTCCATTCAGGGCGTCAGTCGCGAGAAACGCGGCCAACCCGCCCAGCTCGATGTGCTGCGTGAGATTGCACAATTTACTAAAGGCAGGCTGCTGGATGCCAATGATCCCGCCGCACTCGTAGCCGCCATCGCCGCCATGCCCGAGCCCGCCATTCAAGAACGCCGCCTGCCCCTTTGGTCACATCCGGCGTGGGCGGGGTTGCTTGTCGTGATGATGAGCGTCTTTTGGATAGGAAGAAAGGCTGCAGGCGCGTTTTAATGGACCTCAATGCGATCCATTTTTCTTTCCTTCCTCTTTTTGCCTTCACTGCTCGTCGCCGAAGTGATCGAGTCCGATCTCCTCATCGTCGGTGGCAATGAATCTGCCTGTGCTGCGGCGATTCAAGCGGCGCGGCTTGGGGTGAAGAGAATCGTGCTCGTTAGCGATACGCTATGGTTTGGAGGTCAATTCAATTCAGAGGGCGTGGGGTGTCTCGATGAATGGACCACCATCAACGGCAAACGCGCTAATTTTCCGCGCAGCGGGTTGTTTTTTGAAATGGTTCAACGCATCCGTGCTCACAACTCCACCAAATACGGTAAGCCCATGCCGGGCAATGCCTTCTGCGGCACGGAGACCATCGAACCAGCGGCAGCGGCGAAGATCTTTGACGATTGGCTTTACTACGAGGCAGATTTTCAAGGCTTGGCCTCCGATGGATTGTTCGTCACGCCCATGCCTCACAAGATCATGTTTCGCCAATTGGAACCCGTGATGGTAGAAGTCCACGAGGGCAAGGTGACTGCCGTTATCTTCGAGCCTACGGAGCAAAACGATCAGCCAAAACTTACCGTCCACGCCAAGCTCACCATCGACGCTTCCGACTGGGGCGATGTGATTCGTCTCAGTGGTGCCAAGTATGGCGCGGGTCCCGATTTGCGATCACGCTTCAATGAACCGAGCGCTCCGGAAACCTTCGACGATGCGGGTGCGCAGGAGATGAATCCTATTTCGTGGTGTGTCGTGTTGCGTGAATCAGGTGGGAAGGATGCCACGATTGCTGCGCCAGCTAGCTATGATGCGCGTTCGTTCTCGGCGCTCGATAAAACGCCGCCGTGGGTGGACAGCGACATGAGCGAGGGCATTTACGCAAAGTCCGGCTGGAGCATCTACACGCATCGTCGGCTCGTGGATCGCTGGCACAATGGCTTTGCGGCTGGTAGTGAGGCCACATTTTTAAATTGGCCTGTGCAGGATTATCCGACCTGTCAGCTTCCGCAGCGTGTGATTGATGCGCTGGAGAAAACTGAGCCCGGTGCATCCAAGAAGAACATCGTCAATCTCACGCCTGCACAGCGCCGCATCATCTTTGCGGATGCCAAAGCACACACGCTGGGCCTGTTGCATCATTTGCAAACCAAGGTGCATGATCGCGTGGGCGACTTCCCGCAGTCCTTCCGTTACATGCAGCTCACGGATGAATTCGGCACCGCTGACAAGCTCCCGCCAAAGCCCTACGTCCGCGAAGGCCTGCGGCTCGAGGCGGTGTCGATGCTGAGCGAAAACGACATCCGCGCCGCCACACGTGAGCCGAAATGGGCCAAAGTGATGCCCACAGACTCGATCCTCGGTTTTCAGTTCAACATCGACTTCCATCCCACGCGTCGAAAATTCCTCGACGGCGACCCCAGTGGCCCCTGGCACTATGTTCAGACGCCATCACGCGGCTGGCACACGGATACCGACCGCGCCACCTTCCCTCTTCGCGGCCTTGTACCCATTGAGATGAATGGATTGCTCGGCGCGGGCAAAAACATCGGCGTTAGCAGCGTGGTGCAGTCCGCGCTGCGTCTGCACAATCAAATGATGCTCATCGGCCAGGCTAGCGCGACGCTCGCGTGGATGTCCCTGCGCGATGCTGTGCCGCCGCGTGAAATCGCCAATTCCATGCCGAAGGTGCGTGAGCTGCAACAGCAACTCGTGCGCGGTCACGGTGGCCCCGGCGTGCTCATCTGGCCCTGGCAGGATGTCGCCACCGACGACCTGCACTTTGAAGCCGCGAACCTCCTCGCCACGCGCCGCATCTGGCTGCCAGATGCCGACAGCGTGTTCTTCCAGCCCGAGAAGATTGTCACGCGCGGCGAACTCGCCTGCCTGCTCGCCCGCTTGCACCACGCCACGCCCAAAGCCAAAGATTGGCCCCAAATGAGCAAACCGCTCTTTGTTGATGTGCCTAACAATTCTTCACAACGAGCATGCATTGAAGCCATGATCACTTGGGGCAGCTTCGGCGAGCAGCAAAGCACCTTCACACCTGATTCGCCGACCACTTGGGGCACATTGCATCGCTGGCTCACCGCGCTCGACCTTCCTGCCAATGCCGGTCTCGCTGCTGGGGATCGGAGGGACCTCCCACTCACCTGCGCCGAGTGCGCGCAGCATCTCTGGCGCGTGCTTCAGCTCACAGGCGAAAGGGCCGCGCCTTTGGAGCTGAATCATTGAAGTCGCATTTCGGACACAGTTTGTCGTAGTGAAATCCGTGGAGGCCTCGTTATGATTCCCGCATGCGTCTCGAAAACAAAATCATCCTCATCACCGGCAGCGTCACCGGCATCGGCAAGGCCATCGCGAAGCGATGCGTGGCGGAGGGCGCGCGGGTCGTGATTCATGGACTGGAACAAGACCTCGGCGATCAAACGGTTGCCGAACTCGGTGCGGACAACGCCACGCTCGTCATCAAAGACCTTGCCGATGAAGATGCGCCGCAAACGCTTGTGCAACATGCAGTGAAGTCCTTCGGCAAACTGGATGCTATCGTGAACAACGCCGCGCAGGTCGGCCTCGGAAACATCCACGACACCGATGCCAAATGGTTCCGCCGCATGCTGGAGATCAACTGCGTTGTGCCTTACCTGCTCATCCGCGCCGCTTTGCCGCATCTGCGCGAAGCTCGCGGCAGCATCATCAACATCGGCAGCGTCAATGCTTACAGCGGCGAACCGAATTTGATGCCCTACAGCGTCTCCAAAGGCGCTCTCATGACTCTCACCCGCAATCTGGGCGACACGCTCATGCGCGAGGACGGCGTGCGTGTGAATCAGATCAACCCCGGCTGGGTGCTCACCGAGAACGAGGCGAAAAGAAAGCGATCCCACGGCCTCAAAGACGACTGGTATGCCGATCTGCCCAAGGTCTATGCCCCCGCTGGCCGCATCCTCTGGCCCGAGGAGATCGCCGCCTGCGCCGCCTGGCTACTCGCCGACGAATGCGGTCCCATCAGCGGCCAGGTCTTCGATCTTGAGCAGCATCCCTTCATCGGCCGCAATCCGCCGAAGGATGCGAGTACCATTCCGACGAAGTGATTTCACTACTCCCGCACTCCACCACTCCAATCTAATGCCCAAACTCGCCGCCTTCCCGAAAGCCTTCATGGTCGCCCTTTGCAAAGAAGGGACGATGACCGTCTCCGAATGGATCAAGCTCGCCTCCACGCTCGATGTGCAGGGCCTCGAATGGTATGCGGGCTTTCTGGAGATGGCCGATAAGAAAAACTGGCAGCGCTTCCGCAAGGAGGTCGAGGACACCGGCAAGGTGATCCCGATGATGTGCTGCTCGCCGGACTTCACCCATCCCGATGCTGCGTTTCGCGAGAAGGAGATCGCTAAGCAGAAACGCTGGATCGACATGACGCACAAGCTCGGCGGTTCGTATTGCCGTGTGCTGAGTGGTCAGCGCAGGCCTGAGTTGACGCTGGATGAAGGTGTTAAATTTGCCGCTGACTCGATCTACGCCTGCCTGCCGTATGCGCAAGAGCGCGGCATCACGTTGATCATCGAGAACCACTACAAGGACGACTTCTGGGAGTACCCCGAGTTCGCGCAGAAGATGGATGTCTTCTGCAAGCTCGTCGATGCCGTGAATCACCCGAACTTCGGCGTGAACTACGACCCCTCGAACACCTACCTCGCCGGCGAGGACCCCATCGAGCTACTGAAGCGTGTCTCGCACCGCGTCGTCACCATGCACGCCAGTGATCGCTACCTCGCCGAGGGCACCATCGACGATCTGCGCAAAGAAGAAGGCGGCGCGCAAGGCTACGCCAAACGCCTCCGCCATGGCGAAATCGGCAAAGGCCTCAACGACTACGACGCCATCTTCACCGAGCTGAAGAGCAAAGGCTTTAACGGCTGGATCAGCATCGAAGACGGCGTCGATGGCATGGAGCAGCTCGCACGCAGCGTGGAGTTCTTGAAGAAGAAGATCGCACAGCATTGGAGCTGAAAATGACCGCGACTTTCGTGGTTCAAGCACGTTCACCAAACTCGCCATGACCATGAAAACGCTCCTAGCTCTCCTGTTGATCGTCACGCTGTCTCAGGCGGCGGAAACGATGCCCCGTGCGTCCTACTACAAGAACGGCGAGATTCACATCTCCGTGCTCGGCCAGCCAGAGAAGAAAGCGATCACTAGCGGGCATTGGGATTTCAAGCCGTCGTGGTCGATCACGGGCGATCATTTTGTGTTCTTCCGCCGCTTGAAGGATGATCCGGACGTGAACAATTGGATTACGGCGATGTGCATCATCAACACTGACGGCAGCGGCTTTCACCAACTCAGCGACGGCACGTTCACCGACTTCAATCCCACCTGGACACGCGACGGCAAGAACACACCCGTGTGGAATCGCAAACTGCCCGGCAAGCTCAGCTACCACATCATGGCCTCCAAAATCGGCGGCAAGCCCGGCGAGGAAATCCAACTCACTGATCCGAGCTACCACGCGTGGGTTCACTCTGCGGTGCGCGATGGCCGACTGTTCGTCTCCGCCACGCCTCCGAAGCTCGGTCGCGGTTACTACCTCATGACGCCGAATCCGGGCGGCGAGCCGAAGTTCGAGCGCGTGACGTGCGAACTCGCGCCCAAAGGTATCCTCGACCGCATCAGCGTGTCGCCGAGCGAGACGAAGATCTGTTTCGAGTATCAAACTGGCTTCAAATACGAGAACTCGGGCCGCACGCTCTACATCGCGGACTTCGACACGACCAAGCGTACGATCACCAACCTCAAACCCTTCGCCAATGCCGAGGGAAAGAAGGTGTGGTTCGCCTACCCGCGCTTCACGAAGGGTGAAACGTCCATTGTCTATCACGCCGGAGGCAAGTTGTTCCTCTACATGCTCGCGGATGGCTCGACGAAGCAAGTCTCCACCGACGCCAAGGCCGACTACCGCTATCCGCATGGCGAGGCCACGCCGAATTGAGCGCGTGCGAGCATCTTCTTCATGAAATCACGACTGTGATATGAGAACGAATGGGTCCTCACGCAGCCGAAGGAGTTCACCAAAGCCAACTACGACACCCAAAGCCCGCGCTGGGCACGCGACTTCCAAAAGCTCACGCACTAAGCCGGTGCCACCTGCTTCGTGAAATCCCACGGCCATCCCGCCGATGAAGCCGCGAAGGACATCTGGGACTTTCTGGCGAAACGACTTCGCCCGTGAACTGCGGATGAATGACGTCATCCGGTAAGCGATGGATTTGGGCAACGTCTACCTAGCTCGTGGGCGGAGGCATCCCGCATCGTGAAGCACTTCTTTGCCGCTGTCACAAATTTTACCTTTGTAAGGCAGCTTCCCCCGGAAAAACATTGCCAAACCAAGGGCACTTCCAGCACCATCCGCCCTTATCGCTACGGCATTTTTCGTGAGTTCCGGGTGGGGCTTTGGAGCGGGTGAACGGCGGGGAGCCTTTCTGCGTAAAAAGTGTTTTCCAATTCGTTTGCCTCCAGCCTCTCCAACTACCAACCCCGCGAGTTGGAAAACTCACGCTACGACAAAGACTGCCAACCGAGAGTGCGAAGCTTTCGAGTATGCCACACGGGTGTAGAGCAGGCTGCCTCGTTGCGTGCAGGAGTGCCGGGAGTTTGCCATGCATCTCCCAAGACGGATGCTTGCCGAAAGCGAGTCACTAACGTAGTCTCCAACCATGACATCCGCACCCCAACTCGACATGACTTCACTGCCTCCCTTTGTGAATGCGGTGGAGGGGCGCTTGATGATGGCGCTGAAGTTCTTTGAGCTGGGTCGCTTGTCGCTCGGCCAAGCGGCGGAGGTGGCTGGTTACACGAAGCGGGCTTTCATCGACGTGCTGGGCCTGTATGGAATCCCAGTCGCGGATTATCCGGCCAGTGAACTTGCCAACGAGGTCGCATGGTGAAGATCGCTGCCGTCGTCGATAGCGCCTGCTTGATCGGGCTGGAGCGCATCGGGCGTCTGGACCTGCTGGCTGCACTGATTGAACCCATTTTTGCCCCGCCTGCGGTGAATCAAGAGTTTGGGGCGCTGCCAGCCTGGATGAAGGTCGAACGGCCTGCGGACGTGGGCATGGTGGCCGCGTTGCGGCTGTTGGTCGATCCTGGGGAGTCGGAGGCTATCGTCCTAGCTTACGAGAAAGGACTCCGCATCATTCTGGATGATCGGAAAGCGCGTGAAGTGGCCCTGCGCCTGGGCGTGCCAGTCACCGGCACCGTGGGTCTGCTGATCAAAGCGAAACAGGAAGGTGTGATCGCCACCGTGCGTCCGCTGCTCGACGCTCTGGATGCCAATCACTTCCGCATCAGCGACGCCCTTCGCGCCGAGGCATTGAAAGTGGCGGCCGAGTAAGTGAGCTAAAGGGGTGATCAACGGCGTGAGCACGCTGGACACTGGCTTTGCCCGATCCCGACACGGAGGCCCTGCGGCAGAAGGTGAATGAGATGATCCTGAACGGGCGGCGGTGATGTGACTGCCAGTCTCCGCAAGCCTTGACATGGCTTGTCATGCTCGGAGACTCCGTTTCTCCTGTCTGACCTTCGTTTGGTTTGACCGGCATCCAAGCAAACGGTGGGCGAATCCGCTTCACCCACCATGTGTTTTGGATAAACAACGTCAGGCTACTACCCTCACCATGCTTGCTACTGCTAAAACTCACTTCGATGGCGATATTGCACGGGCCAGTGCGCTTTGCATTCACGCCTCACAACAGCCTGCCGGCGTCCTTAGAGACGACATTAGCCGGGCCGCATGGATGATGGCAGTGGGGGCTTCCGACGCATACTTTTGCGACGCTTATGCAGACCTTATCGCGAGGACACTGCAAGCCAAGCAGTTGCAGCCCGCGATTGAGATTCCTCACCGGCTTTCCAAACTAAAGGTTCCGGTAATAGCCGTTATCCGGCAGGCTCAAGGTGGCTGGCGATGGCGAATGGCCGCACGAGAACTAATCGAAGACGAGAGCGTGCTCTCGCTTGATGAGATCAGGGGCCTGTTCAATCACTTCTTCCGCAAGACACATAAACTGTTGAATGTCGCCACACTGGAACCGTGGATTCTTCACCTCGACTCGCGAATGCGTCGTTTCGGAATCACGCCAACCCAGTATCGAGCCTTGCCTCATGCTAACAAGGGAGCTGCTCGCGAGTCAGCCTTGACGCATTTCGAGGACTACTACGACGAGCTTTTTCAGCGGCGTCACGATTGCATTCACAATTGCGACCGACCGAAGAATGCGCTCCAGCCAATCACCCACACCAAGGTCGAAAAGGTTATTGAGGACATTGAGTTCCTTGTTGGGCGATGCCACAACGCATTTCTGGATGAGTTTCCACGCTACCTCACTACAATTGGTTTCAACGCGGTCACCCGCAATCAAGTTACCCAATGAAGTGACCTGGCAAAAGGGATGCAGGCAGCGTGAGCACGCTGGACAGCGCCTTTGCCGATCCCGACAAGGAGGCGCTGCGCCAGAAGGTGAACGAGATGATTCTGAACGGGCGGCGGTAGTTTCCGAGCCTCGGGTGACATGGCAGGATGATGACAACTTTTGGCAGACCTAGGCCATGTATTCCAGAATCGAAAGGCGTTTTAATAGTTCTATGAAATCCCGCCGTTTCTTCGACTTCCTCACACTGCTGCTCGCGCCGCTCGTCACGCTGCACGCGGCCAGCCCTGTGCCATCCAAACCGAACATTCTCGTCATCCTCACCGATGACCTCGGCTACGACGACGTCGGGTGCTACTGGACGCCGGACAACCGCCCGGGCTTCGAGAAGATCCGGACACCGAACCTCGACCGGCTTGCCGCCGAGGGCGCACGGTTCACCGATTTCTATTCTCCCGCCCCCGTTTGCACCCCGTCCCGCGCAGCACTCATGACTGGCTGCTACCCGGTGCGGGTGGGCATGTCCAGCTTCGGACGCAATGGCGGCCACGTCCTCTACGAAG
>JANOBP010000126.1:0-3885 GCA_031411715.1 Verrucomicrobiaceae bacterium | reverse complement strand
CTGATCACGGCTGCGGGGTGCATCAAGGATGAGGCAAAAAATGCGCTCTGTCTTTTCCTCGCGTGTCATGGAGATCAGCCGGATGATGCGGTTCTCTTTTCTGAACTGGCACTGCATCTGGAGCGCGCAAAGCTGCCGGATCGCCTCATTTATCTGGCGGATTTGCCACGCACCGCTAACCAAAAGGTGGATCGCAAAGCTTTGCGTGCCTTGCTGACTCAAGAAGCATGAATCCGACTCTCGCCAATCAGATCGTGACCAAGCACGGCACACCGTTGTATGCCTATGATTTAGCAGAGGTCAGTCAACGTGCGACTGAACTGGCTGAGGCTTTACCTGAAGGGGCCAGCGTCTGTTATTCATTTAAAGCCAATCCACTGCCAGCTTTAGCGCGTCGAGTGCGTGAGTCTGGTGGTCGTGCTGAGATCACTTCGGAGGGCGAATTGGTGGCTGCACGAGCCGCAGGTTTCACGGGTGACCAAATGCTCTTCGGTGGGCCGGGTAAGACACGGACAGAGATCATGCTAGCCCTCGAAGCTGGAGTGCGCCTATTCTCAGTGGAGTCCTTTCGAGATATGGCCTTGATCTCCGAGATGTGTGTTGCTGCAAAGGTCACGGCTGAAGTCTTGCTGCGGGTCAATCCATCGGAAGCGCCAGATGCACGGTTGGCAATGACGGGCGTGGAGAGTCAGTTTGGATTCGAGGAGTCCTTGCTGTTAGATCCTGCGTCACATGAGCGCCTTACTCTGCCTCAAGTGCGGGTCATTGGCGTTCACATTTATTTTGGTACCCAGGTGGCGGGTGTGGATGCTTTGGTCACCAATACACGCCGTGCCTTGGCCTCGGCAGAGCGTGTCCAGCAGGCTTTGGGAGTTGCATTTAAAGTCGTCAACGTCGGCGGTGGTTTCCCATGGCCTTATGGCAATGATCACGCACGGCCGAGTCTCGATGGATTGCGGGAAAAGCTGGATGAGGTGTGGCTACAGAGTCCCTTTGCCGCACGCGGAGTGAAGCTTTGGTTTGAAGCAGGGCGCTACTTGAGTGCAAGCAGCGGGTGGTTGATCGCACAGGTCCTGGAGGTGAAGCGCCTGCCGACGAAGACGTTTGTGATACTCGATACCGGTATTCATCATCTGGGTGGCATGGCGGGCCTCGGGCGTGTGCCGCGTGCTGGGGTGACGATCATTAATCTGAGTCGCGACGTCAGTGCAGAGCCACTGATGACGGCCGATGTCGTGGGGCCTCTGTGCACTCCTTTGGATAGTTTAGCTCGGGGTTTGAAAATCCCCGCTGTCGAGTCGGGCGATCTGATCGGCATCCCCAATGTGGGCGCATATGGACTGACCGCCAGCTTGCTGGCCTTTCTGAGTCATCCGCCACCGATCGAAGTGACACACGAAAAGGGTCACGAATGTGAAGCGTGGCAGTTACGTCATGGCCACGCTCAAATCTCCGTTTAAATTTACCCTTCCATGCCTACAACAGAAACACGCCTGCTCGATCTTGTCCGCCCATTTCTCCGGCTCTTGCCGGCAGATCAGACTTTAGCCATGGATGCAGAGTTGGGGAAGCTGGGGCTGGATTCGCTACAATCCATCGATCTGCTGATGGCTCTGGAGCAGGAGTTCAATGTGCAGATTCCGGATGAAAAAATCACCGTCGAGTCCTTCACCACACCAGCGAATATACTCGCTCTCATTTCATAAGGATCAGAGGCCCCAGTCACCCTCAGCCATGACGCTGCGGATTTTCTGGCCTTTGAACTCAGGTGGCAGGCAATAGAAGTGATTGACCCTCACAAGTCGTTGGTAGAGTTGCGAGACTCCTTCCCAGGGATCATCCGGCAAAAAGGCGGCTAGGCCGATCAAAGGAAACCAGTTGCCATGCTTAGCTGGTGATTTTCCAATCAAATGGCCAATCAATGCCAGCAACTCGCGGTTTGTTTCGCGTGTGGTGAACCAATCCATCACTTTCCAGCTCGGGACACCTCTGATGGATTTCGGGGTGAGTATGAGATAACTACTGAGCACGCCCTGTGAATCCACGACCCCGATAAAATGATTCTCCCGCATCGGAGAGGCCGCATACCAGCGCAGATACTCTGGTGTAACGTGTTTTTGAATGGCCTTATGTGATCGCACTGCATGAATCGCACGGATGCGCTCTAGGTCCGTCGTGATTTCCAGCCCGTTGGTGAGCAGCGAGAGTTCATTGCTCTTGAGACCGGCAAAATAAGCCAAGGACGTGCCACGGATGACAACGCTACGACGAATCTCAGTGCGTGAAATCCATCCCCAACGATTCAGCAGCGCCTGCACCTCTAGGCTGGGGGTTGTATCCACCAGCATTGCCGAGCGGCTTTGTCGTTGCAGCATCATGCCCATTGCGAGTGCGGCATTGCGATGTTCTTCAGCGATGGCCCAAGTCGTAGCAATCAAAGCCGGAATCGGTTGGCCATTCGGGTCTTCGTAAAAAGTCGGGATAACGCCAAGATAGCCCACGACCTGCCCACTATCGCGAAGCACCCAACCCCTGCAGGGATGGGCACTGGCAAAAGGATTTTCATCCCACCAATAGGCCATTCGCTTGATCCACTGTTTTTCATTGCACGCATTTTCCCCTTGAAAATGAGTCATTAAAAATGGCACCAATTCCGCACGAGCAGTGGTGCTGTCGAGGAAGGGTTCTAGCTGGGCGGGCATAGCCGCCTTTTACGCTTTTGAAATCAGTTCTCCAATTGAAATTCTTCCTTCAATACCTCACGGCTGAATGATCCGCGCGCCGCGCTGCTAGGTGACGTAGGACCACCCAGTGCAGGAAGACGGAGGCGCGGTTGCGCATGCCCATGAGGAAGAGCTGATGCACGAAGAGCCACATCAGCCACGCGATGAAACCGCGCACCTGCATGCCCGCAAAACTCACCACCGCCGCACTGCGCCCATTCGTGGTGGCCGAAGTAGCCCGTCTTGGCACCCAGGGCGATCACGAGATGGTCATAGCTCATCACTCGCCCTTTGAGATGCACTTGCCGGGCCTCCAAGTCGATGCGCGTGACTTCATCCATCAGTGTCGTGACGTTTTTGTGCTCCGACAAGATCGAGCGCAACGGCTGCGCGATCTCCGTCATGGCCAGACCCGCCGTGGCGACCTGGTAGAGCAGCGACCGGAACAAATGATGATTCCACCGGTCCACCAGCGTCACCTCAAACCGCTCATCCCTCAGCCCCTTGGCACACGCCAGCCCCGCAAAGCCACCACCGAGGATCAAGACGTGTTTGGTTACTTGGCTGGAAGTTGAATGCATGGCAGCAAGGTGACGGTTTCATCCATCCCGTCGAGTGAAAGTCACGCGCATGGCAATCTTGACGATTTGTTCGTAAAATCTGTCGGTTACCGGACCCGACCCATATTTACATTGTATTGGGAGGACGTGAGTTCGACTTTCTTATAACAAATGACATTAAGAGTGATCCGGGACAAACACCAAGAGGTGGGCGAGGAGCAGGCAGGTTGAGTCCGCGGGGAGCAGACGAATCAACAGCTCTCTTGATTTCACTTTTCCAAATGAGTTGGCACAACCAAGGCCATTGGTTGTCTCGTGAGTTCATTTCACCTTACTTTTCGTTCATACGAAACTCAGAAGAAACAGATTCTTCTTCGACCTGATAAACACTCGCATAAACCTCTTCGGGCAGACATGCCAGAGAGCTCCTAATTCCTTTAATTGTCTTTCCATTAACAAAAATGGTTCTTTTGGCAAAAAGCTGTGATTGTTATCAGGCGGGCATCATGTCTAGCTTGGCGCAATAGAAGAGGATTCGAATGCGGAAGTTGGCGAAGTTGGGCAGCCCGCGAGCATTGGCTTTGATGGTCTGGATCAGCGAG
>JANOBP010000125.1:0-19903 GCA_031411715.1 Verrucomicrobiaceae bacterium | reverse complement strand
CGGACTTCACCACGGCCGAGGACGATGGCGTCCCAGGCGAGCTTGTTGCGCTCCCAGCGGGTATCACGGTCCATAGCGTAGTAGCGGCCGATGACGGTGGCGATGTTGGCACCGCTGGGCTTCAAATCGGCCTCCAGCTTGGCAAGATACGCTGCGCCACCTTTCGGCGAGGTGTCACGGCCATCGGTGATGGCGTGGACCATGAGGTCATCGACACCTGCGGCTTTCGCGGCATTGCACAGCGCAGCGAGGTGATCCTGGTGAGAATGCACTCCGCCATCGCTGATGAGGCCGAGGAAGTGGAGGCGCTTGCCTTTGGCCTGCTGGAAGGCTTCGACGAGCACAGGCATGGTGGCGAGTTCGCCATCGCGGATGCGCTGCTCGTTGGCGTTGCTGAAGATCATCGGCTGCATGAATTCGTCACCGCGCGGATCGCTTGGATACGCAGCCTTCACGGCGGCGCTCGGGGCATCGCTGCGCACTTCACCACGACCGAGGACGATAGCGTCCCAAGCGAGCTTGTTGCGCTCCCAGCGAGTGTCGCGGTCCATGGCGTAGTAGCGGCCGATGACGGTGGCGATGTTGGCACCACTTGGCTTCAGATCGGCCTCCAGCTTGGCAAGATAGGCGGCGCCACCTTTGGGCGAGGTGTCGCGGCCATCAGTGATGGCGTGGACCATAAGGTCTTCGACGCCTGCAGCCTTGGCGGCGTTGCAGAGAGCGGCGAGGTGATCCTGGTGCGAATGCACACCGCCGTCGCTGATGAGGCCGAGGAAGTGTAGGCGCTTGCCCTTGGCTTTCTCGAAGGCCTCGACGAGCACGGGCATCTGGGCCAACTCGCCATCACGGATGCTCTTGTTGATGCGGGTGAGGTCTTGATACACCACACGGCCGGCACCGAGATTGAGATGGCCGACTTCGCTATTACCCATCTGGCCGTCGGGCAGGCCGACGTCCTCGCCGCTGGCGCTGACGGTGCCACGCGGATAGGTGGCGTAGAGGTGATCGTGGAAAGGCGTCTTGGACAGCAAGGTGGCGTCGCCATTGGCTTGAGCTTGAGCTTTGCCGCCGGGATTGATGCCCCAGCCGTCGCGAATGATAAGAACTACGGGTTTTTTAGCCATGAGGACTCCTTCATGCGCCAAGGCGGAGTGTTTATCAAGTGTGCGAAAAACCACATCGTCAGAATGATTGCCAAACCAGTCTAGGCGGGCTATAAAAGCTACCCTGCACCGAGTCTTATACCCGCAAAAATCCCGCATGACCTCCGGTTACCTTTCAACTCTCCGACAAACCTTAGCCTTGATGGCATTGGCGGCCCTTGTCTCTCTGCAGACTTCTCCACTGCGTGCCGAGGAGGAGAAGAAGCCGGGTTTTTTCTCCAAAATCTTCGGAACCAAGGACACCCCACCTGCCCCGCCGCCTGCTGAGGACAAGCCAGCAACCAAGAGCACGGCCAAGCCAAAGTCCGCTCCGGCAAAGCCGAAATCCACGGCCAAGACCACCACTCCCGCCAAAAAGCCGGAGGCCAAGCCAGAACCCAAGCTAGAGCCCGCAAAGCCAGTTCCAGTCAAGCCAGCCGTCACCGATGCACCCAAAGCTCCAGCTAAACCCACCCCTGAAGCCACCGCCTCTGTCTCCAACGTCAAAAACGAAGTCAAACCATCCGCCACCAATCCCTGGCACGTCATTGACGTCGGCGGTCGTGATTACGTCACGATGGAAAGCATCCGCGACTTTTACAATCCGCTCTACGGGTTCAGCAGCTTCAAGCAGCAAGGCACCAGCGTCTGGCTCATCTCCAGCACGCTGATTGTCAAAGCCACCATCGGCTCACAGGAAATGCTCATGAACAACATGAAGTTCATCCTCAGCTTTCCCGTCGTCAGCCACAAGGATAAAGCACTCGTCTCCCGTCTCGACGTCGTGAAGCTCATCGACCCCATTCTGCGCCCCAGCCACATTCAAGGTGCCGAGTTGTTTGATACCGTCGTCGTTGATGCCGGTCATGGCGGGCACGAGCCGGGTGCGCGTGGCGTTTATGGCTATGAAGAAGAGTACACACTCAAAATGGCCCAGAATCTCCGCACCGCACTGATGGCACGCGGATTCAAAGTGGTGCTTACCCGTAGCACTGACACCTTCATCAGCCTCAGCGGACGCGTCGCCATCGCCAATCAGATCCCCAAGAGCATCTTCATCAGCCTGCACTTCAATTCCGCTGAAAACAGTGCCTCCGGAATCGAGACATGGGCGCTCACGCCACAGAATGCCGCTGCCACAATCAGCCGCGGAGGTGGCTACAATCTCAACGGCACCACTGGCAATCGCCAAGACTCTGCCAATATCGCCCTCGCTAGTGCCGTGCATGCCCGTGTCACCCGCACGGTCAAAACCATCGACCGTGGCATCAAACGCGCTCAATGGAGTGTGCTCACCGGTTGCCAAAAGCCCGGCATCCTGCTGGAAGGCGGCTTCATCACCAACGCCACTGAGTGCCGCCTCATCGCCACGGACAGCTACCAAAAAATTCTCTGCACAGCCATCGCCGACGCGGTGGTCAACTACCGCAAAGCTCTGGAGCCCGCGATGGCTACCCGCCGCTGAGCAGACCAGCGCTCACCCGCTTGTCTCGCGAGACTCAGCACAGAGCGCTGAGCAGTTTTCCTCTCCCGCATGAAACGAATCCTCCCCTTCCTGCTGCTCGCCACCGCACTCCGCGCGGACATCACCCTGCCCGCCATTTTCTCTGACAATATGGTGCTCCAGCAGCTCCAGCTCACTCCCATCTGGGGCACCGCTGAATCTGGAGAAAGCATCAAGGTTACCTTCGGCGAGCAAACGCACAGCACCACCGCCGGTCGGGATGGTAAATGGCGCGTGACCTTGAATCCCCTCAATGCCTCCGCCGAGCCTTCCGACATCACGCTTACCGGAAAAAACACGCTCACTATTAAGAACGTCCTCGTCGGCGAAGTCTGGGTCTGCTCTGGCCAGTCCAACATGGCCATGACCGTCAACCGCACGCTCAATGCCGATGCCGAGCTCGCTGCCGCCAATCATCCGCAGATCCGCATGTTCAATGTTGAGCGTGTCACCAACATGACTCCGCAGGCAGATAGCAAAGGTGCTTGGCGTGAAGCCACCAGCGCCAACGTTGCTGATTTCTCTGCCGTCGCCTTCTTCTTTGGCCGCCATCTTCATCAGGTGCTCAAAGTCCCCGTCGGACTCATCAATACCTCATGGGGCGGCACCCGCATCGAGGCCTGGACCAGCAGCGAGGCTCTTAAAGACCGTCCATGCGCTCAAGAAATGCTCGCCGATTGGCAAAACGCTCTAAAGCAGTGGGATGCACCCTTGCAGCAATCCATCTTTGAAAAAAACAAAGCAGACTGGCAGGCCAAAGTAAAACTCATCGACGAACAAAACAAAAAGCTCGCCGCGGGTGCCACGAAGCAGCCCAAACCTGCCGCACCGCGTCCGCCGGATGATCCCAATAAATCACAACATTACCCGAGTGCGCTCTACAACAGCATGATCGCACCCTTGATCCCCTACGGCATGAAAGGAGCCATTTGGTATCAAGGAGAGTCAAATCAACGCCGCGCCTTCCAATACCAAGAGTTGCTGCCCACCATGATCAACGACTGGCGCCGACGCTGGGATACTGAATTCTCCTTCTACGTCGTGCAGCTCGCCAGTTTCGGCAACGGCAAGCCTGTGACCAAAGAACCAGGCCTTGCCGACACTTGGGCTGAACTGCAGGAAGCCCAGCTTCTCACCGCGCTCACCCTACCCAAAACTGGAATCGCCGTCATCAATGACATTGGCGAAGAAAAAGACATCCATCCGAAGAACAAACAAGAGGTCGGCCGCCGACTCGCTTTGTGGGCGCTCGCTAAAGATTACAGCAAAACCTCCACCGTCTTCAGCGGCCCTCTGTATCGCACCTCTGCCGTCGAGGATGGCAAAATCCGCGTTCAATTCGACCACACCGGCACCGGGCTCAAATCCCGAGACGGCGGCGAGCTCAAGCATTTCCAAATTTCAGGTTCCGATCAAAAATGGGTCTGGGCCAAAGCCAAAATCGACGGCAACGACGTGCTCGTCTGGAGTGATGCTGTCAAAAAACCTGTCGGCGTCCGCTACGCTTGGGCCGCCATGCCGGAAGGTGCCAATCTCATCAACGCTGAGGGCCTGCCAGCCTCATGCTTCCGCACGGACGAGTTCCTACCCGCCTCCCTCGGCATCGTCTCGCCCTTCAAAGAAGCCACGGCGGCCAAGTGATGAACCCATTGCTTCCGTGCCTCTTTTCCTGACTGACCCAGACTGTTCATCCTTCCTCGCAAACGAAATCCGTCGTGCGCAGCCGCAGGCAGTCATTCATGACGTTCCCGGCATCGGCCTCATCACCGATCACGACTTGTCCAGCACGCCCTATCTAGCGTTCGCACGCCAGACCCTGCCAAACGCAGTCGAGGCACAGGCCGTCTCCATCAACGCATGGGCAGATCGCATCATCAATGACATCGCCGGTGTCTTGCCTGATGCACAGCCCTGGCTGCTCCATCTGTGGCCGCATTACGGCGAAGGCCGCGCCGGCTACAATCGGTGTGATCTCATCCGCAGCGCTCTGCTCGAGCGCTTGAAAAAGCGTCGCCGACATCTCGCGCGTTCCTTGCTCGACAATGCTACTCATTTCACGCCACAAACCTCCCTCGTGCAGTGCTTCCTCACCTCTCCGGAGACCGGATGGCTTTCCGTCAGCGCCGCACCGCAGCCACATGATCTCCGCGCCATCATCTCCCCCTTCCTTCGCGGAGTCATCCCTTGGGCAGAGGATAAAGACGCTCCCTCTCGTGCCTTTGCCAAAGTCGTGGAGTCCGAAATGCGCCTCGGCACCCAAATCACCGAAAACGAAACCTGCGTCGATCTCGGAGCATCGCCTGGCAGTTGGAGTTACGTTGCTTTGCAACGTGGCGCGCACGTCATCGCCATCGACCGCTCAGAGTTGCGGGAAGATTTGATGCGCAATCCCCGCCTCCACTTCGAAGTCGCCGACGCCTTCAAATACAAACCACCGCAGCAAGTGGACTGGCTCATCTGCGACGTCATCGCCGCGCCTCAGCGCAGCATCGATCTCCTGCTCGAGTGGCTGCGTGAAGGCCGCATGCGTCACTTCATCGTCACCATCAAATTCAAAGGAACAGACGAATACCACCTCCTCGATCAACTCAAGCAGCACGCGCCTTCCTTGTGCGAGGCCTTCCACCTCACCCGCCTCTGCGCCAACAAGAACGAGGTCTGTGCCTTCGGCACGCGGCACTCAACTCTGCGCGGTTAAAATCCTGCTCGCATATCCGACGAAGATACGTCACTTTTACGACATGAGCATGACCACCCTGACCCCCACCAGCGCACGCGCTAATCTTTCCATGCTGCTGCGTCTTGCCTTGAAAGGCGAGGACATTGGCATCGTCTTGGATGGCAGGATCATCGCTCTTAGACCAGTGACGGTGGAGTCCACCGATTACGCAGCACGCGAGTACGGCGTCACCGCCACAGAGCTGGCGGCCTTTGAAAAGAGCACTCATGAAAAAATCGCAAAAAAGCGGAAAGCAGGCAAGCTCCAAGCCTTCACTGGCGACCTCGAAGCCCTCGTTGCAGGCAAGAGTCGTCGATGAATTGCTGGAGCAACTGCGCGCACGTTCCAAATCTGATCGCAAAATGATCGGTGCAGCCATGAATGCGGTTGTGGCCGCGTGGGGGCAACCACATCTACATTCCGGGATCGGTATTCGGCGACTGACGAAGACGATCTTCGAGTGTCGCGTGGGTTTGGAAAACCGGCTCGCCTTCGTTTTCATCGCCACGCCGCCGGAGCTGGTCTTCTTCTTCCTTGGCGATCACGATGAGATCCAGCGCTTGCTCAAGTCGCTGCGGTGATGCCTATCGTCCCGCAACGCCTCCCGTAATCACCTTTGCATTCGTGCGCAGGATCTCGATGCCATTTAGAATGGGGTCGCCAGCCGACGGGATCAATTCCACAACGAGATTCTCGGTAGCTGGGATGGTGTTGAATTCTTCAACCACAGCCCCCTTGTGCGTCGCGGGGTCAAAGGCCTTCAAGACGACCTTGCCGCCGAGTTTAACGTCGAAGACGCGCTGGCCGGGCTTGTCGCCTTCAAGGGCGGCGAACATGAGTTTCACGGTGTAGGTCGCGGAAGGTTGACCCTTGGCCAAAACGGGAATTTCAAGCTTGGTGAGGCCGCGCAGGCCGCTGGTGAAGATCCAGGGCGTGTCGTGGCCTTTCACGGGATGGCTGTCTTCGTTGAGGCTGTAGGCTCCGCCGGTTTTGGAATACTGCGGTTTGAAATCGAGCGGCAAATCAATGCCAGCACGCGAGCTGGGCCGCGGATAACCGAGCCAGAGCTTGCCATGAGCATCACGGCGATCACCGGGCGCACCAAGATTAAGCGCCATGTGCTGTACAGGCACTGAGGCACCGTCGGCGCTATAGACGCCCCAGTTCATGCGATCCTCACGCGGCTCAAAGACGACCGTGCTGGCGATGGAAAAGAGGCAAACGCAACCAGCGCTGGCCTCAGGGATCATCACAAGGCCGTTGGCGGGAATGGTGTTGATCCAGCAACCAAGGCGATGCCCCGCGAAGTGCTCGGTGCCGCTGTCGCTATCGCGATCATAGAACGCGGTGAACTTGGAACGGAAGAACATCATGTTCGGCGTGGCGGAGATGGCACCGCAGTGATGTCCAGGCCGTGCAAACATCCACGCGGACTCCTCGCCGGTGATGGGATGCGTGCGCGTCTTTTGCGCACCGGTGTAAAGATCATAGCTCCAGGGCTCGGCGATGATTTCGTTGTCGATCACGACGGGGCGATGGCGATAATTCGCGTCCTTGGCCCAGAGTTTTTCACCCTTGTTTGCATCGAGCACCACCAGACGACGACGTTTGAATTCACCACTCAAAAACTGCTCCCAGTAGTGCCCATTCGCGTTCGCGCCGCCGAGAACGAGGTGGCCGTTGTGATACATGAGTGTCAATGCACCGCCACCGATGCCGATCTCGCTGCAATCAGTCACATCGACCGGTTTGGCCCACTGCTGCTGGCCTGTGACGGCATCCAGCGCCACCGCCATGCGCATATCGTTGTTCTTCACACGGTCCTCAGCCAGTTCGCGCTCCTTGCCAGTGAGTTTGGCCAGATCCGTCTTGTCCTGCGCCAGCATAAGAGCGCGTTGATCGAGTGTGAGAGAAGCATCGATGAAAAACAATCTGCCATCTCCAATCGCGATCGACACATGCGAGATGTGCTTGCCCTGATGCGTCCATTTCAGCGCACCTGTCTTCACATCGAAGGCGAAGATCTTGTCCGTCGAAATGGAGCCGCTTTTACCTCGACGCGCGACTTCTGAGGCCTTCTCGACACGCTCCGTTTCAGTGCCGTAGAGCAAACCGTCGTGATAGGCGATGTAACCCCACTGAAGGTCCTTCTTGGTGCCTGCGCCGGGGATTTTCAGCGTGCGCACAATCTTGCCCGTTTCGGCGTCGAACTGGATGCACTCGTCCTCCATGAGCATGAAGAGGAAATCATCGCTCGCGGCCATGTTACCGGGTTCGCGCGCGTTATAGACCCCCGTGCGCATCGCACCGGGATTTTTCGTCTCCCACAGGAATTGGCCGTTGTAGGCGTCATAGGCCAGCATGCTGTCATTGCCTTGCACAAAGAGGCGACCATTCACCGAAAGCGGTCCCACCGCTCCATCATGACGATTCACCACCTGACCCGGACCGGGATCGCCATACCACAGCACACTGAGCCCGCCTTTGATTCGGCGATCATCCGTGCTCGAAGTATTCGCCGCATTGCCATACTGATGTGACCACGAGCTCGCACCCGGCAGCGTTGCGCGCGTGAGCACACTCCAGCCGTCGGCATTCGCGATCTTCGCTTTTTCCTCACTCAACTTCGTCTCAGCGAGCCATGCGTCGGTCTTCGACGTCGCTTTGAAGCAGAATTTGCCGCCAATCGGCTTCAAATGCCGCGCCACATCCTTTGGCACGCCCGTAGGTTCTGAACTGTCACTCACGATCAAATTGGCGCAGTAACTCGAATACGGCATCACCGCGAGATCGAGATGATCCACCGTGATGCGTGGACCGTACAGACCCGTCGGCAGCAAAGCCGCACGCGCTGCCGCCACCTTCTTCTCATCCGCATCTACACCGAAGATGATCAACTCGCTGCGCTTCGCCAATTCATAAGCGAGCTGGCCTTGGTCATTGCCCAGGACGATGCAGAAGCCCTTCGTCACGCCCGTTTGCTTCAAGATGGCCTCAGCAGCCTGCGCATGGGCTTCATCAGACGAAAACGATCCTTTCTTGGCCGCGATTGGAGCCGCGGTCTTTTCGCCATAAACATAAACTTTCCCGGTTGTCGTGCTGACGACGAGGTGACCATCCGAAACGGCCAAACCACGCGCATCGCCATCCACGGCAGCTTTCCAGGCCTGCTTGCCCGTTTCAGCATCTATCGCGACCACTTCATCCTTACCACCAGCGATCAACTTTTTGCCCGCAACGATCAATGCCGACTGATGTGGCGAATCAAGTGTCCACTTCACGCCCACGTCCGCTGCGACGGCTAGATCGGCCTTGTGCTTGGCGATCTCATCCTGCTTTGCTTTATAAGCGACACGCAGCGGCTCATACTTGGTCGCGACAGTTGCCAATTCGGCCTGCGCTTTGGCAAACGCCGCCGGATCATCCTTCGCCGCACGCGCCGCTGCTTCAGCTGCTTGCAGCTTCTTTGCCTCAGCAAGTGCCGGATGCTTCTTCAAGTCCGCACTGAGCTTGGCGATGGCCATTTCATGTCCGTGACGGATGCGTGTGCCCTCCGCATGCTTGATGCGATCCACAGCGATGATCTTCGTGCCATTCGCCATGTAGCCCATGTCACCCGCCAATGTCATCTGCGTGCCTGCAAACCATCCGAAGCCCGATTTTTGCTTCTCCTGATCAAGCGCCAGGATGTGATGCTCACCCACCGCGTAGATTTGGTCATCCGCGAGGAAAGCCTGCGTGCCACCAATCGGCCCACCAGCATCACCACGCCAGCCGGGCTCAGGTTTCGCGAGATACTCGCCTGTTTTACGATCCAACGACACCGCCAGCGACCGTCCTGAAGGCACAAACAAGATGTCCTTCGTCGCCAGCATGTAACCCTGCGGCGAGAGATCATTGCGGCCTGCGTCCTTCTCACTGATCGCGTCATTTTTCCAAAAGATCTTCCCCGTGGCCGCTTCGACAGCATAGATAAAGACCTTCTCATGCGGAAACACGCCCGCGCCAAAATATGCAATGCCGCCATCCACCAGCAAGCCCGTCCGCACCGGCCAGCGCGAGATCATGCGGCCACGCGCGAGGATTCGTTCATCATGCGGCCCCGCTCGGAGTTTCCAGACGAGTTTGCCCGTCTTCGCATCCAGACAATAGGCGTAGCCATCATCCGAGCCGACAAACACTTTTCCATCCACCACCGTCGGAGCCAAGCGCACTGGCGCATTGGTGAAGAACGACCACTTCTCAGCCCCGCTGGCCAAATCACGACAAATCACACGCCCATCGACCGACGAACCAAAAAACACACTCCCTCCGCTGATCGCGACCTGAAACACATCATCAAAACGAATGCGGTTGAAGAGCTCATGGCCTTCGATCACCCGCCCATCCTCGCCCGCCCAAGCCATCTTCGGTGCCGTGGGCGACTCATACGTCCACGCTTGTTGCAACGGCCATTTCAGTCCTTCCGTTGTCGCACCCACTCGCGTGGCATCATGCAGATAAGTCGGCCAGTCGGCACTGGCGGTGGAAATGGCAAGCAGGAGAAGAAGTGAGCGCATGGTGCGACTAAAACGCCCACATGGCGGCGAATTCATCCAAACCACCGCGTATTGTCTGACTTCCATGTCGCGCTCTTTGATTGCTCTCATTCTTTTCACCGCCACCTCCGCGTTCGCTTGCTCGGTGCCGGTATTTCGTTATGCGCTGGAGCATTGGACGGCGGATGCGTATCGCGTCACCTTGCCGCATGGAGCCAAGCTGGATGGCAAATTCACGGCGACCACGGCAGACACGCAGAAAGTGGAACTGCGCCAGCCAGTTTCCATGCGGAATGACTCCGTCATCTGGTCCGCTGACTACAGCGAAGCAAATGTGAAGCTCCTGCTCGACTCTCCAGCACGTCAGCAGATCACTGAGCGACTCGGCGCGGGTGAGAGTGCGGTGTGGGTCCTGCTGGAGAGCGGTGATGCCGCGAAGGACGACGCAGCGGCCAAGTTCCTCGACGAACGGCTCGAATACCTCTCCGGCGTGATGGAACTGCCCAAACTGGATCAGCAAGACATCAAAAACGGCCTCGTCTCGATCCCCGGTGATGGACTGCGCCTCGCATTCTCGACGCTGCGCTTGAAACGGGATGATGCAGCCGAGAGCGCCTTCGTGGCCATGCTTCTGGCGAGTGAGCCAGACCTCCGTGGATTCAATGAGCCGATCGTCTTTCCGATTTTCGGGCAGGGCAGAGTGCTCTATGCGCTCGTTGGCAAAGGCATCCAGGTGGAAACTGTGGATCACGCAGCGCAGTTTCTGATCGGCTCATGCTCGTGTCAGGTGAAGGAGCAAAATCCAGGTGTGGACCTTGTGATGAATACGGATTGGAAAAAGATGGTAAAGGATCAAGCGATGCCGGGGCAGCAATTGCCGGAGCTCAGTGAGATCGCAGATCTCTTGCCGCAGACGGTGACGATTGGGGAGCCTAAGAAACCGGTGAAGAATCATTGGATGCTTGGGCTTGGTGTTTTCGCGCTAGTGGCTTGCTTGGGCTTACTGAAACGCTTTTGGACAGGGCGATCCTAATGGCTATCCTCGTTTCACATGCGAAACGCGATTCTACTCTTCACCGTGCTGCTCAGCGCAGCGTTTGTCAGCAGCGGTTATGCTCAGGAAAAGAAACTGTCTGCCAAAGAAGCCAAGGCGCTCTTTGATAAGGCCGACAGGGCTTTGAACGAGGCCTGGGCATCAGCGAAAGCCGTACTGCCAGAAGCCGATTTCAACAAGCTGAAGGAAGACCAACGAGGATGGGTGCACTATCGAGACTATCTGGCGCGCTCGCCGATGTATACAGGTGCGGAGGCCAATGGTGAGCTGCCATTGACGGCGCCGAAGTACCTGGAAGCAGCGGCGGCGCTGGAAGAAGGACGCACCAAATGGCTGAAGGGTCTCGTGCGTGAGTGGGGCGCGGAGGAGGGACTCACGGGCACTTGGATGGACAGCTATGGCGGCAGCATCGAGATCGTCGAACAAAATGGGAAGCTGCACTTCATCGTCGAGTGCGTGCGTGGACCGACTTCGCATCTGGGAGGGCTTTCCGGTATCGCTGCATGGAATCAATCCATCGGTTGGTTCAGTGACAATGGACGAGACAAAGACAAGGAGGATGAAACCAACCTCAGTTTCATTTTGCGTGACAAAAAGCTCGAAATCATCGGTGCCAACACCGGCCACTACCATGGCGCACGCGCCCATTTCGACGGCGAATATGTCAAGGTAAGCCAACTGAGCGCCAAAGCTCAGGCCAAGGTAGTCAAAGCGGCCAAAACGGGCGACTTGCCGGAAGAGTAAAAGCTCACGCTTTCTTCAACTCGCCTGCCAGCACACCCATGCTAGTGGCGAAGCGGTTCATGACGAAGTCGCGGGCTTTGGTGGCCTTGGCTTTCGCGGTGGCGGGATCTTGAGCCATGGCGAGCACGGTTTCAGCGACGCGGGCGAGTTCGTCGTCCTTGTCGAGGTCGAAGAGCCAGTCGCCGAGGCCGATGTCGCGCCACATGAGGCCTTTGCTGGTCTGCTCGGCCCAGCGGCAGACGATGGCGGGGATGCCGTTGCCGATGCACATGATGGGGCTGTGCATTTCATGTCCGAAGAGACCTGCACTGCGACGATACGTGCTGATGGCTTCATCCGTAAGCCAGTAGGTCTCACGCCAGACGATGCGGGACTTCACGGCTTCAGGCAGCTTGTCGTAGAGCATCTCTTTGGCGACGGCCATCTGTGTTTTGTCTTCGGGACAGAGTAAAATCTTGAGCTTGGTGTTTTCGATCACTTTCACGATGGCATCGCGCAGTGGTTTGCAGTCGTGCTCCTTCATGGCCTCGTTGCGAGCGTGCTTGGTTTCATCGCGCTCGGCTTTTTTCTCGGGAATCGTCCAGTACGGCGTGTAGCGCAGACGTGGGATGCAGCAGAGGAATTGGCCAACTTCGAGGCCGTTGGCTTTGAGGAAGGCATCCGCTTTGGCATTATCGGCCAAATCAACGGCGAAGGCTCCATCTGGGCCGAAGTCCATCAGCGGGCAGGTGCAGCCTTTCGCCTTTGCGAGCGCGAGCGAAACGGAATCGCGGAAGTAAGCGAATTTGGCACCACTGAGCACTGCGATCGTGCTGGCCACGGCACCGTCTGCGGCTGGCTTTGTCGAGGTGGAGCCCTGCATCGAGAAAGTGATGCCGTAGATGCCATACGGTTTGCCAGTGGCCTTGGACCACTTCACCACGTCGTTTTGAGCGACGAGCGATGGACCACTGCCGTGCAGGAGGAAATCACATTCCTCAAAGGCCTTTTTCACGGCTTCGCCGTTGACGATTTGGACTTTTGGAAAGCGAGCGAGGAGCATCTCGGCGACGCCATTGTCCACCTTACTCGGCCAGAGACGGATCTCGGCATCTGGCAGATGTTTTTCCAACAGCGCCAGCACACCGGGCGTGTGGGCGATGTCTCCGATGTTCACCGTCTGCCAGGAAGAGCGCAGCAAGATGCGTGGCGGGCGGCCCGATGCTGCGGAGGCGGAAATGGCAGTGAGAAGACTAGCGTGGAGGAAGTGGCGGCGGTGCATGCGATTTAAAGGCCGCATGAAACGCAGATTGGACACGAATTCATCTTTTCTTCCGCATTCAGCCGTTGGATTCATCCGATCATTCTCATGAGCACCGTTTAAGTGAGGCCTGGCTACTGCCCCAGGCTCAAGTACTCGCGCACGGTGTGGTTCATGGCACGGCGGGCTTTGGGGAAGGTGGAGGCGACTTTGCCGAGGGTCTCGACTAGATCGAATTCGTCGGCTAGGACATGGCTTTGGGCGGCCTCGAGATGGCTGACGACGACTTGCTCGTAGTATTCGACATCGGGTGCTCCGCGGCGCTCGGCACGGCGGTGGAGGAAGTCGGAGTAGAGGCAAGTGAGCACCAGGAACTGATTGGCGCACTGCACATGCAGGAAGAATTGATGATGGCGATTGGCACCCTCAATGGCTTCGAGGTAATCGACGCTGTAGAGGCTGTCCACGTTGCGATTGATGTCCTCAGGCCCTTTGGTGGCGCTACAGCCGAAGTCCGCACAGACGACGGCCAGGTAATCAGCGACAGCGAGTTCATTGATACCGGCTTCTTTGAGCGTGTGGCGTGCAACGATAAAGAAATACAGCTCTGGAGTGATCATGAGCCCGCGGCGTGAAATGGTGAGGGCTTCGAAAAGTTTTTCGTTGTCCAGGATGAGCGGGATGGCGTCTGGATCGTCCAGGATGGAGGTGAAGGCACGCTTTTCACGCTCGGAAGGAGCGAGTGTATCTCGAATGAAACACCAGTCGGCTGGTGTGAAACGAAACCAGCAACCGGGGCGGGGGAAACGCGTCATGGTGATGAGGGTGGAGCTGTTATCGAACGTGAGCATGACTGATGCCAGAGTGATTGCTGGATTCGACGCGATGATGCGTCTCCGCGTTCAATGTGAAAACGAATCACCCTTTTGCCGGCTCTCCGGCGATGGGGATTCAGCTAGAGCTGCCTGCTAGTAACGCGGCATTTCAGGCTCGACCAAGTCCGCCCAAGCATCAATACCACCACGCATGCTCTGCGCATTGACGAAACCATGCTGACGCAACCAAGTGGCCACACGATGACTGCGCATGCCATGATGGCAGTAGATGATGAGATGCTCCTGAGTGTCGGTGAAAACCTGCGGGGCCATCTCCGAGATACGTGACGAAGGGACGAGCAGCGCATTGGGCAGCCGACAGATCTGCCATTCATCTTCTTCACGACAGTCAATGATACGGAAGGGGGCACCACCCGGGCGGCCGAGCAGGTAGCTGACATCCGTTGGGCCTACTTCCAATGGTGTTTCCATAATTGGTTTGGCGCAAATTTATGGCCGCACCGTGACAGGCGCTCCTGTGGAGATGTTATTGAAGAAAATGGCCGCCATGTGGCCGGGCATGCGCACGCAGCCATGAGAGGCCGCGTAGCCGGGCAAGAAGCCCTCATGCATGCCGATGCCACCGACGAAGCGCATGAAGTGATGCATCTTGGAGCCTTCAAAGCGCGTGCCTACCGGCGGCTTGTCCTTTGTCACATCGACATTGGCGATGACCACGTTGCCCGCGCCATCGACAAAGTCACCGTAGAGGTTGGATTTATGCCATTGGTCCTTCTGGATGACTTTGAAGTTGCCGGTTTTGGTCGGGTGCTTTTCGTCTCCCGTGGAGAGCGCGCTGACACCGGCAAGCTGGCCACCTTTATAAAAATAGGCCTTCTGATCACTGAGGTCGATGGTCACGCTGGGGGAGCCGCGCATGCCGTCACCATCCCAGTAGGAGTCCTGATCGGCATTGTAGAGCGCGGAATGCGGGACGCTGGTCGGCGCGAAGGCTTCAAGATATTGCGTTTGCCCACGAGTCCCTCCGCCCGAGGAGGCGCAGGAGGCGAGCAGGAGCAAGGAGGCAGGAAGAAGCAGTCTGCGAGTCAGAGAGATCACCTGTTGGGTCATGGAGTGTCTGGTATGTTTCAAAAGCGGCGGAAAGTGGTTCAGCCTCCTCGAATGTCCACCATTTCGTGCATCGATAACGCGAGTTGACCTCAATGCACACCTTTGTCGGCCAAATAGCGCTCGGCTTCCAAACCAGCTGCGCATCCCTGCCCTGCTGCAGTGATTGCCTGGCGATAGACGTGGTCCGCCACGTCGCCTGCGGCAAAGAGGCCCTCGGTTTTCGTGCGCGTGCCCTGGGTTTGAAGGATGTAGCCGTTTTCATCGGTATCGACGAGGTCTCCCAAGAATTGGCCGTTCGGTGTGTGACCGATCGCTACAAAGACGCACTTCACTTCTAGGTCACTCTCGGCACCGGTGACGAGGTTTTGCAGCTTCGCAGCGCGCATTTCACCCTTCTCGTCGGTCAAATATTCGATCACGGTGGAGTTCCACACGGGCTCGATCTTCGGATTGGCCAGCGCGCGGTCTGCCATGATCTTGGAGGCACGCAGGGAATCACGGCGATGGATGAGATACACCTTGGAGGCGAATTTCGTCAGGAATGAGGCTTCTTCACACGCACTGTCGCCGCCGCCGATCACGCACACGGGCACGTTGCGGTAGAAAGCACCGTCGCATGTGGCGCAGCTCGTCAAACCATGGCCGATGAGCGCTTTTTCGTTCGGCAGGCCGAGATGGCGAGGCGAGGCACCAGTGGCCACAATCACAGTGTGCGCCTCACGTAGGGTCCCATCCTCGGAAACGACCTCGAAGTGGCCTGCTGCCGTTTTTTTCACGCTGGAGACCAGTACATACTCAATACGAGCGCCAAACTTCTCCGCCTGGGTCTGCATGTTCATCATCAACTCAGGCCCCATGATGCCATTGGGGAAGCCGGGGAAGTTTTCCACCTCCGTCGTCGTCGTGAGCTGGCCGCCGGGCATGTTGCCGGAGAGGATCAGTGGCTTCAAATTCGCGCGTCCGGTATAAATGGCCGCTGTATAGCCTGCGCAGCCTGTGCCGATGATGATGACGTTTTCCATGAGAGATGTGGTGGGGTAGAAAGGTGAGCGCCGAAGATGGAAAGGCCCCTCCGGCACGCAAGGAACGCTTTTCTGTGTCTGTGCATTGGAGTTTTTCGCCACACGGTTTATTCCAGAGGAATGCTCCCCGCCAAACCACCCATGACCAGCCGTCGCAAGCTCGCGACGCTGTTCTTTTTCACGGCGGTGCCGATGGGCATGTGGGGCGTGCCGCTGAGTACGGTCTTCAAAGCACACGGGCGTGAACATCTGGTGCCGTGGGTGCTGGCAGCGAGCAGCATTGCCGCATTTTTTTCCCCGCTCTTTGTCGGAGCGCTAGCGGACCAGAAAATGGCTCCATCTCGTTTGCTGAGCTGGCTTGCCTTGCTCACGGCCATCACGCTCTCACTGACGTGCACAGCGCTGCATCTGAATCTCAGTGACGGAGCCGTGCTATTCGCCGCGCAGGTGCAAGCGCTCGTTTCTATTCCAGTATGGAGCGTCGCGAGCAGCATCGTGTTTTCGCAGCTTCAAGATGCGAAGCGTCAATTCGGCCCGCTACGTGCCTTCGCGACATTTGGCTGGATGTGCGGCTGCTGGATCATCAGCTTCGTGCTGCATTCAGACGAATCGCTGCTCGGCGGCTACGTCGCCAGTGGCCTGTGGGTCGTCGTCTCCGTGCTCACACGCATGATTCCGGCCATTCCTCCCACAGACAGCGCCACGACCCGCAGTTGGACGCAAATACTCGGTCTGGATGCCCTCACACTACTCCGGAATCGGGATCACCGCGTCGTCTTCATCACTGCATCCCTTTACTGCATTCCTCTGGCCGCTTTTTATCCCTACACCACGCTTCAGCTCAAAGAACTCGGCGTGCAGCATATCTCGGGCGTCATGTCCCTGGCACAAACGACGGAAATCCTCGTCATGCTGCTGCTCGCTGGCCTGATGACGCGCATCCGACTCAAATGGGTGTTTCTATCGGGCATCCTCATCTGTATCGTGCGCTACTCCTTCAATGCCATCGGCACACTGCCGTCGATCATCACAGGCACCACGCTGCACGGCTTCGCCTTCACGCTCTATTTTATCACGACACAAATTTACCTCGAGGAGCGCATCGATCCCAAGTGGCGAGTCCGCGCCCAAGCGCTGCTTGCTTTGCTCATGAGTGGTGTCGGCAATCTACTCGGCTATATCGGCGGCGGATGGTGGCATGAAGCATGCAAAACTGATGGCGTCACCGATTGGTCGCGCTTCTGGTGGGGCGAGACTGCTCTCACCGCAGCCGTCTGTCTCTTTTTCGCTCTCGCTTATAAAGGCCGTGGCAAGCATGCCTCGGCTTGAAACCTCAACTTATAACTCAGTCCATGTTCACCGGCCTTATTGAATCCACCGGCACCGTCCTCTCACTCGAGCCGCGCGGCGACAGCGCACGCCTTTCTATCCGTGTTGGCGCGATCGCTTCGGAACTCACACTCGGCGAAAGCGTGGCCGTCAATGGCTGCTGCCTCACCGTCACTGACATCGGTGCCGACACTTGTTCTTTCGACCTGCTCATGCAGACACTCCACGTCACCAGCCTCGGTGATTTACAAACCGGCTCGCACGTGAATCTCGAGCGCGCCATGCGCCTCGGTGATCGCTTTGGCGGCCACTTTGTCCAAGGGCATGTCGATGCAACCGTGCACATCCTCGACTGGAGTCTGCACGGTCAAGATCATCGTCTTGTTGTCGAATTTCCCGCTGAACATCACGGTCTGGTCATTCCAAAAGGCTCCATCTGCCTCGATGGCATCTCATTGACTGCCGCAGAGGTCACGGACAGCAGCATCACTTGCTGGATCATTCCCCACACTCATGAAGTGACGCATCTCCACTCCAAAAAAACGGGAGACCGCCTGAATGTCGAATTCGACATGCTCGGTAAACACGTGCGTGAGTTGGTTAAGAGAAGCTGAGCAATCCTGCTGGCTGAATTTATAGCGCGAAATTGTAATCGCCTTTCATTCACGGAGTTGCTTAAATCGCGGACAATTCCAACCGATCTCCCGACGTGTTTGAACTTTATCAGGCAGCAATCAGCCACAATCAGATCCTCCTCTCGCTCCTTTTGGCGCTGGTGGTCTTGTATTGGCTACTCGTGATCCTCGGCGCACTCGATTTCGAAACCGATCTCGTCGATGACCTCACCGATGGCGATGGAGACGTGCATCATGGCCATGGCGTGAACACAGGAGGAGCCTGGCTCACCGCAGGCCGCTTCTTCGGCTTCTCAGAGGTGCCTATCGTCGTGTGGGCCAGCTTCATGATTCTCTTCATGTGGTTCTTCTCGCTTGCCTTGAACCAGAAGTGGAATCCCGAGGCCGACACCGTGCAGGCATTGATTCTGCTGCTTCCCAATCTCATCGCTAGCGCCATCGTCACCAAGCTCGTCACTATCCCCGTCGCCAAGCTATTCAAAGCCATGACCGATGCCGACACCGAGGCAGAAGAGGTCGTTGGCCGCACTGGCACGGTGGTGTCCATGGAGGCCGATGAAACCTACGGCCAGCTCCAGATTGCCGCCAATGGCGCTCCACTGCTCATCAACGTCCGCACTCAGTCTGGCGCTGTGATCTTCAAAAAAGGCGACAGCGCGAAAGTCAGTGCCGCTGGCCCTGACAACAATTTTTACTTCATCGAACCCATCCAACCCTAACTCTATGACCACCACCCTCCCACTCGCTCTCCTGCTCGAAGGCAGCCTCCTCGTCGGAGCCATCATCATTGGCATCTTCCTTGGCGTCCTCATCCTTTTCTCGCGCTTCTTCCGAAAAGTCACTCAAGGCCAGGCCGTCGTGCGAAACGGCATTGGCGGCACCAAAGTGTCCTTCAATGGCATGATCGTCATCCCCGTGGCGCACCAGGCCGAGTACATGGACATCTCGGTGAAGCGCATCGAGATCGAACGCAAAGCCAACGAAGGCCTCATCTGCAAAGACAACCTCCGCGCCGACATCAAGGTCGCTTTCTTCGTCCGCGTGAACAAAACGCCAGATGACGTGCTTCGCGTGGCCCAGAGCATCGGCTGCGTGCGTGCCAGCACCGTGGACACGATCCGTGTTCTCTTTGATGCCAAGTTCTCCGAAGCCCTCAAGACTGTCGGCAAGCGTTTCGACTTCGTTCAACTCTACAATGAGCGCGACACCTTCAAGAGCGAGATTCTAAAGGTTATCGGCACCGATTTGAATGGCTTTACCCTCGACGACTGCGCCATCGACTTCCTGGAGCAAACGCAGCTCGAAAATCTCGATCCCGACAACATCCTCGACGCGGAAGGCATCAAAAAGATCACCGAACTCACCGCCATCCAGGCCAAGCTCTCCAACAACATCCAGCGCGATAAAGAGAAGGTCATCAAACAACAGGACGTGCAGACTCGTGAAGCCATTCTCGAGCTTGAACGCCAACTCGCCGAGACTGAAGCCAAGCAGAAACGTGATGTCCAAAGCGTCATCGCCCGCGAAGAAGCGGAGACAGCAAAAGTGCAGGCCGAAGAGCGCCTCAAGTCCCAGCGCGCCAACATTGCCGCCGATGAAGAACTCGCCATTGCGACACAGAATAAGGACCGCCAAGTCCTCGTTGCTCAGCGCAACAAAGAACGCACGGACGCCGTCGAAATCGAACGCGTCACTCGTGACCGCGATTTGGAAGTCATCGAGCGCGAGCGCCTGACCACGCTCAAAGGCATCGAAAAAGAAAAAGCCGTCGAAATCGAGAGGAAGAGCATCCAGGAGGTCATCAAAGACCGCGTGGCTCTGGAAAAGACCGTCGTCGTCGAGCAGCAAAAGATGAAAGACGCCGAAGCCTTCGCCACGGCCGACCGCGAGAAGCAAGTCGCTCTCACCAACGCGGAGAAGAACGCGCAGGAGCAACTCATTCAGAAAATCAAAGAGGCCGAGGCCTCCAAAGAAGCCGCACGCCTTGCTTCCGACCAGGCTGCTTACACTTCCATCAAAGCCGCTGAAGC
>JANOBP010000124.1:0-8284 GCA_031411715.1 Verrucomicrobiaceae bacterium | reverse complement strand
TCGAGTTCGAGCTTCACTTCACGAACCTGCCAGGGCTTGTTCAGCCCGAGCACCTGTTGATATAAATCGGTGTCTTTCACCCTGGCTTCCTACTCCTCCACTTCGACCTTTTCACTCCCAACTTTTTGCCCGAAGAGCCATTAAGATCACGTTATTTCCAGCATCGCTTCCTGATACAGCAGCGCATTTGGATATCTGAGCCCTGATGACATTGAGCATCGAACCGAGAGCCCGTGCCAAGGGACATGAAGGCCAGCAAAAAGATGGGCGTCAAAACGATGGAATCCAGCTGCCCATGTTTTTGCCTCCCATCTTTTTGCCAAGCCCCCGCGGCGACTGCAAGCCGCCATCCCGTGGCCTCCGGCGGCTGGGAGCTGGACTTCGGCTGCTGCGTGCTGCGGGTGTAGCCACTGGGAATGTGGAGGCAGATGGTGCTGGGTTTCGTTGCGACCCGACCTTCTGCATTGGCTTCACAGCTCCGACATCCCCCCACGCTTGATCCAAGCATCCAGGGGCTCGTAGGTTGCCATGTCCAGTGTGATGCCGCAGCCGAAAGGGGCGGCATTCACGCTGCGGAGCTCCAGCGCACCAGCGGTGATTTGCAGGGCAGGGAATCCGTCGGCGTGGCGGCTGTAGAGATCTGAATGCTTCTCGAGCACAGCTTCCTGGACGGCAGTGGGATGCATGCTTAGCCCACGGAAATAATGATGCCCATTGCGCTCCACATGCGTGATGCCCAACAGCGCCATCACGGCGAGGTCTTGTAGCAGTGACACAGGCCCCACATTGCCAAGATCTTCACCACTGAGGATCGATCCTGGCATTTGTTTGAGCAGTGCCGCATTGGCGATGCCTTTGACGATGCCTTTGCAGTTCTTATGGCTCGTGCCGCGATAGCCCAGCTCCAGCGCGCGTGGCAGGTCGTCGAGTGAGCCGTCACTTTCATCGATGATCATTCCCGGACCATCTTTCCATGTGCGTAACTCTGCAACGTCATCGTTGAGTGCCTTCGAGCGATGCAGCGGTTGCTCGATCAAGAGTAAATTCGCAAACAATGGCCGCAGTGCCTCATCCGCACTCAACATGGCGTAAAACTCGCGGAAGGCCGCTAGTGACTCAAACTGCTCATTACCATCCAGTGTGGCCTTGAAGCCATCCTCGCAGCATTCCACCAGCACAGCGGTGATCTCACGGAGTCTCGGAACATCCACCTCCGACTTGCCACAGACTTTGATTTTGAAGTAGCGCAGCCCATAGGCGCGAATCGACTCATCCAGGCCATAGGGCAGACCATCATCGAGCTTTTCAGCCTCCACCGCTCGGATCGGATCACCCAGGCCGATGGTGTGCCGCGCATGCACGCGACTCAGCGGAGTCTTTTCGATCACATCGGCAACCTTCACGCCATGCAGAGCCCCGCGCACCGCTCCAAGCTCGATCTTCAACTCACCGCTTCTTAAAACCGCATGCAGCGGTGATCCCAGAGCCTTGCAGATGCCATCCAGCACAGCGCGCTCGATCATACTCACGCCAAGATTGGCCAGTAGAGCAGGCACAGCTTTCACGGCGGCCCAGCGTGTTTGCTCCGCATACAAATCCTGCCACCATGCAAAAAATTCCACATCCTTCGCCGCTGCATGCCGCGCGATTCGCGATGCATTTTGCAGCACTGCCAGCATCTCCGCCAAATCCTGCTCAAACAAGGTGTCTGGGTCTTTCGTGAACCACTTCGGCGGCAGGCCCTCACTGCTGAGTCCGCAAATCTCCCGCCCATTCACCACCATGTCCACATTCACAAAGACATGGGGCAGCGCCGTCATGCTGGCAATGCCATACCGGAACGGAAACCGCGTGCGCATCGGTAGCACATGGAAGCGGAAGCGAGTGATGGTGAATGTCATGGTCGATGTTGGTCAAGAAAGTTGCATTGCACAATCTCAGTGCCTGATTTTTATTTCCACAATGAGCACTTCTACCACTCCTCCATCTGGCGAGCATGATGTCAGCATCGAAAAAGTCACCCAGCGCGCCAAAGAGATTGAGGGCAAGCTGCCAAAGCTGAAGCAACTCCTGGAGCAAGGGAAAGTCATGCTCAGCATGGTGAAGGACTACTGGGGTGGTAGTTATCGCGAGATCCCCTACTGGGCCATCGGTGCTACGGCTCTGGCGTTGCTTTACGTGCTCAATCCTGCCGACCTTTTTCCAGATTTCATTCTCGGCGTCGGCTATCTCGACGATGCCGCTGTCGTGGCCTTCTGCCTCAAGCTCATCGAGCATGAGCTGGAGCGCTACCAGCAGTGGCAGGCGGAGCGGGCAAAAGACGGCAAGGTGATCGACGTGTGAGGAGCTAACGGATTTCCACAAGCTCGCGCTCACGCTCAGGCACCATGCGTTGTGGTGGATCGACCCAGGCCTCTTCTTCGACTTCGATGTCGGTATCCAGTAGTGGGGCGAAGCGCTCAGCTCGGAAGCCAAGCTCTTGTTTCACGCTGGAATGCGGATCGTCAGGATTGCGCAATTCTTCCAGGAGCAGGAGCATGTCGAACTCCGCGCCGGTGATCTTGAGGTCAGCATCCTCGGTCACGCTGAAGCTGGGATTTGAGCGGCCGACGCCAAAGGCGCGGACGGTGTAGATCTTGTCTTTTTTCGGCAGTGCGCGGTAGAGGTCAAAGACCCAAGGTGCAAACTCGTCGTTGATGCAGGCGATTTTTTGTCCGGTTTGAAACATGATGAACAGTTGAGGAGGGGGGGATTCCGCCCATGCTAGGCGCAGTCCGCTCTTCGTCATCTGTTTTAACTTTACCATGATTCACGTTTTACCCATCCTCGCCAACATCCTGCCCGCAGCGGCAGATTACCTCTCCAAGGGCAAAAGTCTTGGCGATGATGTCACGCTGACAGTCGGCTCGGTTTACAGTCTTGGTTTTCTGATTGGTGGGCCCGCTTTGTTCCTTTTTGGGCTGGTGCTGGTGTGGGTCATGTATGGCCGTGTGAAATACTTTGCACTTGAGTATGGCGACGGCGGCTTTGGTGGCCGCATGCGGTCCATTAGCGGCTATATAGTGCTCGCAGCCGTGCTGGGTGTCATTGGTGGTTATGTGGCGGCCATTGGCTGGAATAACATGGGTTATTCGGTGACGCTGAATTCGGCTGGGCTGATCGAAAAGCAGCAGGGAGAAACCTTCATGTACCGCTGGGATGATTTGAGGAAGACCTCGGACACCATCAAGAGCACCGACTTCTGGCTCAAATTCGAGCGCGATGAAAGGGCCTGTCAGGTGCGCTTCTTGCAGGTGCAAATCGGTGAAACGTTGCAAGACAGAGCCATCGCCATCACGGAATCGTCCATGCCGATGGAGATGCGGAAGTAGCTGCTTTGCAACATTTCCGCCGCCGTAAGCGATCTCATTCTCATGAGCACGCTCACTCGCCGCCAGTTCGCCCTCGCCTCCTTTGCTGCGCCCGCCATTCTCAAGGCGGCTGATGCAGAGCCCAAGATCAACCTCGCTTTCATCGGCCCTGGGGGCATGGGTACAAACCACGTCAAGACGATGTGCCAGCGCAAAGATGTGATCTATTCCTATGTCTGCGATGCGGACTCAAGGCGGGCAGAGGCTGCGGCAAAAACGATTCAGGAACTCACCGGACAGACTCCAAAGATCGCCCGTGACATGCGGCAAGTGTTTGATGACAAAGCCGTGCAGGCCGTGCTGATGGCCACGCCTGATCACTGGCATGCACCGGGAGCCATCCTCGCGGCGAATTCGGGCAAGCATGTGTATGTGGAGAAGCCCTGCTCGCACAACTTGCGTGAAGGTAGGCTCATGATCGAGGCAGCGGCGAAGAACAAGGTCGTCATGCAAGTTGGTACGCAAAGTCGCAGCACCACCAGCATCGCGCTGATCATCGACAAGCTGCGCAGCGGAATCATCGGCGACATCTTGGTGGCGAAGGCTTGGAATAGCCAGCTACGCAAGAATCACGGCCATCAACCGGTCACCGCGCCGCCACCCGAACTCGATTACGAGCAGTGGCTGGGTCCAGTGCCGAAGGTTCCATTCAAAAGTACTTACCATCCCGGCCACTGGCGCTGGTTTCACCACTTTGGAGCCGGTGATTTTGGCAACGATGGCGTGCATGACATTGATATCGCCCGCTGGGGTCTCGGCGTGGATCAGCACCCAAACCGCATCATCGGGCAGGGGAGCAAGTTGTTCTTTGATGACGATCAAGAGTGGCCGGACACGCTGTATTGCGGCTTTGAATACGACATCGCTGGCAAGACGAAGCAACTCATCTACGAACAGCGTGATTGGTCGCCCTATGTGCAGGAGGGGCACGAAAACGGCTGCGCATGGTATGGCACTGAGGGCATGGTCATCGGTGGAAAGCAGAAGGGAAGCTGGCAAATCTACGGTCGTAAAAACAAGCTCATCGAAGACATCAAGCCGACATCCGGCCCTGACCTCGCCGCGCATCACGCCAACTTCTTTGATGCCATCCGCACCGGCGCAAAGCTGAATGCCGACATCACCATCAACCACCTTTCGACCGCGCTCTGCCATCTCGGCAATATCGCCGCACGCACACGGCAGGCGCTGGTGTTTGATCCCATGAAAGAACAATTCATCGGCAACGCGGACACTTCCAAATTGCTCAAGCGTGAGTATCGCGAGCATTGGGCCACACCACAGGCATAAATTGGCGCTTCGCATGGCTGTTGCTGCCTCTAAACATCGTGTCGGCAGAAGAATCTCTCCCGAATACGAAGATCGAAGCGCTGCCAAAGAGTGCGGCCTTCATCTCCACCGTGCCCGGCAGCACGCTCTTGATCCACGAAATGTCCAATGTCCAGCCTGCGAGCACAAACATACCCAACGCAGCGGACAGCAGTCCCGCGATGCGTGGGAAGGTGATTTGTTGATTGCTGTGGGCGGAACGCGTCATGGGTGAGAATGGAATTCACTTGCCGTTTTATGCCTTTGCCGGTCTCGCCATCGCGTGGCCGACGATGTTGAGCAGTTCCACCATCCCGAAGGGTTTCGACAGGAAATTGTCGCCTGCTTTGAGTTCCTTGGCGTTGGGGAGCTTGCCGGAACAATAGCCACAGGTAAAGATGACCGGCACGGTCGGGTCGGTTTCCGTGATCGACTTTTCCAGATCAAAGCCGCTGGTGCCACCGGGCATCATGATGTCAGTGATGACCAGCTTGATGACCGATGCATGGCTGCGCCAAAGATCCAATGCCTCGTCGGCGGTGTTTGCGGTAAGGACTGTGTACCCTTGGCTCTTGAGCACAAATTCCATCGTCTGCCGCACCGATTCATCATCATCGACGATCAAAACAGTGGAGGTTTTAGTTTCGGCAGTGGGCTCCAATAGATTCTTCTCCGGTATGCGGGGGGCTTGTCCTGCATCGCAGACAACAGGCAGAAAGACGGAAAACTCCGTGCCAACTTTTGGCACGCTTTTGACATTGATCCAACCACCCTGCAAACGCATCAAGCCTTGGACAAGAATTAAAGAAATGTCGCCGCCTTCCTCCTGCGACGGCTGGGATGCATCGAACAAACGTGACAGTTCATCTGGTGTCATGCCTTTTCCGGTGTCGGAGATGATCATCACCGCATAATCACCCGGTCTGGCGTCGGCATGCACCTGGCTGGCCGAATTTACATCAGGGATGTGAAGCTGCCGGGTTTGAATCATCAGCCAGCCGCCCTGCGGCATGCTCTCCCGGGCATGGATCAGAAGGCTGAAGATAGTCTGCTCCAAGCAGCCAGGGTCTGCCATCACCATGGGCAGATCCGGTTTATGCTTGATCTGCATGACAATGGTCTCGCCGAGCACCTTCTGAAGCAGCGCAGCCTGAGAATCAATGATCTGGCCCAGATGAGCCGGTTTTGGGTGCAAATATTCACGGCGGTTGAATGCCACAAACTGACTAGTGATGTCGGCCGCATGTTTGGTGGCAACCCACAGCTCGTCGAGCGGCAGCACCACACTGGCTGCATCCTTTTCAGCAACCCTGGCAACACCCAGTAGGCCTTGAATGACCGTGAGGTAGTTGCTAACAAAATGCGCCATCGAATCTGCGAAACGCCCGACGGTCCCCAGTCGCTGGGCCCGACACAGTTGTTCTTCCAATTGCTTGCGGTGATCCTGCTCCTGCCGGAGCTGGTTGCTGACATCCGCAAAACGCTTGGACGCCTCCAATATTTGTGCCTTGAGGCTATGGTCGTGATCGGAAGGCGGCGGCTCCGCACGGTGCTTCGCGGTGAGGGTGCGGATGAGCTGGCTAATCTCGAAAGGCACCAGTCTGAACTTGAAGACGAGAAGCTGATGAGGTGCTCCCAACTCAATGGGTATCTGCTCAAAGGCGTTCATTTGAGAAACAGCGTGAAGCACCACCCGCAGATTCGCTTGGATCTGCCACAAACCCTTGATGATCCTGCGGTAGTCTTTGCCGTGAAGCAAACGTCCGTCGAAAATCACCAAATCAAACGGTCTGCGATCTTGCAATGCCGTTGCAAGCAGCCCCATGGCTTCTCTTTCGTTGCCCGCGCTGGTGATGTCCAGCGGAGGAGCGGGACGTGTGTTCCAGGCAGGCGTGCTCGCATACCTTTCAGGAGCAGATGAAGCGCCACCACCATCCGTCACTTGGAGTGCATGCGAAATGCACAGATCTTCTTTGATCGTCTTTTCGTCGGAAATGACGAGTATACGGCAGTTTGTGGCTTGAATTTGTGAGACTCTGATTGTTTGCATATGATTATATAAATACCATCAATATTCAAATTTCAATAATATTTTCTGTTTGTTTCATATTCTTAGCCGGCTTCATACAGACGGCGTCAGCGAGAAGCAGCGCGGCTTTTTTCAAGCCAAGTGATGCACATGGAGAGCTATGGCGCATCAACGTCGTCTCACGCGATCAGATTTCCGTTGAGCACCTCGCGCAGCGTTTTGAGCAGCGTTTCGGCCGTGTAGGGCTTGGGAATGAAGTGTTTGACGCCCGCGCTGGTGGCTTTGGCGACCATGCCGTTGGCGTTGAGACCGCTGGCGGCGATGATGCGAGCCTGCGGATTCATCCGCAGCAGCACCTGGATCGTCGTGGGCCCGTCCATCAGCGGCATCATCATGTCGGTGAGGACCACGTCGATCTCCCTCTGCCGGGTGGCGTAGATCGAGGTGGCTTCGATCCCGTCGGAGGCCAGCAGGACGCGGTAGCCGAAGGCCTCCAGGGTCTGCCGGGTGATCTCCCGGACGGCGGCCTCGTCATCAATAATGAGCACGAGTTCGCCGTTGCCGCGCGGCAGTTCGGGCGCGGCGGCTTCAGAACCGACGGCACCTGGTTCGGTTTGCGCCGGCAGATAGACGTGGAAGCGCGTGCCCATGCCCACCTCGCTGTAAACGCGCACGAAGCCGCCGTGGCTCTTGATGATGGCAATGGTGGTGGACAGGCCCAGGCCGGTGCCTTTGCCGAGTTCCTTGGTGGTGAAAAACGGCTCAAAGATGCGTTCAATGACCTCTGGCGGCATGCCAGTGCCGTTGTCCTCCACCACGATGCGCACATGCGAGCCGGGCTTGGCCTCGATGTTCATGCCGGCATACTGATCGTCCAGCATGAGATTGCTGGCCGCCAATGTGATCCTGCCGCCGTTGGGCATGGCGTCGCGGGCGTTGACGCAGAGATTGAGCAGCACCTGGTGGAGCTGCGTTGGATCCCCCTTGACCAGCCAGAGATCCGCCGGGACGTCACAGCTCACCTGGATGCTTTTGAGGAAGGTTTCGTTGGCGATTTTTTCGATCTCTCGCAGCAGGTGGCCGACCTGCACCTCCAACTGCTGGCCTTCCACCCCACGGGCAAAGGAGAGCACTTGTTTGACCATGTCGGCCCCGCGCTTGGCGCTGCCTTCGATGGTGGTAAGCACGTTGAGCCGCATCGGATTCTTCTCCTGCATCTTGAGCAGCTCGATGGACATCATGATAGGAGCGAGCACGTTGTTCAAATCGTGCGCGATGCCGCCAGCCAGCGTGCCAATGCTCTCCATGCGCTGGGCACGCAGATACTGGGCCTCGATCTTCTTGCGTTCGGTCACGTCGGTATTGATCGCCAGGACGGACTTCGGATTGCCTTGCTCATCACGCACGAGGGACCAGCGCCCTTCGACGGTCAATGCTTGGCCGTCCTTGGTGACTTGCTGCATCTCGCCGACCCACTCGCCTTCCGCCATGAGCACTTTTAGGGCAGCATCCAGCGGAACCGTGTCCTGATAAATCA
>JANOBP010000123.1:0-2908 GCA_031411715.1 Verrucomicrobiaceae bacterium | reverse complement strand
CGAGCCTGGCCTCGTAGTCGGCGGCTTCAACCTGCCTTTTGCCGTCGGGCATGTGCCTGAGGTCGTGAATGCCCCAGTTGAATTGAATCACGTCCCATTTACCGCTACCGAGCCATTTCGTGATGTTGGCGATGCCGTTCTTTGTTGGACCACCATTAGTTGGGATGCGGTGTACGTTGGCCTTGCCTTCCAGCAGCTTCCGCACCGGCAAGGTGTAGCCCATTGAGATCGAATCGCCAATGAGCAGCACGCGCGGCAGTCCTGCCACATCCTGAATCGGAGCGGTGACCGGACTCGCTGCTTTTTTGGCCTGCTGGCCAAAAACGGTGGCGGTCATCAAGACCAGGATGGCAATGAGCTTGTTCATACAATCGTCACGTTCACTTGCGCGCTGGTGTCCATCTCGCCGATGATCACCGCGTCTTGGCCGCACTTCAGCGCTTTGTCCACATCGCCCGGGGCCACGATGGCGACCCAGCCGAGGCCCATGTTGAAGGTATCAATCGCATCCGCAGGGTCCGCATGACGCAGCACCTTCTGAGCGACTTCATTTTCCCAGCGCGGAATGCGCAGATTGGCACCCAGTCCGCGCTTCAGGAACATGCGCCCGAGATTCTCTGGCAAACCGCCGCCAGTGATGTGCGCCATGGCCTTCGGGCGGATGCCTGCGGCTTTGATCGCGTTGGTTTCCTCGTGGTAAAGCAACGTCGGCAGCAGCAGCGTGCGCATTTCATCTTCGGTGAATTGAATCTTCTCCTGGGTAATGATGCGGCGCACGAGGCTGAAGCCGTTCGCGTGGAAACCGGCGCTCTTCCAACCGATAAGCACGTCACCGGCAGCAATGGTGCCTGGATCGAGCAAATCGGGTTTTTCAGCGGCACCGATGGCGAACCCGCTCAACTCCACCATACCTGCAGGCACCATACCCGGCATCTCCGCCGTCTCACCGCCTGCCAAGATGCAATTGCAAGCCTCCAGGTAGTCCGTCATGCCAGCAATGATGCGTGTGATCTGGTTTTTCTCGATCTTCGGGATGCCGACGTAATCCAGAAACATGATCGGATCCGCGCCAGTCGTGAGAACATCGTTCACATTCATTGCCACGAGGTCTTTGCCCGCTACTTCGAGCAAATCATGCTCCAGGAGCAGTTCCAACTTGGTGCCCACTCCATCGCAGCCTGTCACGATGATCGGCGCCTTGTAGCCGCTCAGATCATACGCTGCGGCAAAAAGGCCAAAGGGATTCGCCAGCTTACGAGTTTTCTGCGTCCGCTTCACCAGAACTCCGATGTCATCGACTAACGATGCGGCGTTGTGAATATCGACTCCTGCTTGCTTATAAGTGTGTGCGGCTGCGCTCATGTGAACGTCGCGTTTACCCCCGAAGACGGGACGACTCAAACGGAAACTCAGTGCTTCTTGAGTCCTGAAATGACCTCCGCCTTGCGCGTCTTCACCATCGCGTGTCCTGGCGTCGCCCCACAACTATGAAACCCTGACATTCATCAAATGCCTTGGACAGCGCAAAATAGCCCCCTCACCGAGAAGAGCTTCTGACAACCATAGCTGCGCCATCACCTATCTCTTCAATATTTCAGCCTATAAACCAAATCTGAATTTACATGCAATTCCATGCTTAGTCCCGCCTCATGTTCCAGCTCGAAGACATCCACCCGCTCACCGATTTCCAACGCAACGCCCAAAACCACTGCGCTGGGTGAACAAGACCGGCAGACCCGAAGTGCTCACGGTGAATGGCAAAGCGGAAGCGGTGCTGCTAGGGCGTAAGGCTTAAGAGAAAACGCAGGCGGACATGGAGGAGTTGGCGGCGCTAATATCCATTCAGACAAGCCTCAATGAGATGACAGAGGGACTCGAGGGCAAAAAGTCTCCCTGCGACATCCGGCAGCTTCTTTTTCGGAAACACCGCAGCCAGTTTCGCATCCTCTTCGCCATCGCAGATAAACGCATTATCATCTTGTCCATCCGTCACCATTCGAGGTGGCCTTTGGAGGATGGCGATATGGCAGCAATGAATTACCCCGCATCAATAGATGCTACCCCACAATGAAAGGGAACGGGTGCATAGATTCCAGATCATCAAAACGCACTCGGTAGTGCGAACCGCGTTTCGGCACGACCATGAGAAAACCATCAGAGATGCCGATGGCGTCTGGACCAAAGGGGCCAATGAAGCCGGGGCTGTATTCGGGATCAGTTGGGACAACCGGCATTGAGGATGCCGCGTCTCCGTGCGGAGTTGGAATGGTTGGCACTGAAGATGGTGCTGTCCATTTTGGAATAACCACACCTTGAGCCGTCCAACCATGATCTTCATGGATGAAGACAAAATGAAACTCATGGACGTCAACACCAGTCCCCATCCATTCGTAAACCAGAATCATGGAGCGATCTGAATTGGCCCACACACGGAAACCACCGTCGAACCCGTTGGAGGCGAAACGGCTTGGAAACCTAACCAATGAAATCCCTTTCGAGCCACGAAGTTCATAATACGACGTGGTTGAATAGGGATTGCTACCACCCCCAATGCTTGTTCCAACATGGACTCCAACAATCAGATTGGCATCCAGCTGAGCCTGTCGCTTTGAGACTTTGATCTCTGATTGTTTAGCTTTTGTGACTTCATCCTCACTGGCCAGCTCTAGCTTGGTTTGCTGGACCCATTCTTCAAAGGTTGGTTCGATTTTCCCCGCATGCTTCTCGGGAGAAAAACAGGCATCAAGAAGAAGCAAACAACAGAGCCCCATCACGAGCACGTTAGTATTGTTCATGAGAAATCTTGGGGCTTCAAATCACCTCACCTTCGCAGGAAGCGTCTTCTCCAGCGCCGTGAGGATGGCGGTGTGGGCGGCATCGACTTCGGCGGTTTCGAGAGTTTTGTCAC
>JANOBP010000122.1:0-6928 GCA_031411715.1 Verrucomicrobiaceae bacterium | reverse complement strand
AGGTGTCGTATTCGTAGGGCTTGAAGATGTCGCTCTTGCTCTTGGTGGAGAAGCTGGTGACGCTTTCGACTTCGGTACCCATCATCATGAGCAGGGCATCAAGCGCATGGCAACCAGCGGTGAGGAGCGCGCTGCCGCCGTCTTTCTTGCCGGTATTCCAGCGGAACTGGCCGTACCATGGACCGATGCCATGATAGTAGTCGATCTCGCCATAATGCAGTGTGCCGAGCAGGCCTTCGTCGATGAGGGCTTTGGTGACTTCAAATTGATTGGAGAAGCGGCACTCGAAGCAGAGGCAACTGCGCACGCCGTTGGCTTTGGCTGCCGCAGCGATCTCACGGACCTCTTGGAGTGAGTTGGCCATCGGTTTTTCCAGAATGATGTGCTTCTTGGCGTTGGCGGCGGCGATGGCCTGGTCGCGGTGCTGGCTGGGATAGCTGGTGATATCGACGACGTGGATGTCTGGATTGGCGAGCATTTCGTCAATGCTCTGGTAGCTCTTGATCTTGGTGCCGTGTTTGGCAGTGAGTTCGGCATCGTCGAGCTTGCGGGAGGAATAAACTGCCGTGACCTGGCCCTGGGTTGTTTTGTTGAGTGCTTCGATGTGAGCGTTGGCCGCCCAACCGTATCCGATGATGCCGACGTTGTATTTTTTCATGGTGAGAGAGTGTGGATTCCAGCGAGAAGCCGAAGTGCTGTCAAGATCATACCTTATTTGAGAGCGGGATGTTTCAAAGAGTGGCGTACAGTCTCAACTGAATGTAAAAACGGTCATGGTTTGGCGTGCTGTGATCTGTTTTTTACTCAGTCAGCTTTCCCTGCGTAGCGATGAAGTTCGTGCGTGGCGGATCGATGGAAGCGCGATGGGTGTTGATCTGCGTTATCAGGTCTTTCCCATGCTGTTGCACTCGGCGGAATACCAAGATGGAATCATGACACTGAGGGTCGGGTTGAAGAACCTGAGCGAGCAGACGTACTTTGCGCCGTTGCCCATGGATGAGGAGAAATTGTTTCTTGGAAGAAAGGTCTTCGAAGGTGCCAGACCTTGTTTGACCATTGAGCAGACGTGGAAGCCGGAAAAAAAGGTCAAGATGCTGCCGGGTGATGTGGTGAGCGCGATGTTGCGATTTCGCCTGGATCCTGCCTGGCTGAAGGAGACGCTGGTATTGTATTCGGCCACGCACACGCCGCTGATATTCCGCTTGGATCAGGCAGTGGGCTTCATGCCGGTGTCGGTGAAGGAATTGGATGGTAAAACGGCCATGCTGGATGCGCATCTGCCGCCATCCAGTACTGGCAATCGGGATGTCAAAATGCGTCTTGGGCAGATGCGTTGTGCGGATGGTAAGCTGACCTTCGAGGTCGTGTTTTCCAACATCGCCCGTTACGCATTCATCATGCAGGAGTGTCCGCGCGGTGGTGATGCCAGATTGATCGATGGCTATGGACATGCACTAACTGGGCCTGAGGTGCGTGGCGCTATTTTAGACAGCATCGCGCCGCCAGGGGAGTGGCATCCGGGAGAGGAGGTGCGTGGCATGGTCAGCTTTGCCATGCCTCATCCACATGCCGCAAAGTCGTTGTGGTTTACCTTTCCAGGCTATCCGCCGCTTCCTTTGATGCTGGACGGCAAAACTGCGACTTGGAAAGTGGATGAAGGGCGGCTGCAGACTCCAGTCATGACGCACGCTAGATTGCTCTCAGCAATGGAGCAGAAATTGTTCGACTCAGTCACTTCATTTTGGAAAGGCGTGTCGAATTCGATCCTGGAGGGCAAATTGGATGCCGCGTTGAAGCTCTTTGAGATGGAGAAGGCTCCAGAGCTTTTTCGTGAGCTCGACAAGATGGCTTTTGAGTCCTTTGAGATCAGTCCACTGCATGATCAGAGCATGAATCTGGAGGGCGGAGAGCTGCGTATCGTCGGATTGCAGCTCAAATATCGACTGAAGGGCCAGCGCGGCACGGATGCCTTTCGAGTTTACATGCTGTGCCGCATGAGCGCACAACAAGATGGCAGTTGGCGTGTGAAGGCGTTGACTTTTCCTGATACACCGCCGTTTTGGACTCGCGGTTTTACCCGTGTGATCCGCAGCCCGCGTTTTCTTGTCGTGCATAAAGACGCGGCAAGAGAAGCAGCGGCTGCGCAGCAGATATCTGCGGAATTGGAGGCTGCGTATGTGCGCTTGATTGATGCGGGATTGCCAATGAGCGCAACGTATGTGGCCTTTCATTGCAGCGGGGAAGGGGACTTCCAAATCCTCAGCGGCGCAGATCCTGCCATGGCGGGTGGTGCCGCACCTGGCTATGCGATGGCAGAAGAAGACCGCATCCATGTCTATAATCTGGCGCTGTATGCCAATGATACGAGCTATCGAAAGCGTCACGCCTTCGCAGACCGCGGGAATCAACATCGCCAGATGCTGCAGCATGAACTTGTACACTTGGCGACAGGAGACTGGACACGAGCCTGGACTCCTGCGTGGCTGATCGAAGGTGTGGCGGAGTACTTTGGTGGCGGTGTGCTTGATAGCGCTGGTGATTTACTGGCCGCACAGCGCTCTGGCATCAGCTTGCGTGATCTGAGTCTGATGGGGCACCTGCCAAGTGGCTCGCCTGATCTCTTGTCGCTGCATCAGCGCTACCAACTCTCGACACTGGCTGTGGCCTGGCTGGCCAAAACCTATGGTGAGGCCAGCTTGTTGAAATTTTACTCGGCTTATGCCGGCGAATTCCCAGCACTATGGGGTCGTGGGGGCCGCATCGATTACAGTGATGAGGATGGTCCAGCCAAAAGGGCGGAGCGCCTTAAACTGACCGAACTCATGCTGGAAAAGCATCTGGGGATCAAATTGGAGCAACTCGAACTCGAAGTCTGGAAGGCCGTCCAACGAGAAGCGCGTGCGCGGTGATGTCAGTTTACTTTTGCAGGCTGATGATGATGCCTAGCACGATCAGGCCAAGGATGATGGCGATGGTGATCTTCACCCAGCTCAGCGGATACTCACCGCCGATCTTGCCTGTGGCTCCATTGACGGTGACTTGGTAGTTTTTGGTGCCGTAAGTGTAAGTCAGCAGCCACACCGGCAGCAGCACATGCTTGAAGGTCTGCGCGCTATACTCTGGAGCGACACGCAAGTTGCGGTGCGTGTCACCGGGCACCTGACTGGCGCAAAGACTGCGCAAATGGTTTTCCATGCGCTGACGCGAGTTTTCAGCGGAATCAACGAGGTCGATCTGATACTGCTCCACCACCCAGCCGGAGAGGTAACCCGGATCATACGGCAGCATATCCGTGGTCGTCGGGAAGGGCTCGAGCTTTTCAAGAAGCGCGGCATGCACGCCCTTGGAGGCTGGCACCAACACGTCGTCAAAATCATTCGTCACATGACCGCTGGCATATTCCCAGCGCGTGCGCTGAACACTGTTGCCCTTGCTGTCCCGCTCATAGTAATGGTAACCAGCCTCCGCCTCCCATGGGCACTCCGCGTGCGCATCAAAAGTCCAATACGGCAAATACATGCCATGCAGAGTGTCGGTGAGTGCTTTGTCTCCCAGAGCATTCGGTGCCCAGAAGTGGCTGCCATACCATTGGCGGATGTCCTCACGCACCTTGCCCTGCGCCACCTTGAAGGGCATCACGCTGCCGGGCCGGATCGGCGCGCTCACGTCATCCGCCGCCATCATCGCAGGCGATCCGCAGAAGTCACAGTTCTGCGCGACACGTTTTTCATCGAATACCGAGATCGCCTGGCAGCTCTGGCACTTCACCGTCTTGCGAGTCGCTTCCCAGCCGCGCTTGTCATCCGGAATGGCACGCAGGGCCGCGACGAGGTCGTTTTCCTCCACCAGTGAGCCGTCCGCCTTCAGTTCCGCCGGTGAAATCGTGCTGCAATAGGGGCATACGAGCGCTTTTTTCGACGGCGTCCACACCGCCTCCGCACCACAGGCAGGACAGGCGAATTTTTTCAGAGCTGTGACTTCGGACATGGCTGTAGATTGATGATTCGCTGGGAAAGTTCAAGATTCATTGTTTGAACCTGTCACACAGAAGCGCTGAGACCTCGGAGTTTCACAGCGGCATCGTCGTTCCCGGAATGGCGACGGGATACCAGCCTTCGGCGTCTGGCTTTACGGGTGGCTCGGTGTTCCAAGTGATGTTGTCAGGGGCGAGGATGTCCTGTGAGTTCAGTGCCTGTTCCCAGGTGATGACTTGGCCTGTGTAGCTGGCCATGCGGCCCATGACGCCCATCAGCGTGCTGTGCGCGGCGTAGTCGGCGTCGTTGCGGACTTTGCCGGTGCGGATGTTTTCAAACAACGCATCGTGCTCCAGCTGGTAGGCGTCCTCTTTGATGCGTGTGCGCTTGCCGCCTGGTGGTTGTCCATTGATGAGGAATTTGCCGCCATTCGCGAGGTCGGCACTGCCTTTGACTCCATGGAAATGCTCGCTGACATCACGCGCACACTTGCCGCCGATCTGGCAGCATTGGCTCAACAGGCGGAATCCGTTTTCGTATTCGAACTCGACGGTGTGGTGGTCAAAGATGGTGCCATTTTCCTTCCCGCGCCTCACCTGTCGGCCACCCTGGCCCACGGCACGCACAGGCATCACGCCTTTCATGACCCAGTTCGCCACATCGAGGTTGTGGCAATGCTGCTCCAGGATGTGATCTCCGCTCATCCAGGTGAAGAAGTACCAATTGCGGATCTGGTAGTGAAGCTCGCTCTCGCCCGGTTCACGGGGAAATCCGGGGCGCGACGTGCCATTCCAATAGACGCGGCCATAAACGAGATCGCCAATCTCACCCGCATGGATGCGGTCGATTATGTCGATGTAACTCGGCTGGTAACGCCGCTGGTAACTCGGCTGGTAACTCGGCTGGTAACGCCGCTGAAAACCGACGCAGACGTTGAGCTTTTTCGCCTTCGCCTCTGCCGAAGCTGCCAACACTCGCCGCACACCCGCAGCATCCACCGCGACTGGCTTTTCCATGAACACATGCTTTCCAGCCTTGATCGCCTGCTCAAAGAGAAACGGCCGCGGCCCCGGAGGCGTCGTGATCAGCTCCACATCTGCGAGTGCGAAGGCTCTTTGGTAGTCCTCGAAGTTTGTGAAAACATGATCCGGCGGCACATCGACCTGCCCCTCATGTTTTGCCTTCAAAATTTCCAGCGCAGCATGCGCTTTGCCTTCGAGTGGATCGACAACGGCGACGAGCTTGATCGTCGATCCTGCGCTCAGCGCCTGATTGCAAGCGCCTGTGCCTCGCCCACCACAGCCGATGAGTGCGATCTTGATGTCAGTGCTGCTTCCCGAGGCAAAAGCATGCGTGGCGGCTGTGATGGCGAGGAACTGGCGGCGAGTGGGCATGTCATCTCAACAGGCCTGCTCCAGGACTTATTTCATTGGGAGCTTGTCACCTTGAGTCGAACAAAACGCGGCGTTACTGCAGGCACGGTTATTTTGATTTGCTGCGTGGAGCCATTGTCACTGAGGATCGTCGGCGCACTGACCCCGCTGGTGCTCCAGCTCGCTTCGCCGAGAGTGTCGCTCCACTCGACGATGTAGGTCACGTCGGTGGCGGCTTTGTTTTTTGTGTAGATGAACTCCAGCGCACTGGCCGTCTTGGTGGCGAAGGCTGGCACGGTGTCATTCAAAACGGGGTTCATGGCGGTGGCGTATTCCATGAGGTTGGTCACGCCGTCGAGATCGGGATCGGCGGATGGACCGGTGATGGACGGATCGGCGAGTTCACTTGCATAAAACTTTCCGATCAGCCAGCCATGCCAGGCGGTGTTCGGTGCGAGGGCGGCGATGGCGGTTTTGTTGGCGAGCGTTGAACCGCTGGGATTGCTGAGTTGCAAGGTGAAGGCTTTGGTTTCCAGTGGTGAGGCATTGGGCAGCAGGGAGATGGTGATGGTCTTGCTCGTCTCGCCCACGGCGAAGGTGAGCGTGCCGCTCGCGGCGGTGAAGTCAGTGCCTGCGATGGCGGTGCCGTTGGCGGTGGTCCATGTGACGCTCACGGCTTGGGTGGAGGCTGCGGAGAGTGTGACGGTGAAGCTGGCGGTCTGCGTGGTGGCTGTGCCACTGAGCAGCGGGGACATGCTGGGCTGGATGTAGCCGAGCTTGGTTTGATTCACGGTCGTCCAGTCATCGCCGACGATGCCGCCGGTGTCGCCGCTGTTGGGATTGAAGCACCACATGGTCCAACTGATGCCCTTCTTGCCTGCAGCGAGATCGTTGCTGCCATTGAGATCGAAGTCGCCGTCCATGTAATCGGTGAGCTTGTCCATCCATTGCTGGTCGGAGGTGGTGAGCAGCTTGCTGCCAAACTCGCCGACGATGATCGGTGCGGTGTTGTTTTTGAAAACATAGCCCCAGTAGCTGTCCCACACGCCGCCGAGGTTTTGTGGGTAATTTCCCGCGCTGAACCAACTCTGCGCCGAAACGCTCGCTGGATAGTCGTGAATGGAATACACGAGCTTGTTGGGCACATTCAGCGTCACGGGCAGCGTTGCCACGCCCATCAAGTTGCCTCCCCACCAATAGGATTGGCCACCATACTGCTCCACGCCTTCGACGATGATGAGCCAGCTCGGATTGACGGCTTGGATGGCATTGCCGCAGCGCTCGGCCGCTTTGTTCCAATCGGTGAGCGGTGCGCTGTTGTCCCAGGTCGCGGTCCGCTTGGGTTCGTTGAAAAGGTCGGCTCCGATGATGGTTGGGTTGCCTGCGTAGCGTGTGGCGAGCATCACCCAGTCGTCAATCCAGCGCTGCTCGGTGTAGTAGGCGTCGCCGCTGATAAACCAGACGTTTTCATTGAGGTAGCCGTCGGCATTGGCAGAGTGACGATCAAGGAAGATGCGCAGGCCGATCTGCCCGCAGTAGTCGATGACCTTGTCGAGGCATTGCAGCGGTGTGAGCCCTTGC
>JANOBP010000121.1:0-5792 GCA_031411715.1 Verrucomicrobiaceae bacterium | reverse complement strand
CGAAGCCGAGTTTCATGGCGGGAGTGAAGGGATGATGGGTTATGAATCCGGGCAGACGTGGGTGAAAAAGTCAGCGAAGGCCAGAATGATTGACGATTGATGAAGAAGGATTGTTGATTGCTGATGTGATTCCCTTCGTAGGACGCTTCGCATTCTTCGAAAATCAACAATCGAATGCTCATCAATCGTCAATCAAAGTAGCGGCGGCGACTTTTTGCGTTCTTCTGAGCACAAAAAAGGCGGGAGTGTGAGTCCCGCCATTTAAAGTATCGCTTTTTACTTCGCCTCGGCTGCCGCAGCGAGGTCGCGGCTGCTGGTGAGGACTTTATCCACGAGGCCGTATTCGGCGGCTTGGGCGGCGGACATGTAGTTGTCACGGTCAGCGTCGCGCTCGATCTGCTCGACAGATTTACCGGTGTGCTGCGCCAGGATGCGATTGAGGCGCTTCTTGAGGCTGAACATGTATTCGACGGTGCGCTCGACATCACTGGCGGTGCCGCGTGCGCCACCGGAAACCTGGTGGATCATGATGTCACTGTTCGGCAGGGCGTAGCGCTTGCCTTTGGTGCCTGCGGCGAGCAAAACGGCACCCATGCTGGCAACGAGGCCGATGCTGTAGGTGCAGACGTCGCAGGTGAGGAACTGCATGGTGTCATAGATGGCGAGACCAGCGGTGACGCTGCCGCCGGGGCTGTTGACGTAGATGTTGATGTCCTTCTTCGGGTCCTGCATCTGCAGGAACAAGAGCTGGGCGATGATGATGGAGGCCATGGTGTCATTGACCTCTCCGCTGAGGAAAAGGATGCGGTCCTTCAGCAGGCGGGAGTAGATGTCATAGGCGCGCTCGCCACGTCCTTCCGACTCGATGACGGTGGGGACCATGTAGCTGGCGTGCGGGGCGATGATGGAGGGGAAGTCGGATGTCATGGGGAGCGGAATGAAGAGGTTGGGTGGTGGGTTGTCAAACATGGGAGGGAAAAGACGAATGACGAATGCAGAATGACCGAATCACGCTTGCGGGGTGCTGGCGAGCTTCAAACCGGCGATCCCAGCCACGATAAGGACGATGCAGGCGAGGCGTGCGGCGGTGCGGGGCTCATCAAAAACGAAGATGCCGATCAAGGCGGTGCCGACTGCTCCGATGCCGGTCCAAATAGCATAGGCGGTGCCCATCGGCAGCGTGCGCAGCGCGAGGGAGAGGAAAAAGAAGCTGGCGATCATGAGTAGCGCGGTGATGACGCTGGGCCAGAGCCGCGTCCATCCGTCCGCATGTTTCAAACCGACGGCCCAGGCGACTTCGAGGAGTCCGGCGATAATGAGGTGGAGCCAGGCCTGCATGAGGGGTCAGTTTGATGTTATTTTGGCAGCACGCTGCTTACGACGGACGACGACGTCATCACGCTTGCTTCTTATTTTGGCGGCGTCCGTGACTCGACGCTGAAGAAGGGCTTCGTTTTCGATGAGAGTGAGGGCTCGGATATAATTGTCGTATTCGGGAAGGGAATCGCGGTCTTTTTGCTGGGTAATGGCTTTTTCGGCCGTGCGGTAAAGATTCCTCAATTCGATAACGGTGCGTGAGAGGCCGATGGGATCAATGCTGGGCATGAATTGATGTGTACGGTAGCGAGTGCGCTCGGTGTCGATGGCAAAGGCCTCCGTGGGGAAGCGACTGCGTAGCGCGGTGTATTGCTCGTCGAGGCGAGCGAGATACTTCGTGCCGAGATCTTTGAGACTGTTGTTATAGGAGGCGTTGATTTTGGCATCAAAGGTGTCCTGGAAGGTGTCCTCAAGGAGCTGGAGACGTTTTTCCACCGCTAAGCCAGCACCGATGATGGCCGTGGGTGCTGTTACGACTGGAGGCGTGCTTGTGGGCGGCTGAATGACGATGAGTGGCGTCTGCGGGGTGACGGGCATGGTCACGAAAGGCGTCGGTGCGGGCGGTTGCGGCGTGGGGACTGGCGTTGGTGGTGTCGGTATGGGTGCGGGCGGTGTCGATTTGGGAATAGTAACAACAGGAGGTGGCGTGGGGATGGGGATGACTTTGGTGGCTGGCGGCGGCTCGGTTTTGGCGACTGGCTCGGCCTCTTCTGCTGCTGGCTTATGCAGCACAAACCAAGCGCCGATGATGATGGCGATGATGGCCAGGACGTATGGCAGAGAGGAGGACTGGCGTGGCGGCGTTGAAAGAACTTCGGTGTCGAGTAAGGCGGCAGCGCGACGCGGATTTTGCTGCGGAACGACGGTGCGGCCAGAAGGCTGTGCGGCGGGCTGACGTGGCAATGCGGCGCTGGAGGCTTTACCAGACTCAATGTAAGGAGTGGTTAAGATGACATCGAGATCGCGACGGATATCGCCGCTGCTTTGATAGCGTTCCTCACGGTCATGCTCAAGCGCGTGGCGGACGATGTTGTCGAATCGAGGGTCAATGCTCTGAAACTTCTGCGACGGCATTTTGAACATGCCGCGAGGGATGTCACCGGTGAGCATCTGATAGAGCATGACGCCGACGGCATAAAGATCGGCACGACCATCCACATCGACCCCGAGGGTGAGCGTCTCTGGCGCGACGTAATCTGGCGTGCCCATGGCCATGCCGGTCTGCGTGAGGCCGCGAGATTGAGCGGTAGGACCCGTGAGCTTGGCGAGGCCGAAGTCAGCGACTTTAACGCGACCTTCGTTGTCGATGAGGACGTTGGAGGGTTTGATGTCCCGGTGGACGATGCCCTGCTTGTGCGCGTAGCCAAGTGCATCGCAGAGATGTGCGGTGACGGCGAGAGCATGCTCTGGCGGGAGTTTGCCATGCGTGGCGATCATTTGCTGCACGTCCGTGCCATCGACGAACTCCATGACGAAATAGAGCTGGCCTTCTGGAGTGCGGCCAAAGTCATACACGCTGACGATGGCGGGATGATTCATGCGCCCCATGAGCTTGGCCTCATTTTTGAAGCGCTCGGCGAAGGCGGTATCCTGCTCCTCAATAGCTGGAGGTAGCACCTTGATGGCAACAGGTCGCTCGAGACTGAGTTGGATGCCGCGATAGACCGCTCCCATCCCACCACGACCGATCAATTTCTCGACTTCAAATTGCGGCAGCATGCGCTGAAGCTCAGCCGGCGTGGGCGGCTCCCAACGCCAATGGCCACCAGTGGTGCGAGGTGGTGTTGATGTGTTGGGAATTTCACTCATGACTGCTGCGGGAGATACGCGGGCAGTTTTACGAGTGCAAATCGCAAAGACAAGTGATGAGCATTACTCCTTTACTTCAATGGCGTGCCGTACCTGCTCGGCTGCGGTGCTGAAGACGGCCGCGCTGCCTTCACGGGTGCGCTGAGAGAGCAGGCTGGCCAAGAATGGGCTGTTGGCGGCCTGTGCGGCGATTTGTTGCTGAATATGCTGCGACTGATCCGGATCGTTCAATTGCGGTGCAACTGCTGCGAGTGCCAGCAAGTCGCTCACGGCTGGTTTTTCCTGCCGGGAGACGATTAATTGACGTGCATGGCCAACGATTTCGATTTCGTCCATTTGCTCGCCAAGCGCGGCAATTTGACGGAGATCGCGATCTTCGAGTTTTTGCTCGGGAATTCGCTGCAACGTGCGTAAAGCCATAGCGGGCTGGCCATTGGCCAGGTGGATGCCACTGAGGCGCTGAAGAGCCGGAACATCGTTAGGGAAGCGCTTGAGGAAGCTCTCCCAAAGTAATGTTGCAGGGGCACTGCCACGGATTTGCTCGTCAATTTCGGTCAAAGCGAATGCCGTGTCATGATCGGCAGGTTGACGCTTCATTTGTGCAGCCAGCAACTCACGCGCGGCATCTCGTGCTGAGCCATCAGCGAGTGCTTTGGCCAGATGAATGGAGGTAAGTGCCCCGCTCGGACGTTGTTGCAGCATGTCGAGCAATTGCGCAAAGTCCTTTGCGAGGCCGAGTTGGCTTGCCAAGGCATTGAGACGGCCAATGGGGCGTAAATCGCCAGCGGCAACGACGCGGAAAAATAAATCACCTGCGCTCCCGCTGGTATGCTGGCGGTCCGCGATGCAGGCAGCGTGGTAGAGCCAGTGGCGGTAAGCCGCTGTTGTGTCCTGGCCTTGAGCCAATTGCTGCCAGGTGGATTGATGTTCAGGATAGCTACGGAGCTGGCGCTCGATCCATGGTGCGAGTTCAGCAGTTTCACCTGCGGCGGAAGTGGCGCGCAACGCACGATCAAGCATTTCGGCGGGGATTTTCGCGCTGGGAGGGAGCGCGCGAAGAGCCTCAAGGCAGATGCGACTGGCCTCGGCGATCCGCCCGCCTTCGATGAGCAGTGTGCATTGTAAATCGAGTGCTTGAGGCAGCTGCGCCTTCGAAAGATGCACCTCGGCATCAACGAGCCATAAACTGACGAAGCGCAAGGCCGCAGCAGGTCTGCGTGCGCTGCGCGCGATCTCGGTTAGAGCAACAATATCATCCCAAGTCGCCGCGGGAGAATCACAGGCACGCAACAGGATGTCTGTGGCAAGGGAGCGATCATTTTGCCTGGCGGCGAGATTGGAAAGGATGTGCAGGGCCTCAATTTTCACCGGTTCCTCGAGGCGATCACCCGAAGCGGCGACAAGCAATCGCATCTCATCCACGCTGGGCGCATCAGGACGCTGTATTTCAGCCAGCAGAAGCGCAGCCATGAGCGGGGAGGGCGCATGAATGGGTCCTCGCTGAATGGTGACCTGCCGCATACGCAAAACGGGTGGAGATTGAAGCCAGTTGGCCAGGGCGACGACCTCTGCATCAGGCAGCATGCCGAGCTGAAAAAAGGCTGGCTGCATGCGGCGCTGCGGGAGCTTTGCGAGCCGTTTCACGACTGTGAGTCTGGTCTGCTCAATGGCGGGATCCTGCACCGCAGTAGCTTGAGAATTCAATCGCCAACCCCATGCTGCCGCGAGCGCAGTATAGAGGCAAATGAGCAGCGGGGCGCTTCGACGGAGGCTGTGTTTTGACATTGGAGGTGAGTACAAAGGTGGGAGATGAAAATGGCCCTGATTAGTTCTCTGCAGTTGCAGTGGCTGGAGGGAGTGACTGAACCGAAACGGTGGCCTGGCGGCTTAGCTCGAGACGCACAATGCCTTTGGCGTCCGCATTGGCAGAGTAGGGGCGTCCGTTCTCGATGTAGGCACATAGGCCATGGGGAGCAAAACCGCCAAGCACCAGCTCAACGGGTCGCCAGTCCTTCACCTGAAAGGTGGCGCGACGTGATGCGAGCTCAAGGAACTCAATGTGGCTACTGCTTTCAATAAGGTGCAATTGTGAACTGGCTGGTGCCAGTTGGGTCAGAACGATCTCGCTACGCACACGGCCCATGGTGTGGATGTAAAGCTGACCATCGCGGACGGCATAACCAGAGATGCCGTGACAACGTGCCAGATCAGGCTGACCCGAACTGACCGGCAGGCGCACCGTGCGTGCGGCACCTTCATTGAGGATGATCCAATGATCCTTGGCGAGGCGAAGGATGCGCGACTGCATGGAGTCCCTCACACTGGCGGCGTACGCTGCTGCGGACATGGTATGCAGAGGTGCCTGTGCACACCAGTCGAGGACTTTTTCAAGCCCAGCAATGGCTTGCTCATTTTGCACATCAAGGAAGCTGCAGTTCACGGAGACTGGTGAGGTGCGCCGGCCTTTTTCCCCTGCCTGAAGGCGTCCGAGCTGCTGGATGGGCGTGGTGCGGGAGGAAGTAGGCGCATCACCAGTGGCGAAGACCTCGATGCTGCCACCCTGCTGCATTCCATGTGATGCCAGCGGCGCAGACTCAGCCAGCACG
>JANOBP010000120.1:0-3053 GCA_031411715.1 Verrucomicrobiaceae bacterium | reverse complement strand
CACACCTTGAGCGATGTCGGGGCTCTGAATAGTGAGGTAGTTGTTGATGAAGATCTGGTCGGCGTGGAAGACGTCGTCCACGTTGGTGTAGCCGATGCCGCGCACGGCATCGCGGATGATCTTCTCGATGTTGAGCGCCTCGCTGAGCGGTTTGTGGCCGAGCTTCGGAATGGTGATCTCACCGCCGACGACGACGACATTGCTCTTCACGAAGGTTTCGCAGGCGACGCGGCTTTTGAGGTCGATCTTGAGGCAGGCGTCAAGAATGGCGTCGGAGATGGTATCAGCAACTTTGTCAGGATGGCCTTCGCCGACGGATTCGGACGAGAAGATATAAGAGCGGGACATGGAGGTGGTCGTTTGGGTTTATATGGACGAATCATGATTTGATGATGCGTCAATGAGGGCAGGAGAGTATTCCCCAAAACGTGGGCGTCAATGTGGATTTCGAGCCCATAGCTGCTCCTTGTTTACTCAAATTCCGTCTGTCGATCGGCCGAGGAGAAGCAAATCACCATTTCTGCATCCTGATTGATTGCCCGGGCATTGTGCCACTCGCCAGCAGGTATTGTGATGGTGTCTCCAGGTTTCATCGTAAAAACCTTGGCTCCGAGGCTGTGCTCAAGCTGGCCGGAGAGTAAATGAAGAATTTCTTCACAGTTGGGATGCCGGTGGCGAGGATTGCTCTGGCCTGCGGGAATGGTGACACGACCGAAGGTCATTGTAGTCGAGTTACCAAGCTCCCGGGAAGCAAGCCAAGTGAGTTTGCCCCAAGGCTGTTCGATCAAATTACCTTCGGAGAGGGTGCACGTAGGACTCAAGTTCATGAACTCGATCTTTCGACTTATGAGGCGATAAGGCGACTCATTTTTGAGAAGAAAAGGCGTAAAAGAATGTGTAATTGGCCATATTGAATATTGCTTCTAGAATTAGAATCTCTATAATGCGCCCATTCTCAGAATTGAAACGCGCTCCATCGTTATGCCAACACCGAACACTTTCTTTCCCTATCGCAGCCTGTTGCAACCGCTTTGGCGTAGCCTTCACGCATTGGTTTGGAGTGGAATCATCGGAGCACAAGCGGTGGCGATCGATGTGGGGATGCCTCGTGCGTTGTTTGTGGATCAATCGTTGCAGCCTGACGCACGGTCACTGGCGGCGTTTGATCTCTGCATCCTGAATTCACAAGCTGAGGTCGATTTGGAGCCGGGGCACGCGTTGGGGAATCGCTTTCTGGCCTTGTTGAACGTGGCTGAAATGCGCGTGAATTCATTTCAGGCCAAACTGGCGGCTAAGCGCAGTATAAAAACAACTCCAGGTACAGTTGCCGGCTTCTTAACAGCCGATCCGACGGACGAAAAATGGCTGGCATGGGCGGTGAATAGTGTGGCGGATCAGGCGGCAAAACGAGGCTTTGATGGCTTTGTCTTGAGCCTCGGCAGTCAGCCCGTGAGCGAGGCTTGGCGTGTCGCGAGTCTTGAAATGGCCCAGGTTTTGAAAAAGCGTTATCCAGACATGCAGGTGATGCTCGACTCACGTTTGAATATCGGCGCGCAGGCCGTTGGCATCGCCGATGGTTTGCTAGCGATAGGCGTAAATACCCGCCGTGGAACAGATGGGCGAGTCGAGTTGAATGGACTCGCGGAAGCCCAACGCACCGTCACATTGCTTCGTCAGGCACACATCGCTGGCATGCGGGTTTTTGGAGTGGATTTCGCCGATGCACATGATCGTGCTGGCGCACGGGATGCCGCCTCACGGCTGCAAGCCATGGGTGTGCTTCCATTCATTACCACACCGGATTTGGATGGATTGAATCTCGGGCCTATCGAAGAAATGAGCCGCCGAATACTCGTGCTCCATGGCTGGGATGCAAAACACGTGGGCGAAGCCGCTGCTTCACCGCAGAGCACGCTCACGGCGCGTTGCCTGCACGCGCCACTTGAGTGGCTTGGCTGCCAACTGGAATACCAAGTAATGGATGGCGCTGCTGACTTGCCAGATGCCACTGCCTATCGCGGTGTCGTCCTGGATGGTGGTATGATGCTCAATACCGAACAGCAAAGGTCGCTGGCCAAGTGGCTGCGTGTGGCACGTGATAAAAATGTACCGCTACTGCTCACCAGCATGCCATGGACGGACCCCGCCGCGTTGCAGGATGTTCGTGAGAGCTTAGGGCTCGGAGGCAGTGGCAAACCAGCCTCAAGATTGACAAAAACAAGCATCGCACGGATCGACAACACCGCTCTGAATGCAGGCACCAAGGTGACAGCACGTGCGCTCGGTTTTCTCGACCTGCAAGCCCCAACAGACTCCCAGGTCATTCTGGCCGCCCGTGGTTTGGACACTCTCGGCACCGAGCACCACTTCGACCAGGCCTTCCACGCGGCTTGGGGGAGTGCCTGGCTGGAGCCTGCCGCACTAGCAGCGGGACCACAGGTCGATTTATTTCAGTTTGTCAGCACTTGGCTGAGCAAACAGAGCACGCTGCCAGCGATGGATACCACCACGCGTGATGGTCGTCGCGTTTTCTTCAGCCACGTGAGTAGCGAAGGCTTTACCAAGCCCTCAACGCTGCCTGGCTTCTCTTTATGCGCCGAGGTGATGAGTTCACGGATACTCTCGCACTATCTGCTGCCATTCAGCGTGGCGGTGTGTGAGGCAGATCTGCGCGGCTGGCGTCCTGGTCAGAACCCCTCTGAGGCTCCTCACTACGAGCAGCTCGCGCGCAGCATTTTTGACATGCCAAATATCGCGGCCGCCTCTAACTCGTTCTCTCTGCCAGCGGCTTGGAGCGAGGATGACAAAATCAATGGGCCGCTCAATGAGCACGCCATTGGCAACCGTTTCGACATGGAACGGGAGGTGGCTGGCTCAATGAGCTACATCCACCATCGCCTTCTGCCGGCTGGTAAGAGCGTCACGCTCATGCTGTGGCCTGATGATGCTTCACCCAGCACTGAAGCCCTTCAGTACTGCAAAACGCTGGGTGTGCAAAGCCTCTCTCCATCGCGTCAAAGTCTCGCACCTGCGGTCGTGCTGGCTGAGTCTGC
>JANOBP010000119.1:0-3794 GCA_031411715.1 Verrucomicrobiaceae bacterium | reverse complement strand
GGTGGAGAGCAACGAAAAGAACCTGACAGACCGCAATACAAATGAACACGATTCGGCCACAACAGCCTCCAAGACGAGTTCCGTATCTCGCCGTCCTGGACTGGTGCTCAACGCATCAGGGCTTCGCCGGTTCCTCGCAGGCTCGCCGATCTGTTGTGGCCGAATCGTGTTCATCTGTATTGCAGTCTGTCAGGTTCTTTTCGTTGCTCTCCACCCCGCCTCACGGCGACGCAGTTACTTCAAGTTCTCACCCGGAACACGGTTCCAGATGGCCGAGGTATTCCACCTCGGAGGGTTGTGGCGCTCCACAGCGCACGAGTCCCGCCTTCAGGCGGAAGAGCGTGGCAAGCACGAGGATGCGGCGAATCGTTCATCCTCGCCTTGGTAGAACAGTTTTCCGGCTCAAGCCGGGACTCCGAACATTCACCGTGGCCGATTCCGCCCAAAAGTTGTCCGCACTTCATTCTCGCCAAGTCGCGTTCATTTCGGCGACACTCCAGCCACAACCATGAAACCGTTTCTGTTCCTCCTTTTTGCCCTCAATGCGGCCGCCAATCCCATGCGGGTGCTCTACCTCGACGCCGATGGCAAAGAGCAAACCGCCATCGGCCCACTGCATGATGCCATGCGGGATCTCGGACGCGATGCGATCTACTTTGATTATGAAACGGGTGCGGCGCCCAGCAGCGCCACGTTGGCCAACTACGACGCACTCGTCGTCCGTCCGAAAGCGGATGGTTCTCCGGCACTCAATAACGCGATCAAGCTGCCATCGGGTCCATTGATCAAAGTCATCACCTTGAAAGAGCCCATGACTCCGCAGCAGCTTGGCAAGGAATTGATCGTGGGTCTGAATCCTGCTCGCAAAGCCAGCTATGAAGCCTTTTTGGCCCAGCGGGACAAAGAAGAGCGCAAAGTGCATCCGCAGGTGGCCAACTATGAGAAGCGCTCGGAGCCACTCACGCTGCAGCTTCCGATGAGCGTCAAAGGCAGCATGGAGCGCACGCAGGTGCCTGCGGATTGTGAGCTGAAGCTATTCGCCAGTGAGCCGGACATCGCCAAGCCCATCGCCTTCGCGTGGGATGAGCGCGGGCGCTGCTGGGTCGTCGAGACACGCGACTATCCGCATGGCATTCACGAAAACGGCGAGGGCCAGGACAGCATTAAGATCTGCGAAGACACCGATGGCGATGGCAAAGCGGACAAATTCACCGTCTTCGCCGACAAGCTCAATCTGCCCACCGGCATCGTCTTTGCCCGCAAAGGCATCATCGTGGCCGCACCGCCGAAGTTCATCTACCTCGAAGACACCGATGGCGACGACAAGGCCGACAAGCGTGAGACGATCATCGACTGCTGGGGCATTCGCGACACGCATGCGCAGGCGAGCAACCTCCACTACGGCTTCGACAACTGGATCTACGGCTGCGTCGGCTACAGCGGCATCGAAGGCTACGTCGGCGGCAAGAAGCATCAATTCGCCATGGGAACCTATCGCTTCAAGCCGGACGGCAGTGCCATCGAGTTCCTGCATCAGTTCACCAACAACGCCTGGGCTCACAGCACCAATGACGCCGGTGATCAGTTCGGCGGCACCGCCAATGGCGCACCCATCTTCTTCGGCGGCATCCCCGCCACCGCCTATCCTGACGGTCGTGGTTTCACGGCAAAGAAGATCAACGTGGTCGATACCTGCCACACCATCACGCCGAACTACCGCCAGGTGGACGTCTTCGGCGGCTACACCGCCGCTGCTGGCAGCAACTTCATCTACAGCGACGCCTTGCCGAAGCGTTTCCAAGGCAAAGCCATGATCTGCGAGCCGACGATGAAGGTCGTGGCCCTCGTCGATGTGCAACCCGACGGCGCAGGCTGGAAAGCGCTCGACTTCATGAACATCTACGCCAGCAGCGACGAATGGAACTCCCCCGTGCATGCCGAAGTCGGCCCTGACGGTGCTGTATGGGTGGCCGATTTCCAAAACTTCATCATTCAGCACAATCCCACGCCCAGCAAAGAACGCGGCGGCTTCGTGGCGACCACCGGCGTCGGCGGCGCGCATGAGAATGACCTGCGGGATCACTCAAGAGGGCGGATTTACCGGATTGTTGCTAAGGGATCTCAAGCGTCCAAGACAAAAGCCATCTCCGAAGCTCAGCAAAATCAGTTTCCGAAGATTCTTAGCGATGCCACCCCCTGCAACAGACTCACCGCTCAGCGCATCATGGTAAACGACGCAGGCAAAGGCGAGTTTGATATGACTCACATCGACACTCGTCTCGTGGAGACGGTGGTGAGCGGAGATGCAAATGCTGGCATTCACGCTCTTTGGACCCTTAACGGCCTCGGCATCCTCGACGCCAAAACCCATCAAGCCGCCCTCATCTCCAAAGACGCCAAACTCCGCCGCAACGCGATACGTGCTCTCGGCAGTGACAAAGCCGCGCAGGACCTCTTCTTCGGCTCGGGCGTCTTTTCCGATCCCGATCTGCACACACGCCTCGCGGCCTTCGTGAAGCTCTCAGACTTCGAAACGACGCCAGAAATCCAAACGCTGGTCAAAAAGCTCGCGGCGGATCCCATTGTCAAAAACGACGAATGGCTGGCCGAAGCGGCGAAGATGCTTGGGAAGAAGCACAAGGCCCTGAACTTCAAAGAAGGCCCGAATCTGCTGCCAAATGCCGGCTTTGAAGAACCCATCGCACAAACATGGAAGCACCGCGATTACGGCAAGAGACCCGGCAACGAAACCGCTGAGTGGGGCATCGTCACCGACCCCAAGATGATCCACAGCGGCAAGCAAGCCATGCGCGTCGTCACACGCGACGACGCGGATACCAGTTACTTCGCCGACGTGGCATTGAAGCCGAACACGGAATACAAACTCAGTGCCTGGATCAAAACCCACGGCTTCCGCGGCAAAGCCAGCCTCAACGACCACATCGGACGTGCCGAGACTAAAACCATTGGCCGCACCCAAGACTGGACCGAAGTCGATGTGACCTTCAACAGCAAGGACCGCCCCAAAGCCAGCATCAATCTCCTCCACGTCGGCAAAGGCGATACCTACTTCGACGACGTGAAACTCTGCGAGCTCATCCTGGAAGCCGAAGAGGATGAAAAGAACCTCATCGGCGATGTGAAACGCGGTGAAAACATCTTTTGGACCCATCCCGTGGCTGCCTGCAAAAACTGCCACATCCTCAAAGGCCAGGGCAGTGCCGTCGGCCCCGCGCTGGATGGCATCGCCACCCGCAAAGACGCCACCTACATCCTGGAGAGCCTCGTGAACCCGAACGCCAAACTCGCCGAAGGCTACACCGCCACGCCGATCAGCCCCATGCCCCCGATGAACCTCATCCTGAAGCCGCAAGAGTTCGCCGATGTGAAGGCGTTCATCCTGAGCCTAAAGTGACCGTCCCAGGAGCGCGAGTATGGCTTTAGCCTACTCGCCTATTTTCCCTTACAGCGTGAATCCACCCCCCAAGTGGCGAGTGGTCTTCGACACACTCGCGCTCCGCACGCGGAAGTGAAGGCGTTCATCCTGAGCCTTTAGTGACCGCCCCAGGAGCGCGAGTATGGCTTCAGCCTACTCGCCTATTTTCCCTTTCAGCGTGAATCCTCCCCCGAAGTGGCGAGTGGTCTTCGACACACTCGCGCTCCGTTCGCGGAAGTGAAGGCGTTTATCTTGAGCTTGAAGTAAGCAGGCCAGCAGGGCATTATCACGCCATGAAGGCTGGCACACCTAAACGCAAAGCTCCCTCGAAGAAACCTCGCTGGGGGGAGAAGCTCAC
>JANOBP010000118.1:0-3683 GCA_031411715.1 Verrucomicrobiaceae bacterium | reverse complement strand
GGTTTCTTGGGCCATGCGGACGTTGGTGGCTTCGGCGTCAAGGTGGTTGGACCAACTGACGTATTTCTCACGCGAGCGTGTAATCTTGGAACTTGGGGCCTGGAGCTTGGAATGACGAGTGTCAAAGCCAGTGCTGAGGTGCTGGGTGTAGAGTTCGCGTTCCTGGGCAGTGGGCTTGCGGGTGAGGAGCTTCAAGAACAGCGAGTCGATGAGTTCATCGAGTGACTGCGCTTTCAACGCGAGTGCTGTCACGCCGTGGTCATCACTGAGTCTAGTGAGCCAGATGCCTAGCGTGCCGTTGCTGAGGATGGCGGGCTGGAGGACGTTCGGATCGGCGTCGCGTTTGCTGGTGGGGTCCTGACGTGCTCCGCGCCAACCAAAAGCGCCGAGCACGTCAGTGACGGCCTGGATGCGAGGGAGATTGAGGCTGGGGCGGTCGCGCTCGTTACTGGTGCTGGTGAGCATCCAACTGCGGTGCGGTTTGCCAAGATGGATGGCGTTTTTGAGGTCGCGTGTGTTGTCGATGTCGAGGCAGACTTCTTCGGTGCGGAAAGGCTTGCCGGTGGCGGCGAAGAGGCTGTCCACGATCTGCTCGGCATAGAGGCGGCGCGGTGCGGGGCTGGTGTAAAGCGGGCTGGTTTCCTTCAGCGTGGAATCGGTGGCGCGCTGATAAGCATTCGAGGTGAGGATGATGCGTGCGAGCTTTTTCATGTCGTAACCGCCGCGCACAAATTCACGGCCAAGCCACTTCAGCAGCTCGGGATGCGTGGCCTTGCCTTTCTCCCAGTCATCGACGGGATCGACGATGCCGCGGCCCATGTAGCGGGACCAGATACGGTTGGCGATGACCTGTGCGAAGCGCTCATTCTGCGGTGCGGTGATCATGGTGGCGAGTTGGTCGCGCGTGTCCTTCGGATCGCCGGCGAGCGAGGCGGCGCTTTCATCGCAGAATTCGGCGAAGGGCCACTTCGGCTGCACTTTGGTGCCGGGCTTGAGCGAGACGCTGATGAGCGGCTTGCGAGTCAGTGTTTTGAAGCGGTCCATGTTCACGCTGCTCGTGAGTGGCAGCTCGATCTCCTTGCTGCCGAGCATGGCGGCGAGCTGGAAGAGGTCTTCCTGCATGGACTTGTTCGTGGGTGAGTCGTGGCAGCGGGCGCACTTCATTTCCACGCCGAGGAAAGCGGCGCTGACGATGGTGCCTTTCGCAGCCATCGGCACATCGTTTTGCGAAGCCGTGCCAAAGCCAGCGGGGCCGCCTAGACGCTCGCTGCCTTTCTGGCGCAGAAGCTCGGTGACGAAGAAATCCATCGGCTTGTTGTCCCTGAGCGACTCGTAGAGCCACCAGCGGAAGGGACCGGTGTTGTTGAGCGTGGGGTTGAGGATGTTTGGATTCTCCGCCAGCACGTCCTGCCAGTAGCCCATCCAATGATCAGCCCAGCGCGGGTCGGCGAGGAGCTTGTCGATCACCGCAGCGCGATCAAGAAGTGATGGCATCTTGCCATCACCGACGGCTGGAAGCCGTCGCTCCTTGAATGCTGCGGCGATCTCCTCCAGCGATGGCACGACACCCACCGTATCGAGATAAACGCGGCGGAGGAAGGTGAGGTCGTCGGTGGTTGGCGTGAGCGTGAGGTGGTCCGCTTTGATTTCAGGCCAGTTCGCGCCTTCCTCGATCCACTTGGTTAGCAGGGCGACCTGATCTTTGCTCAAGCGCTCGCCTTTGGGCGGCATCCTCTCGTCTTCGTCGTCGGAAAGGATGCGCGTGAGCAGGGCGCTGTGCTTCGGTTTGCCGGGCTCGATGGCTGCGCCGTCGGATTCGCCGCCTTTAAGAGCATCGGCAAGCGCATCAAGCTTCAGGCCGCCTTTGGCCTTGGCTCCGCGATGGCATTCGATGCACTTGGATTCAAAAAGCGGCTGCACGTCTTTGAAGAAGTCGATGCTGCCTTTGTGCGCGGCTTGATCGGAAACGGCGGCGATCTTCGCGGCGATGAAGTTGTCGATGGCGTTGCCTTTTGGGAAGCCCTTGGGTAACTCGGGAACTTTGACTTCCTCGGACTTCGCGAGCCACTGCTTGGCGGCATCGCGCCGCTTCGACCAGTAGCCATCAAACTGTGCACGCATGGCGGCGCGGGCTTTGGCATTCACCTGATCGTAGTGCGCTGTGCGCTCGGACTCATAGGCGGCCCAGCCAGCGTCAGTGTAAGGCACTTCGCGTTTGCCAGACGTTAGCAGCTTCCATGACTCGCTGCCTTCGGGTGACCAGGCGACGACGGTTTCGCCGAGTTCAGGCCGGCGGACGGCTTTGCCCGCGTAGCTGCCGACCAGCGTCTCCAGCACGATGAACTGCGGCTTGCCAGTGCCGGTGATTTCGCACCACGATTCGCGATTGCCGGGTGGCACGAAGCGGAAATCAGGACCGAGGTCGAGGTAGTCTTTTTGATCGGCCACGAGGTGATGACCATCGCTGTCATTCGGCGGGAAGGGCGTGTTGAGGATCGTTTTGCCGTCGATGTAGAGATTGGTGGCGCCACGAGCACGCAGCAGCAGACGGTGTTTGCCTTTGGGGAAGGTGATGCTCGCCGCCGCACGCAGCAGGAAGGGTACATGGCGCTCACCGCGCACGCCGGTATCGACATACTTTTGCGGCACGTCGAGGAAGCCGAAGACGTCTTCTGTGTAGGTCTCGGCGACCTTTGGCGGTTCGCTGGGCCAGGCGCTGGCGTCGGGCATGCCTTCTTCGGCGAGTTGCACGAGAACACGACCTGCTGGCACGTCTTTTTTCGCGATGGGTGGCGGTGGTGGCACGAAGCGATAGCGCGACTTCAGTGTGTCGAGGTCGATAGGACCTCGATAGATCGCCACGTCGTCGAGCCAGCCCTTAAACGAATGCGTAGCTACGCGGGTGGAGCCTGAGCCAATCAAAAGCGCATCGCCATCTGTCACGGGTGCGCGATCCGTGGCACCGCCGATGTCCCAGTCGCCGTCAGTCTCACGACCGTCGATGTAGCCCTTGATGCTCTTTGGTTTACCGAAAGTGTAGGTGACAACGATGTGGTGCCAGCCTGCGCTGGGCAGTGTGGCCTTCGACCACCAGCGATGCCACTCGCCCTTCTCACCGCCGGGCACGCTTGCACTGGCAAAGAGGAAACCGATCTGCGCCCCAGTTTTGCCCACTTGAAGACGCAGCGCATAGTTTTGATTGTTCACGCCGAACTCCTTCGTGCCGAGTCGTCCCTTGCCGATGATGTAAGGCGCACCCGAAACGCCCTCCGGTTTGACCCAGGCCTCGAGAGTGATCGTGTCATTGAGGCCAAAACGAAGCGCCTCGCTGTCCTTCACCTCGACGACGGACTTCTTGCCATCGCCGGTGAAAAGCATGGCCGTGTTGGTTTCAGGGAAGCCAGGATACGTCGGCGCACGCGGTCCGATCTCCTTGGCGTCATCAAAGCGCCATTGCATGACTGGCGTGAGCTTCGGCTTGTCCGAGACGTCGTTGCCTGCGCTGTCGTTTTGAGCGAGGGCGGTGGAGGTGAAGATGAGGGTGCTGAGAAGGACGGAGCGCGTCATGCTTTCACGCCAGAGCCCCTATGCACAACTGTGGCCGGACGTGGGCGCAGTGGCCCGCGCTGCTGCTCCGGTGCGGGACGACAGGGTGCGGGACGCTGGAACCGGCGCTGCGCCCC
>JANOBP010000117.1:0-3142 GCA_031411715.1 Verrucomicrobiaceae bacterium | reverse complement strand
ACGAGTGTCATGTTCGGCGAAGACTTCACCGTGGTGACACCAAAGCGCCGCACTTCCTCCGGCAGCTTCGGCAGCACCTGCGAAACACGGTTCTGTACCTGCACCTGCGCCAGATCGAGCTCCGTGCCGATCTTGAATGTGACGGTGAGAGTCATCACGCCGTTCGCCGTGCTCTGCGACGACATGTAGAGCATGTTTTCGATGCCATTGAGAATCTGCTCAATGGGCGAAGCGACGGTTTCAGCGATGGTCTTCGGATTCGCGCCGGGATACGTCGCTGTGACGATCACCGTTGGCGGTGCGACTTCAGGATACTCTGAAATCGGCAACTGAAAGAGCGAGATCGAGCCGAGGATGAAGATCAACAGCGACAGCACGCCCGCGAAGATGGGACGCGTGATGAAGAAGGAGGAAAAGTTCATGAAGCGAGTTTGGGTTGTGGCGCTTCGCGACTATTTCGCTGGCGTTTCCTTTGCAGGCGCTGCCTCAATTGGGGCGACAGGCATTCCTGGCTGTGGCAAACGTGCCTGACCATTGATAATGATCTTCTCACCTGCCTTGAGACCGCTGCGGATGATGCGTTTGCCTTCAATCGCTGGCCCGATGACAATAGGCTTATAGACACTGATGTTCTTGTCATCGACGCCGAGGACGTACTTGTTCGCCTGATCGGTGAGGATGCTCTTTTCATCAATCAGCAGGGCAGGATACTTGGAGGTCATTGGAAGACGGACGCGGGCAAACAGCCCTGGCGTCAAAACGCCATCGGTGTTGGAAAACTCGGCGCGCATGACCATGCTGCCCGTGCCAGCGTCGAGTCGGTTGTCGAAGGACTCCACGTGTCCCTTGTGCGGGAAGCTGGTTTCGTTGGAGAGTTGCAGTTCTACTGGCACTCGGCCTTTGTCATCGGTGAAGAGTTTTTTCTCACGTTGTAGGGCCTGGAGCTTGAGCAGACTGTTTTCGTCGATGTCGGTGTAAACATAGACGGGATCGACGGTGACGATGGTGGTGAGCAGCGTGGTGCCAGCGGTGACGAAGTTGCCCGTCGTCGTGATGGCGCGGCTGATGCGGCCATTGATGGGTGCTTTGACCAGACTGTGCTCAAATTCGATTTCGGCACTGTGTTCGGTGGCTCTTGCTGACTCCAAGCCGGCCAGCGCTTGTAAATTCATCGACTCACGTGTCTCCGCTTGCTCGGGAGCAATTGCCTTTGCGGCCAGGAGCGCGCTGACGCGGTCAAACTCACGCTTCATGGCCTGCGCATTGGCCTCAGCACGTTTTACCTCGGCCTTGGCGGTGCGCAGCTTGGTTTCAAAGGGGCGTTGGTCGATGGTGAACAGCACGTCACCCGTTTTCACCAGTGCCCCGGCTTGGAAATGCACCTGCGTAATGTAGCCTGATACGCGTGGTCTGAGATCGACCGTTTCGACTGGCTCGACGCGTCCGGTGAACTCCTCCCACTCGACAAGTTCTTGCTGCTCGACAGCAGCGAGGGTGACCGGCGCGGGTGGCATCTGCCCGCCGTGGCCGCCTCCAGCAGGTGGCTTTTCACATGCGGCGAGGAGCAGGGTGAGGAGGAGAGGAGTTGGTAATTTCACAAGGACGGAGGCTTTAGGTTTTAAAGTTGACTGGTTGGTTTAAAACAAGGGTCAGGAATCATCTCGGACGCCAAGGATGCGACGGGCACCGGCTTCCATCTCATCGAGGTAACGGAGGTCATTCCACATGCGGGCGTGCATGAGCAGACCTTCACCATAAGCGAACAAGATTCGGGCCAAGGCTGGTGAGTCAGTTGCCTCGATGATGCCTTGGAAGTGAGCATCACGGATGGCGCTCTCATAGTATCGAATGAATTGAGCCAGAATCTCCTGAAGCTTGTCCCGTAATTTGTCCTCCACCGTGCTGATTTCCGCACCGAGGGAATGAATCGGGCAGCCCAGCACGCGACCGTGCTTGGCCTGCATTTCTTTTTGTTCCAGCTGAAACTCGGCAAAGCATTTCCATATTCTTTCCAGCGGCGGAATGACTGGGGAGAAAGTCTGATCGAGCTTTACGCGGTGCTCTGTCCAACCGTGGTCAATACCGGCTAACGCCAGTTCTGTCTTGGACTCGAAAAAGTGGTAGAAGCTGCCCTTTTTCACTCCGGCGCGTTCACAGATCTGATCCACCGATGTGCTGCCATAGCTGCCCGTCCAGATCAGTTCGATCACGGCTTCGATCAGTCGTTCTTTTGCATCAGAGGTGCGTCCCATACGTCTCTAAAGCCCTTACTAGACGATCAGTCAACAATTATTCCTTTTCGTCGATTGCCGACACGTCTTTGTCCCTCCATAGTGCCATTCCTTCACTCTATGAATGATCAAGCAACCGTCCTCATCGTCGATGATGAAAAGCACACCCGCGATGGCCTGCGTCTGTCGTTGGAGGATGAATTCGACTGCTATGTGGCCTCCAATGCCGCTGAGGCGATGGAATATCTGCGGAACGACCACATCGATGTGATGCTCACGGACCTGCGTCTGGGTGCTGATGATGGCATGAAGCTACTGGATGCCGCACTGGCACTGCCCAAGGCACCGGTGTGCATCATGATGACGGCCTATGGCAGCGTGGACACAGCGGTGGAGGCAATGCGGCGTGGCGCTTATCATTTTGTCACGAAACCGCTCAATCTCGATGAGGTCGAGATCTTGATCAAAAGAGCGCTGCACAGCCGCACGCTGGAGCATGAGAACTCGGCGCTGAAGCAGCAGGTGGAGCGCAAGTTCTCCATCGAGGGCATTCTGGGGCAATCGGAGGTGATGAAGCCCATCATTGAGACGATCCAGCAAGTGGCGCCGTCACGCGCCACGGTGCTGATCGAGGGCGAAAGCGGCACCGGCAAAGAACTCGTTGCGCGTGCGATTCACAATCTCAGTGGCAGGCCAAAGGCCAACATCGTCTCCGTACATTGCGCGGCTTTGTCGCCGCAGATCTTGGAGAGCGAGCTCTTTGGCCATGAGAAGGGCGCATTCACCGGAGCGCAGGAGCGGCGCATTGGCCGCTTCGAGCAGGCGAACGGCGGAACCTTGTTTCTCGATGAAATTGGCGAGATCGATGGCAGCACGCAGGTGAAGCTGCTGCGTGCGCTCGGCGAGCAGAC
>JANOBP010000116.1:0-31319 GCA_031411715.1 Verrucomicrobiaceae bacterium | reverse complement strand
CCGCCGAAGCCATCGCCATCCTCGATTCACTTTGTTCGCTCGCCGAAACCGCCCGCCTCTTCAATTACACCCGCCCCGTCCTCAACGAGACGCGCAACCTCTTCATCCGCGACGGCCGCCATCCCGTGCTCGATCAGAATCTGACGAGCGGCGAGCGCTTCGTGCCGAACGACGTCACCCTGGAGCCCGAGGAAAGCCGCCTCATCCTCATCACCGGCCCGAACATGGCGGGTAAGAGCACCTACCTGCGCCAGACTGCGCTGCTCACGCTCATGGCGCAGATCGGCAGCTTCCTGCCCGCCGCCAGCGCGGAGATCGGCCTCGTCGATCGCATCTTCACCCGCATCGGTGCCAGCGACGACATCGCACGCGGTCAGTCCACCTTCATGGTCGAGATGAACGAGACCGCGCTCATCCTCAACAACGCCACCGAGCGCAGCCTCGTCATCCTCGACGAGATCGGCCGCGGCACGAGCACCTTCGACGGCCTCAGCATCGCCTGGAGCGTCGCCGAGCATCTGCACGATCACATCGGTGCCCGCTGCCTCTTCGCCACCCACTACCACGAGATCACCGCCTTAGCGCAAAGCCGCAGCGCCGTGAAGAACTACAACGTCGCCGTGAAGGAGTGGAACCAGCAGATCATCTTCCTCCGCAAGATCCTCCCCGGCTGCGCCGAAAAAAGCTACGGCATCCAGGTCGCGAGACTCGCCGGCCTCCCCGAAAACGTCATCGCTAGAGCCAAAGAAGTCCTCCAACAACTCGAATCCGGCCACCAGCCCGCCGAAAGCGTCAAAGAAGTCCCCGTGGCAACGAGCGTGCCCGCGAAGACGCGGAAGAAAACCGTGAGCGATGAGGACGCGGGGCAGATGAGTCTGTTTGGGTGAGGCTTAAAAGTAAACAAACCAAAGCTCGCTATGAATATAAGCTCGTCTTCTCTCTTTCGTTTTACGACGAAATTCGAGTATTTAAAACAAATCATCTCTGAGGGTTTTTGTTTTCGCCATTGCGTCGAAGATATGGCAATTGGGGACTACGACAATGACCCCTTTGCCGGAACTGGAGTTGTGGTCACCCAGCTTCACAGCAGAGCTGTATGTTTTTGTGATTTACCCATGAGTCATTCGCAAGATCACCGCAAACAGTATGGTGAATATGCCATAGCCATGACGAAAGAATGGGCGATGCGCAAAAGGGTCACGCCGATTCGATATTACCACTCTGACAGCCCAGATCATCACGATTCACAAACTCGGCTGATGTTGGATATGTTGGTCGAAGCAAAACATAATCCTGCTGGTATTATTGGTGCCTTAATGCCTATGTTGGATAGCCATGGGAAAGCCCCAACAGAAGAAGATTTCATTTCACTCCCAAAATCAATTAGATCTCTCTTTGGCGATTTAAACAGCCTCCTGCGTGACTGTCTTGAGCATTATTGGAAAACTTTTCACTTCACGCGAATCTACGAGGGAGAGTGGAAAGATCGATCAACGGGAGAAACCACAATCCGAAGATTTTATGATGAGCGGGAGTGGCGGGCCGTAACATTTGATCCTGACGACAAGCTGTTATTCCAATTTGAAGATATTAAGCACATCATCGTGACCTCCGAAGCAGAGAGAAAAGAGATGGGCGAGCTATTGATAAGCCTAACAGGCCAGTTGAAAATTTCTGATACTTCCTCAGTCTGGAGCTTGATCAAAATTGGCGAGCAGATTTTTGCTGACGTATGAACTGCTGAGAAGATGCTTTCAAAGCTTCTGTGGGTTGAACGTTGCAGCAGCGCATTATTCGGATTTGGGCGTTTTTTCGCCATCCGTGAAAAAATCGGCTCCAAGAGCAGATTCGATTGCTTCTTTATCAAAGTGGAAGACCACATCCTCTGCATCATCTAAAAAAGATGCCAAAAAAAGATGCCAAAAAAAGATGCCAAAAAAAGATGCCAAAAAAAGATGCCAAAAAAAAAGAAAAAAAGATGCCAGGCATTCAGTGCTTGATTCCCGCAGCATTCAGACCATTCTTCGCCGCCATGGACACCTTGAAAGCCTCTGAAAACCAACCGATTCCACTGGAGGAGCAGCTTGTCGGCATCAATGCCAAGACGGCACCTTATCCTGCCGCGCGGTCGTGGTCTGGCGGGCGACGCCGGATTCTTGGAAAGGGGGCGATGGAGAGTTACACCTACCATGTCATGTCGCGCACTTGTGGTGGGGAGGTGTTTTTAGATGACGTTGAGAAGGAGGCGCTGCGGCGGCTGCTTTGGAAGATGGCGGAGTTCTCCGGTGTGCGGTTGGTGACTTACTGCATCATGGGCAATCACTTGCACGCGCTCGTCGAGGTGCCGAAGCGCGAAATCTGGCTGGAGCGCTTTTCCGGCGTGGGTGGCGAGGATAAGCTCTTCGAGCACCTGCGCACGCTCTACAGCCGTGAGTTTGTGGGGCTTTTGAAGCAGGAGATCGAGGAACTGCGGCGTCTGGGCATGGACACGCTGGCTCTGGCGAGGCTGGAGGCGATCAAGAAGCGTTTCTGCGATCTGTCGATCTTTGTGAAGGAGGTCAAGGAGCGCTTCAGTCGCTGGTTTAACAAGCGTCGTGGACGCAAAGGCACGTTGTGGATGGATCGCTACAAAAGCGTGATGGTGGAGGGCAAGGGCGAGCCGCTGCACACGATGGCGGCTTACATCGATCTCAATCCTGTGCGTGCCGGGCTAGTGGAAGATCCGAAGGACTACCGCTGGTGTGGCTATGCAGAAGCCGAAAGCGGCAGCCGGAGAGCGCAGCGCGGACTGAACAAAGTAACCGCGAAGCCGGTGGATAGCTGGGAACAAGAGGGAGGGGCGGAGGCGTATCGCTGCCTGCTATTCAGCACGGGATTGGAGATCAAAGATGCGCAAAATGAGAACGTGGTGCGCCAGGGCGTGACGGCAGAGAAGGCGCGACAGGTGCTCAAAGACAAAGGCAAGCTAAGCAGGGCCGAAATGGTGCGGTTGCGCGTGAGGTATTTCAGCGATGGTCTGGTGCTGGGGAGCAAAGCATTCGTGGAGAGCGTCTTCACCGAAAACCGCGACAAATTTGGGCCCAAGCGCCGCGATGGAGCGCGCAAGGTCAGCGAATCCGAGTCGCCCTTGTATTCGCTGAGGCGATTGCGCCTGAGAGCTTTGGAGTGATGCCCGGCCGTAACGCGGGTTCAGGCCGCTGGCGTCCGGCCAAAGCGCTTCTTCAGACCCTGGAAGGCAGGAATCAAAACGTGATTGGCGAGGGGATCGACCAAGGCACCGATGATGACACCGAGGACTCCCGCAATCGCTGCGCCGACGAGCCAGACTAGGAAGGATTTCATGGCCGGGACCACGCCAGCCACAAACTCAGCGGCATGATGCACGGCTTCCTCAGGCGCATGGACACCGAGTTCATGCAGGCCGTGGATGAGGATGCCGCCGCCGACCCAAAGCATGGCCACCATGCCGACGAGGCTGAGCACTTTCAAAAACACCGGCATGCCGAGCACGATACCGCGCCCGAGAGCACGCACCGGTCCGTGTGAGGCACGCGCCAGAGCCATGCCTGCGTCGTCCGCCTTTACGATGACGGCCACGGCTCCATAAACGAGCAGCGTCATGCCCGCGCCGACCACTCCCAGAACGGTAGCTTGCAACCAAACTGCCGAGGTGGCGACGGAGGCTAGGGTGATGGCCATGATCTCCGCCGAGAGGATGAAATCCGTGCGAATGGCGCTGCTCACGCGCTCCTTTTCCAGCTCCTCCGCCGTCTGCGCAGCCGTGGACGTCTCGGCGTGATCGCCATGACCGGGGCGCACGAGATCCATGACCTTGTGATAGCCTTCCAGGCATAAAAAGGCACCGCCAGCCATAAGCAGCGGAGTGATGGCCCAGGTAGCAAAAAAGCTTAGCAGCAGGGCTCCAGGCAGGAGCAGGAAAAGTTTGTTCTTCAGCGAGCCAACGGCGATCCTAGCGATGATCGGCAGTTCCCGCTCCGCTGCGAGGCCAACGACATATCGCGGTGTGACAGCCGCATCATCAATGACGATGCCCGCCGCCTTGCTGCCCGCCTTTGCCGCCTGCCCTGCGGCGTCATCCAGCGAGGAAGCTGCTACTTTCGTGAGCGTGGCGAGGTCGTCGAGAAGTGCGATCCAGCCGGAGGTCATGGGCGGACTCCTTTCGAGAGACGGTGAGTAAAGTTGAGCATGAGTGGCATGTTGAGCAACTCTAGTTCACCATGCCCAAGGCGGCTTCGACGCTGACATTGTCGTGGACCATGGCCATGAGGGCGCGGGTGATGCCGGTGGGATTGGGGTGCTGGATGACGTTGCGACCATAGACGATGCCGGCGGCACCTTGTTGGAGCAGGCCTTGGGTGCGCTCCAGGATTTCGCGGTCGCTGACGCGGCCGCCGCCACGGACGAGCACGGGGATGCCGGAGGCGGCTTCGACGACTTTGTGGTAGATGCTCACGTCGTCGGTGGGATCAGCCTTGATGATGTCGGCGCCGAGTTCGACGGCCTGCCGCACGAGATAGGTGATGGCGGTTTCGTCGCCGTTGACCATGTAGCCGCCGGCTTTTTCGTTGGGCTGGAAGACCAGTGGCTCGATCATCATGGGCATGCCGTAGTAGTCGGCCTGGGGCTTGAGCTTGAGGATGTTTTCGACGCATTCGGCATGCACCTCAGGCGCGCCGGGAATTTGGAAGAGATTCACACAGACACAAGCGGCGTCGTAGCGCACGGCCTGGAGCATGCAATCCTCCAGCATGAGGCTGAAGCGGCGATTCTCTGGCAGGGTCTTGCCATAGATGTTGGCCACATCGGTGCGGAGCACGAGGCTGGGTTTCTGGCGGCCCGGAACCTCCTGCAAATGTCGCGCCATGCCGAGTGTGAGCTGGATGGCATCCGGCCCGGCCTCGACGAGCGTGGCGATGACTTTGCGCATGTCCTCGATGCCGTGCAGGAAGCCGGGCTGATTGAAGAAGCCGTGATCGACGGCCACGTCGAAGCAGCGGTTGGACTTGGCATTGAAGAGGCGTTTCAGGCGAAAGGATTTCATGAGGAGGGGCTTCTACAAGCGTCATTCCATGCGGTCAACTTTCACCCAGCAACAATGCGGCGCGCAATCTTGAGCTTGCAGCCGCCGTTGATGCCTGGAATCTCCGCCACATGAAAACAGCCGCTTTTCTCCTCACTGCCATCCTTTTGCCTGTGATCTCCTTTGCTGAGGAAGGACTGCACGAATTGAAGATCGGTGATGCCGCGCCGGATTTTGAGCTGGTGGGCATTGATGAGGAGAAACACACGCTCAAGGAGTATGCCAAGGCGGATTTGCTGATGGTGGCCTTCATCAGCAATCACTGCCCCACTTCTCAGGGCATCGAGGGCCGGCTGAAAAAGATGACCAGCGAGTTCAAATCGAAAATGCAGGTCGTGGCGATCAATCCCAATGATCCCGCCGCGCTGCGCCCGGATGAACTCGGCTACTCGAAGTACAACGACAGCTTTCCGGAGATGAAACACCACGCGGCGGAGCAGAAGTTTAACTTCCCCTATCTCTATGATGGCGATACGCAGTCCGCGGCCAAGGCCTACGGCTGCCTGACCACGCCGCACGTCTTCATCTTCGATAAGGAGCGCAAACTTCGCTACAAGGGCCGCATTGATGACTCACGGTATTCGGATGAAGCCACGGTGACCTCTCCAGATGCGCGCAACGCCATCGAAGCGCTCATTGCTGGTAAAGAAGTGGCTGTGGCGGAAACCAAGCCGCATGGCTGCTCGACGAAGTGGATCTCCAAGCGCTCTCAACTCACTGCCGACAACGAAAAGTGGGAGAAAGGCAGCGTGGAGGTCGAAACGATCACGGCGGAAGGCGTGGCGGCGCTACGCAAGAATGACACGGGCAAGGTGCGCCTCTTCAACGTGTGGGCGACTTGGTGCGGACCGTGCGTGGAGGAGTTTCCGCAGCTGGTGGCCACAGCGCGTAAATTTGGACTGCGTGACTTTGAATTCATCAGCATCAGCCTCGACGACCCCAAGACCGTTGGTGAGGTGAAGACGTTCCTAGAGAATCACAACGCCATCGTGCCTGAGAAAATCAAGCCATCGCTAAAAGCGGAGGGCCGCAAGGGCAATGCGTATGTGTTTCAAGGGGCCAGCCAGGATGAGTTGATCAAAGCGCTCGATCCTGAGTGGCCTAGGCCCATCCCACACACGCTGGTCGTTGCCCCTGGCGGCAAAGTCATCTTCCGTCACAATGGCAGCATCAACGGTGAGGAACTACGCGCGAAGATCCTGGAGCATATGGGGCGGTTTTATGTTCCAGAAGTGGAGAAGAAGCCGTGATGAACCGCTTCGAGTTTGCCACCGCGCAACGCATCATTTTCGGGCGCGGCACAGTGTCTGAGTTGCCGAAACTTTGTGCAGAATTCGGCCGACGTGTGCTGCTGGTGACTGGGAGCGATCCGCAGCGCTTCGACGTGCTGCCAGAGGCGATGCGCTTGGTGATTTCTGGCGAGCCGACGGTGGAAGACGTGAAACGTGGCGTGGCTTTGGCTGCGGACGTGGAGGTGGTGGTTTCCATCGGAGGCGGCAGTGTGGTGGATGCCGGCAAGGCTATCGCGGCGATGGCGACGCAACCTGGAGACCTCATGCGCTACATTGAAGTGATCGGTGAAGGCAAGTCGCTCGATTCACCACCACTGCCATTCATCGCCGTTCCGACAACAGCGGGGACGGGTGCGGAGGCGACGCGGAATGCGGTGATCGCGAGCACGGAGCATCGCGTGAAGGCCAGTCTGCGGCATGTGAGCATGCTACCGCGTGTGGCGTTGATTGATGCGGAGTTGGCGCGTGGTGTGAGCCCTGCGGTGACGGCGGCCAGTGGCATGGATGCGCTGACGCAATGCCTGGAGGCCTATGTGTGCTCACGCGCACAGCCGATGACGGACGCGCTTTGCATTGATGGCATCCAACGCGCGGTGCGCTCGTTGGAGCGAGTGTTTCAGGATGGGAGTGATCTCGATGCACGTGAGGACATGGCGCTGTGTGCACTCTACAGTGGCATGGCGCTGGCGAATGCGGGCCTGGGGGCCGTGCATGGCTTTGCGGCGCCGATTGGCGGCATGTTTCACGCGCCGCATGGTGCCGTCTGCGCAGCGCTGCTGGCCCCAGTTTGGGCGGTGAATGCGCAGCGGGTCGTGAAGGGAGAAAAGTTCGCGCGCGTGGACGAAATGCTCGGCGGTGACGCGGTGTCGTGGTTGCGCGGATTGACTCAGCGGCTCGGAATTCCGAAATTGAGCGCATGGGGCATCGGTAAGAGCGATTTGGATGAAATCGCCATCAAAGCGGCCGCAGCGAGCAGCATGAAGGCGAATCCCGTGGCGCTGGAGCACGCGGAACTGGTGGCTGTGCTCAGGGAGGCACTCTGAAGCTCAACGAATGCGCAGGCCCTGCATGCGAGCGTGGGATTCCTCCAGCATCGGGGCCATTTCGAGTTTGGCTTTGAGCGGCAGTTCTTTGAAGAAGAGGCCGAGATCCTTGGTGAAGGTCTTCTCGAAGCTGGCGGCGTCCTGATCGGCGATGAGCTGCATTTCCGGGTCTTTGGAGGCGCGCTTCTTAAGGTCACGCTGAATGCTACCGACGATGCGGCGACGCTCTTCGGCGGGAAGCTTCTCGATGCCCTTGATGATGGCTTTGAAGTGCTCCTCGACGACGCGGCTGATGTACTCGCCCTTTTCTTCGTCGCTGAGGCTGGCCATGAAGTGGTTGATGGTTTCCTCGCCATCCTCGCGCATGGTCTCGCGCTGTTTGAAGTCGAGGCGGTAAACGGAGGTGATGACGCGGTCGAGGTACTGCTGACGCTGCTCCTGGCTGATGCGCTTTTCTTCAAACCACGGTGCCTCGCGCATGAGCGTGAGGGTTTTTTCTGGCGTGAAGATTTTGTCGTCGGTCAGCCACATGACGGCAGCCACAGCGGCCCAGACGAGCATGAGAAAGGCGATGACTTGAAACCAGAGGCGTTGGGTTTGCATGATGCGTTAGCGTTTACCGAAGCGACGGCCGAGAATGGAGAGGAACTCACCGGATTCCTCCACTTTGAGCTTCTGGGTGACCGTGAAGTAAATGGCCGCCGCTGCCGCGATAGTGACACCGAGCCAACCGCAGCGTGCGAGGAAGTGCAAATCGGCCCAGTTGGCCAGGACGGTGTATTTGGCCAGCAAACATACGCCAGCCATGCCGATGATGGCGATGCCGAGCTTGAGCAGAGCCTGCATCAGCGAACGGGTCTCGAGTCCGCTGGCGAAGGTGCGCATGCAGAGATAGAGCGTGGCGAAATTGGCCACAAGACCGACGGCGGTGGCCCAGGCGAGTGCGGTGTGGTTCCAGTGGAGGATGAAGACGGTGGTGCCGTTGAGAATGAGATTGAGGATGATGACACCGATGCTGATAAGCATGGGAATGAAGCGGCGATTGATGGTGTAAAAGGCAGGCTGCAGCACTTTGATGGCGGCATAGAAGATCAAACCGAAAGCGTAGGCTTGAAGTGGTGCTGCGGTGTTGGCCACGTCATGTGCGGTGAATTTACCATGCTCAAAGATGACGGAAATGATCTCGTTTGAGAGCAGCGAAAGGCCGATGGCACATGGAAGCGTGAGGAAGAGCACCAAGCGCAATCCTTTGGCCAAAGCGCTGCGGAATTCAGGCGTGACACCGTCGGTGGCAAGGCGTGAGAGCATGGGCAGCGTCACCGTGGCCACGGCGACGCCGAACAGGCCAAGCGGGAGTTGCTGGAGGCGCTGTGCATTGGCCAGCCAGGCGAGCGCGGATTCCTTTCCAGGTGTGTAGGAGGCGAAGATTGAGTTCAGCATCACGCTGATCTGCGTGCCGCTGGCCGCGAGCATGGAGGGCCACATGAGATGCAGCACTTCCTTCACGGCGGGATCTTTGCAGCCAAAGTCGAAACGAAAACGGAAGCCCACTCGCCGCAGTGACGGGAGCTGAATGGCGAGCTGGAGCACGCCGCCGATGAGCGTGCCAATGGCAAAGGCGGTCAGGCCGCGCTCGCTGACATGGCCATGACGGAAGCCGGGGTCAATGAACCAAGCCAGTGACACACCGCCGACGATGCAGCCGAGATTGAAGAACGCGGAGGCGAGTGCGGGAATGAAGAAGACTTTTTTCGCATTCAGCATGCCCATCACCAGCGCCGTGATGGAAACGATGGCGATGAACGGATACATGATCTGCGCCAGCCAGGTGCCGAGGATTTTGGCCGGTTCATCGAGTCCAGGAGTGAGCAACCGGAAGATCCACGGTGCCAACGCCACACCAGCTATGGCGACGAGCGTCATGAACCACATGGCGAGCGAGAGCATCTTCCGCGCGAGCTGCCAGGCAGCCTCGTCGCCCTCGGTTTTCATCTTTTTGGAAAAGGTGGTGACGAAGGCGGTGGAGAGTGCGCCTTCCGCAAAGAGGTCACGCAGCATGTTCGGCGTACGGAAGGCGGCGGTGAAGATGCCGGTGAACGCGGAGCCAAAAAAGCCGTTGAGCAATTGATCCCTCACCAGACCGAGCACACGGCTGCAAAGGATGGCGATGGAGACGATACCGGTGGAGCGGGCTTGGTTCGACATGAAGGGCCGCACTAGAGCGTGGGTGGACAGGGATGGCAAGAACGCGGGTTTGAGAGGAAAATCGGCCTTGTAATCGTGGCCTGTGGCAGCATCCTCAGGGCCAGAATTTTTTTCCGACCCTATGAAGAAACGTACTCCTAATCGCGGTGGCCCACCGAAACGCAACGGTCCGCCCAATCGTGGCGGCCCACCTCGCGGTGGTCCACCACCCCGCCGCCCAGAGCCCGCGGATGAAACCAAGCAAAAGGAGGAAGCCATCGAGCTCGAAGGCGTGGTCTCGGCCGTTCTTGCAGGCACCATGTTCCGCGTGAAGCTGCGCAATGCCACCGGGCATGAAGTGCTGGCCCACATCTCCGGCAAGATGCGCAAAAAATTCATCCGTCTCGTCATCGGTGACGCAGTGAAGATCGAAATGTCTCCTTACGACATGGACAAGGCGCGCATCGTTTACCGCATCGGTTAAGCCTCGCGCACATGGCAGGCGACATTGTCTATTTTGACCTCGAAACACGCCGCACGGCCAACGACGTGGGCGGCTGGGGCAACAAACATAAGATGGGCATCTCCGTGGCCTGTACTTACAGCACGAAGCATGGCGAGTACTTCATCTACACCGAAGACGAAGCCGGAGCGCTGATCAAGCAGCTCAAAAACGCCGACCTCGTCGTGGGTTTCAACCACATCAGCTTCGACTACGAGGTGCTCAAAGGTCACGACCTGCTGTTTGACGCTGCCGACTTGCCCCACAGCCTGGATTTACTCGTCGAGCTTGAAAAAGTCCTCGGTCACCGCATCAAGCTCGACGCCGTGGCCGCTGCCACTCTCGGCACTGGAAAAACCGCCGACGGTCTCGATGCCCTGAAGTGGTGGCAGCAAGGAGAGGTCGCCAAGATCGCCGAATACTGCTGCTACGACGTGAAAGTCACCAAATGCGTCCACGAATACGGCATCCAGCACGGCCACGTGAAATACCACGACCGCAATGGCCGAGAGCAGACGGTGAAGGTGGATTGGAAGTGAAGTGACTCATTCACAAGTCACTGCATGCTGCGCTGAAAAGCCTCGGCTTTGTCTTGAAGCCGGGAGAGGGCTTCACCGGCATTGGGTTTCATTTTCTGAACAGTGAAGCTTATTCCGTTTCATATTCACAGATTTCGGAGATGAGGAAATATTTCTGAGTGAACACAGCTCTGAACTTCCGTCTCAAATCATCCCGTTCCTGGAACGGAAACGGGTCATACAATTGGTAATCAGCCTGTGTTGGATTCCACAAGCTGGCAGGATAGTAAATCTTCAAGCTAGCGCTGTCATCCAGCTCCTTGATCCTCTGTAGAAGGACTTCAAAGCCCTTCTCTCCTTGACCAAGCCAACGTCCATTCATCCACCAATTCAACTGCTCGATCCTTCTGCCTCCATCCCAACGAATCTTAGCTATGCTCTTGCTTTCCGGGCTTTGGTTGGAGATGAAAACGATGCTCGAAACCAATATAATGAGCAGCAGCAGCAACCCTGCTTTTGAAGTCCATCGGCCGTTGTTCATGTTACGAGTTTACTGCATGCTGCGCTGAAAAGCCTCGGCTTTGTCTTGGAGGAGCGAGAGGGCTTCACCGGCGAGGTAGAGGGAACCTGCGATGAGGATGGGCGCTTTGTTTTGGGTGGCCTGGAGTGCGGCTTTGAGAGTGGCGTGAGTCGAGATGGGGCTTGATGAGGTGTCGATGGATTGAAGGATGGTATGAAGCTCCTCGGCGCTCAAAGCGCGTGGGGAGTCGATGTGCACGAGATGCCACTCGGCGACGATGGGGGCCAGTGTGTGAAGGACATTGGCGATGTCTTTGCCAGCAACGGCACCGAAGATGAGGGTGGCTTTTTGTGTGGGGAAGTGCTCGCGCCAAGTCTGGACGAGGACGCGTGCGGCGTCGGGGTTGTGCGCGCCGTCGATGATGAGGCTGGGAGTGACACGCTGAAAGCGTGCAGGCCAACTCACGGAGCGCAGGCCGGTGGTGATGGCGTCTGGGGTGAGGTGAAGGTCTGTGGCGCGGAGGGCGGCGATGGCGAGGGCGGCATTCCAGCGCTGATGGGGGCCGGGAAGGCCAAGAGGGAGGTCACAGGGCGTGTCGATGACGGTGAGCGGGGCGCTGCGATCGTGAGCGGTACGGGTGATGACGTCGAGGGCCTCGGTGGTCTGGGTGAGGGTGATGATGGGGATGTGCGGCTTGATGATGCCGGCTTTTTCGGCGGCGATCAGCGCGAGCGTGCTGCCGAGGATCTGGGTGTGATCGAGGCTGATGGAAGTGATGACGGCGGCGGCGGGTGTGATGGCGTTGGTGGCATCAAGACGGCCACCGAGACCGGTTTCGAGCACGACCCATTCAAGGCCGCGCTGCGCGAACCAATCGAGCGCGAGGGCCAAGGTGATTTCGAAAAAGGTGGGATGCGGGTCCCAATCCCGAACGTGATGGCGGATGCGGGCGAGGTCGGTTTCGATCTCCTCGCTGGTGATCTGGCGGTGTGAGTCGCGAATGCGCTCGGCGAAGTGGATGAGGTGCGGGGAGGTGAAGATGCCGGCATTAATGCCTGCGGCACTGAGGATGGCGTGCGCGAAGGCGCAGGTGCTGCCTTTGCCATTGGTGCCCGCGACGTGGATGAATTTCTGGCCGGGGCGCGGGAGATTCAGTTCCAGGAGGAGGCGCTGGACGCTTTCGAGGCCAAGCTTGATGCCAAAGAGCTGGGTGGAGTAGAGCCAGTCGAGTTCTGGATGCATGAAGGAGGAAAAATGACGAATGCGGAATGCAGAATGACGAATGCCTTTTTGAACCGCTGATGGGACGCTGATGAAACGCTAATGGCTGGGATTGGAGTGAGGCTGTCGGATATCAGCGTCTGATTAGCGTCTGATTAGCGTCTGATTAGCGGTTTAGAATTCTAGCGGTGCGAGGATCGAGGACGAGTTCGAGTAGGAGGACGAGGACGAGAAGAGCGGCCTAACTGCCGCCGAGGGCGTAGCCGACTCCGCGCACGGTGCGGATGAGTTTTTTGTCGTGGTCTTTGTCGATCTTGGAGCGGAGGCGCTGGATATAGACTTCCACGAGGTTGGTCTCGGGGTCCATGTTGTAGCCCCAGACGTGCTCATAGATCTGCATGCGGCCAAAGACGCGGCCAGGGCTGCGCATGAGGTGCTCCAGGAGCTCGAACTCGCGGGTACTGAGGTCGATGTCGGTGCCGGCGCGGGTGACTTTGCGGGCGAGCAGATCAATGCAGAGGTCCTCGACGCGGACGAGGTGGCTGGACTCGCCGGCTTTACGACGGACGACGGTGCGGAGGCGTGCGGCGAGTTCTTCGACGAAGAAAGGCTTGGTCATGTAGTCGTCGGCACCGAGATTGAGGCCTTCGATTTTTTCCGGCAGCGTGGTGCGTGCGGTGAGGAGGATGACGGGGACGGTATTGCGCTTTTCCCGCAGTCCACGGAGGATGCTGAGGCCGTCACGGCCGGGCACCATGATGTCGAGCACGAGGGCGTCATAGGGGACAGTGGTGGCCATTTCCCAAGCCTCGTCGCCATCGCTGACGGCATCGACCTGGATGCCCTGCTCTTCGAGGCCCTTCTTGGCGAAGGAGAGGAGCTTGGCTTGGTCTTCAACAAGGAGGATGCGCATGCTGCGGATGATGGGCGAGTGTGCATGACGCGCAATGACGAATGTGGAATGACGAATGATGAATGGCGTGGTTTATTGGAGCATGTGGATGTGGCGAATGGTTTTTATGTGGATGCTGGGCGCGTCGTGGATGGCGCGTGCGGATGATTTGACGGCGAAAATCACCAGCGCGGCAAAATACTCGGTGGAGCAGGGTGGCGAGGCGCTGCTGGTGCGGGTGAATGGAAAGACGGTGTGGGAAACGTATGCGGGCGCCGGTGGTAAAAGTGTGCCGCAGCGGATCTATAGCGGGACGAAGGGCTTTTGGGGGCTGGCGGCGCTGGTGGCGGTGGAGGACGACATTTTGAAGCTGGATGAGAAGGTGGCGGACACGATCACGGAGTGGCGGGACGACAAAACGCGGAGCCAAATCACCGTGCGTGAGTTGCTGGACTTCACCAGTGGGCTGCCGTCGCTGGATGGGCTGCATGAGAATGCATTCCCGGATCGCACGGCCACAGCACTGAAGGCGCGCTGTGTGGGAACGCCGGGGAAGTCGTTCATCTACGGCCCGGCGAGCATGCAGGTGTTTCACGAGTTGCTGGCCAGAAAGCTGAAGGCCAAGAAGCGCACGCCGGTTCGTTATTTGGAGCGTGAGGTGCTAGGGCCGCTGGATTTGGGACCGCAGCGTTATTTGCCGGACACCAAAGGAGCGCCACTGCTGGCGGCTGGATTCATGCAGACCGCGCGGCAGTGGGCGGGGATGGGGAATGTTATTTTAAAAAAGGGAGAGCCCGTGCTGGATGAGGACGATGGCTTGATCGCGGAGGCACTGAAGGGCAGCAAGGCGAACGCAGCGTTTGGTTTTGGCTTTTGGAACAATCACGCTGCGGAAAGCAAAGCGGGGCGTGAGGTGGATGTGGAGTCCATGCTTCATCGGAAATGGGCTAGCCAGTCATGGCGCGGCGCGTGCCTGAGCAAAGCCGCACCGGCGGATCTGGTGGCCTGTATCGGATCCTACGGACAGCGGCTCTATGCCGTGCCATCACGCGGCATGGTCATCGTGCGGATGGGCAAAGGCGGCAGCTTTAAGGACGCGGTATTTTTGAAGAAGGTGTTTGGCGGCTAAGTTTTGCCATGAGTGTCGTATAGCTACGAACCTCTTCATGAAGCGAATCGTTCTGTCCATCATCCTCGCCATACCAACCCTGCCAAGTCGCGGCGATTTCTTCGAGCAGCACTGCCTTGAGTGTCACGACGCCGAAACGAAAAAAGGCGGCCTCGATCTCACAGCGCTGAAGCAAAATCTCAGTGATCCCGAAAACTTCGCCCGCTGGGTGAAGATCCATGACCGCATCGAGTCAGGTGAGATGCCGCCGAAGAAGAAAGCGCGTCCTGCAGCAGACGATATGAAGTCGGTCATGTCGGCACTGAGTCTGGCGCTGGTGAAGGCCGAGAAGATCGACGCAGAAGGCCGCACGGGGTTGCGACGGCTCACGCGGGTCGAGTATGAAAATACCGTGCGTGACCTGTTTGATCTACCAGGCATCGCATTGCAGGCTGGACTTCCCTCGGATGGCTCGGCGCATGGTTTTGATACGAACAGCGATGCGCTCGACATCTCCCATGTGAACATGGCGAAATACATCGAAGCAGCGGACAAGACGCTCGACATGGCCATTGCCACGCGATCGGAAGCTCCACCGGTGGAGAAAGTGCGGCTCTCGCTCGCGGGCAATTACGAGCCAGACATCCAGATCATGTCGGGCGATGCGATGCTACTGCGTGATAAGCAACTCGACCCTGACGTGCCGCCTGCTGGCAAATACGCCCATGTGAACCAAGGCGCGCACGAAAGCCTGGGCTTGTTCGAAAAAGGCAGCAGCGTCGGTGTTTTCAAACACGAGGATGAAACCTGGAATGCCTACTTCCGGAAGTTCGTGGCGCTTTATCCGGGCCGCTATCACGTGAAAGCCTCGTATTGGGGCATGTGGTGGGACAAAGGCAAAATCCTGCCTGCGCGCGGTGTTGAAGCGGCGCGCTTGTCCGTGGTGCAGTTCAATGACAATGGCCGCGGCGGTCAGCACCCGAGCTACGTGGTCGGCTACTATGATGCGCCTTCACTGGAGTCAAAGGTGCATGAACTGGACGTGTGGCTGAACACGAAAGAAGGCTTTGGCTACAACTCGGCCTCGCTCGCGCATGTCGTGCTCTACCGTGTGGGGACCTGGGGCCAGGTGGATCGCACCATGGGTTTTACAGGGCCTTGCGTGGTCAGTGATTGGCTGGAGGTCGAAGGCCCCTTGCATGATGTCTGGCCGCCGCGCGGTCATCGTGTGTTGTTTGGCGATACGCCACTAACGGAGTTCAAAGGGGCTCGTCCTCCCGTGCGCAAGCCGCTCAAACAAGAAGTCATCGGCACGAACAACCGAGCACCACAGGAGAAGGGTATCTGGACGGTGCAGCCAGAGCAGCCACTCGTTGAGGCGGATCGTTTGCTCGCAAGTTTTCTGCCCAAAGCCTTCCGCAGACAAGTGACGGAGGACATTCGCCAGCCATACGTGACTCGGGTCGATGATCGGCTCAAAGCGGGTGACTGCTTCGAGTCAGCGATGCGATGGGCCTATCGTGCGGCGTTGTGCTCGCCGCATTTTCTTTATCACATCGAGCCTGTGGGCCGTCTGGATGAACATGCGCTCGCCGCAAGGCTGTCCTACTTCCTCTGGAACTCCGCTCCGAATGAAACTCTCAAGTGTGACCACGCCACCGTCGAGCGCATGCTCAAGGATCCCAAGTCGCAGCGCTTCATCGAAAACTTCCTCGCACAATGGCTCAAGCTCAGCGCCATCGCCGCAAATGATCCCGACAAGAAGCTCTACCCGGAGTTCAGCCCGTATCTGCAGGACAGCATGGTCTCTGAGACACGCGCTTATTTTCGCGAGCTAATCGAAAACGATCTTGATGCCGGCTATCTCGCGCAATCGGACTTCGCGATGCTGAATGAAAAGCTCGCCGTGCATTACGGCATCCCCGGTGTGAGTGGGCCGAAGATTCGCCGCGTGAAACTACCCAAAGATTGCCCACGAGGTGGCTTTCTCACGCAGGCCTCCATTTTAAAGATCACGGCCAATGGCACCACGACCTCTCCCGTCGTGCGCGGAGCCTATGTGATGGCTCGTCTGCTCGGCAAACCACCCGAACCTCCACCTCCGAACGTCCCCGCAGTCGAACCCGACGTGCAAGGAGCCACCACCATTCGCGAACTGCTGGACAAACATCGCGCTGACTCGAGTTGCGCCAGTTGCCATGCACAGATTGATCCACCGGGCTTCGCGCTCGAGTCTTTCGATGTCATCGGAGGCCAGCGTGAGCGCTATCGCTCGCTTAACGAGAAAGGCGATCCCGCTCCGCGTGGCAGCATCGATCCGAAGATCGGCATCAGTTTCAAACTCGGCCCCCAAGTCGATGCCAGCGGCCAAATCTCCGACGAGAAGAAGTTCAGCGGTATCGCCGAATTTAAAACCCTGCTCGCCGCCGACAAGCATCTGCTTTTGAAGAACCTCGCGCAGCAATTCCTGATCTATGCCACCGGCCGCCCAGTCGCCTTCAGCGACCGTGCCGCGCTCAATGACATCCTCGCCCGCAGCGAAAAACAAGGCGGCGGCATCCGCACTTTGATTCACGAGATCGTTCTCAGCCCACTCTTCCAGACCCGATGAAATACGCGTTCCTATTCCTCATGGTTGCCAGCCTTCACGCCGATGAAGCTAGGCACCGCATTATCGGTCTGTTCGAGCCATCGCGTGAGCAAGATCTGCGCACTCAGGTCCAGACCATCCCAGGTGTGGAACTCACAGGCCTCGACCTCGCCACCACGGAGGCTACTTTCCGCTACGACATCTCCGCGCTCTTCCCCACCATCAATCCCAAGAAACCGCCGACCGAGACAGACATCACGCAAAAGCTCGACAGCCTCCTCAAAGCCGCATCGCGCGGCACCTTCACGCTCAAGCCTGTCGCCACGCTGCCTTTGGACAAGCTGCAAAAAATCGAGATCCAAGTCGGCCTGCTCGACTGCAAAGGCTGCCGCTACGGCGCCTACATCGCCATCGCCAAACTCGACGGCGTCGAACACGCAACCGTCAGCGAGTCAGCTCTGCTCACCGCTTGGATCGATCCCGCCAAGACGAATCGTGAAGCTTTGATCGAAGCCTTGAAGAAAGGGCGGGTGGAATTGGTGACGCCATGAGAACCACCGCATTCATCTGGCTCACCTCGATGGGTTTATTTGCAGCTGAACTGCCAGATATCAGCAGTGTGCCTGCGGATCTCGTTGTTCCACCGTTGAGTGAAGGATCACCCGCAGCCGGCAAGCGAGTCATACAAGGGCTGCATGTGCTGTATCTGCCCGCCGATTGGAAAGCGGGAACGAAATGGCCGGTGATCGTCGAGTTGGCAGGAAACGGTGGTTACACCAACAAATACGGCGATGTGAGCACGGGGCGGCCGGAAGGAAGCAATCTCGGTTACGGCCTCTCCGCTGGTCGAGGCTTCATCTGGCTGTGCGCGCCCTATCTCAATACCAAAGGTGACAAAGTGGCCATCAAATGGTGGGGTGACGCGCCAGCTTATGATCCGCAGCCGACTTTGAAATACCTGCGAGATACCGTGAGGTCAGTCTGCCGTGATTTCGGCGGCGATGAATCGAAGGTGGTGCTGTGCGGTTTCTCACGCGGGGCCATTGCCTGCAACTATCTGGGACTGCACGATGATGAAACGGCGAAGCCTTGGTGCGGATTCCTGGCCTATAGCCATTACGACAGCGTGAAGCAGTGGCCATATCCGGGCTCAGACCGTGAAGCAGCCCTCGCGCGCCTGAAACGCCTCGGAAATCGCCCGCAGTTCATCTGCGGTGAAGGAACGAATGCTCAGGAAACCGAGCGATACCTCCGCCCGCTACTGCCGAACGCCGATCTGACCTTCTTGAGCACCGGATTCCGCAATCACAACGATGCGTGGACACTGCGGCCCTGTCCTGCCCGTGAAAAAGCTCGTGAGTGGCTGCGGCGGGTCACGGCGACGCATTGACGGGGTGGCGATTTGCAATCGCCATGCACGGCGGCTGCAAGCCGCCGCCCCGTGTTCACGGCTTCGCCTTGAGTACTAATTCGACCGCCTTGAGGATCGTTTCGATCTCCGCGAGTCGTCCGACGCCTTCGTAGCCACAAGCGAGCATGCCTTCTGCTGGATCAACAAATTGAGCGCCGAATCCCCGGAGCGTTTTCACATTCCTCAGGGTGGCGGGATGCTGCCACATTTTGCCGTTCATGGCCGGGGCGATCAAAATAGGAGCGCGAGTGGCCAGAGCAATGGCGGTGAGGGCATCATTCGCAAAACCATGCGCCAAGGAAGCGAGGATGTTGGCGCTGGCGGGAGCGATGAGGAGCAAGTCGGCTTCATCAGCGAGCTGGATGTGCCCTGGTTGCCAGCCTTCTTTTTCAGCAAAGAGATCGGTGATGACCGGATTCTTTGACAGCGTGCCGAGCGTGAGCGGCGTGACGAATTCGAGCGCGGATTTCGTCAGCACGCATGTGACGACGTGGCCAGCTTTGGTGAGCTGGCTGGCGAGGTCTGCGGCTTTATAAGCTGCGATGGAACCGGTGACTCCGAGAATGATGCGGGACATGTGGTGGCGACGATAACTCGAAACGCGTTGAGCTAAAGCCCGAACTGAGCTGCGTCATCACATGACGGAGTTCTGATACGAGTTCAGTTTCACCGATGGGTCATCGGCGACGTTGATCCAGACGTGGACGTGTGGCGTGCCGCGGAAATACCAGACAAAGGATGGACCTTCGATACGCCAGTTGTCATAGACGCCGTCTTTGCCAAGGTCGCCTTCTTGATAAAAGGCCAAGCTGCAGTGATCCAGCCCACCCTGTGCGGTGAGGCATTTCATGGCTTCGTTTTGATCCGACTGGCGGAATGGCTCCAGCATGTGGCTCAGGATGCGCTGGAGTTCAGCCTTCTGATCCGCGGCAAACTCAGCCACAGGGCAGCCGGGGAACTTGCCGTCTTTGCCTTTAAAACCGACGAGTTCCTCAGTCGGCATGCCCTGCGTGACGAGCGCGAGCGCTTGGTGCTTGGAATCCAGCACATGGTAGAGCTTGTTGGCCTCCAACGCCTGATGCCAGAAGACGTTGTGTGGATGATGCGGCTTTTCATACAGCGCATCGCCTTCGTGTGCATAGAGGATGGGGCCGCCAAAGGCGACGTGTTCGGAGCTGTCGCCATCGCATCGCAGTGTCATGTGCCGACTGCTGAGAACGAATTCAAATTTGCCGCTTCCTGGCTCACCGAAGATCGCGATGCCCTGTTTGTTGCCAAAACCGCCAATGTCATCGTCGAGTTGCTTGTCGAAGCGCTCGTGCCAAGCGGGGGACGTGATGCCCTCGAAAATGCTACGGATCATCGCCTGCTGATCGGCGGTATAGAACTCGCTCTTGATGGCCGGCTTGGTAATGCGCCAGTTGTTTTCCAATCGTGTGCGTAGCAACCCACGCTTCGGATCTACATAGTCCCACGCAAAGCAGACTTCCTTCCTCTGCTCCGGCTTCAGCGATTCATAGAGCAGCTTCACGATGGACTCCGGCTGCGCCGGTGCCGCAAAGAGCGGGCGCGGTGCGGCGGCGAGTGCGGCTAGGGATGCAGTGGAGCGGAGAAACGAGCGGCGGCTGAATTTAGCGTTCATGACCGCGAGACTATCGACTTGGCGAAGTTATGGCAAGGTTGTTGATGAAACCGGGGGCTGATGTTAGATCGCCACATGATGGAATTGCCCGATGTCATCGCCCATTGCCTGAGTCTGCCCGGCGCGGAAGAAACGACCCCGTTTGGGCCGGAGGCATTGGTTTATAAAGTATGTGGCAAGATGTTTGCCGTGACCGTGCCGGAGGATTTTCCGCCACGAATCAACCTCAAGTGTGATCCCGAGCGCGCCATCGAACTAAGAGACAAATATGAAAGCATCCAACCCGGCTGGCATATGAACAAGAAGCACTGGAATACCGTCACGCTGAATCGCACTCTGCCGCCGAAGCTGATTCGTGAGTTGGTGGAGCATTCGTATCAGCTAGTGGTCAATTCACTGTCAAAGAAGGTGCGAGAGAGCTTGGCGACTTGATTTGATTCCGGTGGGATCTGATGTGGATCTCTGAGCAGCCACGCATCACCATGTGTGGCAGGAACGCGAGCAATCACCCATTTATGCGGTATCTCAAAGTAGAGTGCGGGCTTGCCATTCTCGCTTGGTTTGAGAGAATCACCCCTCATGAAACGCGTCCTGCTCTTTTTATCCGCCTCTCTGCTTGCCAATGCTGAATCCGGCGCGCCTGTCGGCAAATTTCAGCAGTTGGATCAAACGATCCCGACACCTTCCGCGCAGCGAAATGCCGCAGGGGCACCAGGGACGGCTTACTGGCAGAACACGGCGGATTATGACATCGCGGTGGAGTTGGATGATGTGAAGCGTACGATCACGGCGGAGGCGACGGTGACGTATCACAATGCGTCACCGGATGCGCTGAGTTACCTGTGGGTGCAGTTGGATCAGAATTATCTGTCGCACAATGCGGACTCACGAGCAGTGCCGAACACGAAGCGCGGCATTGATCCGAGCAAGATCACCTACAGTGCGCTGGATCGCCTGCTGACGTATGAGAGCTACGATGGCGAGATGAAGATCGGTAAACTCACCGATGCGCAGGGCAATGCACTGCCGCATGCGTTGGTGAAGACGATGCTGCGTCTCGACTTAGCAGAGCCGCTGGCGGCGGGTGGCAGTTTTGTCTTCAAGATCGCGTGGAGTTATCCGATCAATGACTGCAAGCACATCAACGCGCGCACGGGTTACGAGTTCTTCAAGGAGGACGGCAACTGCATCTACACCATCGCGCAGTGGTTCCCGCGCATGGCGGCCTACACGGATTACGCAGGCTGGATTAACAAACAGTTCCTCGGCACCGGCGAGTTCACGCTCGAATTCGGCAACTACAAAGTTAGCCTCACCGTGCCGGATGATCATCTCGTCGCCGCAACGGGCTCCTTACAGAATGCGGAGGCAGTTTTGAGCGAAACGCAGCGTGAGCGGCTCAAGAAAGCACAAAGCGAGATGAAGAAGCCGATGTTCATCGTCACGCCGGAAGAAGCGAAGGCAGCGGAAGAGGGTAAGCCAAAGGGAAAGAAGACTTGGGTGTTCCAAGCGGACAAGGTGCGTGACTTTGCCTTCGCCTCATCGCGCAAATTTGCCTGGGATGCCATGGCGGTCGAAGGCGCGAGCGTGAATGGCAAGCCCGTGATGGCGATGTCACTTTACCCGAAGGAAGGCATGCCACTGTGGGACAAGTATTCGACGCATGCCATCGCGCACACGATCCAAACGTATTCGCGCTACACGTTCGCGTATCCGTATCCCGTGGCGTGGTCGGTTAATGGGCCGGTGGGCGGCATGGAATACCCGATGATCTGCTTCAACGGCCCACGGCCGGAAAAAGACGGCACCTATCCAGAGAAGACCAAGTATGCGCTTATCGGCGTGGTGATTCATGAAGTGGGGCACAACTACTTCCCCATGATCGTGAACAGCGACGAGCGGCAGTGGACGTGGATGGACGAGGGCTTTAACTCATTTGTCGAATACCTCGCCGAGGAGGAATGGGAGAACGACTGGAAGCACCGGCGCAACGAGCGCGGCATGGTCGATTACATGCGCACCACCGACCGCGTGCCGGTGATGACGAACTCCGAATCCATCGCCGATCTCGGCCCAAACGCCTACGGCCAGCCGACGGTGGCACTGAACATCTTGCGTGAGCACATTCTTGGCCGAGAGGCTTTCGATCATGCCTTCAAGACCTACGCAAAGCGCTGGATGTTCAAGCGGCCGACTCCGAGTGATTTCTTCCGCACCATGGAAGACGCCAGCGGTGTGGATCTTGACTGGTTCTGGCGCGGATGGTTCTACAGTGTCGATCACGTCGATGTGTCGATTGATGAAGTGAAATGGCTACAACTCGACACACGCGACCCCGCCATCGAGAAGAAGAAAAAGAAGGAAGAGGAGGATGAACTCCCAAAAACAACGACCAAGGAGCTCAACTACCCGCTACCGAAGCGCGTGGACCGTTTTCCTGAGCTAAAGGACTTCTACGATAGTTTCGACAAGACCACCGTGCTGCCGAGCGAGAAGAAGAAGTTCGACACTCTCATCAAAGACCTCAATGAGGAGGAGATCGATCCGAAGCTGCTTCAAACGAAACACAACTTTTACTCAATCGAACTGCGCAACGTCGGCGGGATTGTCACGCCGGTGATTTTGAAAATCGAATACACCGACGGCAGCAGCGAAGAATTGAAACTGCCTGCCGAAATCTGGCGCTTCAACACCGAGAAAGCTTCCAAACTGCTCTTCACCAAGAAAGAGCTCAAATCCATCACCTTCGACCCGCGCCAGGAACTCGTGGACACCGACGTGGAAAACAACTTTTGGCCGCGCCGCCCCGTGAAGAGCAAGTTTCAGCTCTTCAAAGACGACAAAGCTGTGAATCCGATGCGCGAGATCACCAAGCCGGAGAAGAAAGACGACAAGAAGAAGGCGGATGAGAAAAAATAGCCTCATCGCTGCTATCGCAGTTCTCTTGATCGTTCCGTGCCTCCACGCGCACTCGATTCATCAATCCACCGCCGAGGCCGAATACAATCTCACCACGAAAAAGCTCGAAGTCAGCCTCACCGTATTCATCAACGATCTCGAACTCGCCCTCATCCGCCAATGCGAGCGCGAGATGCGCCTCGATAAAACACCCGCCGCTGAATTCGACGCTCAAATCCAAGCCTACCTTGCCAAAACCTTCGTGGTAAAAGATGCAGCAGGTAAAACGGTCAAGATCGATTGGTTGGGACGCCAGATCGACGCGGATAAGAAGAGCGATGATCCGGCTGTGACGTTGTTTTTCCAGATCCCACTCATGGACGGTTTGGAAGAGGTGGTGCTCCGCCACGCAGTCTTTTGCGACCTGTTTAAAGACCAAACAAATCTTCTGCTGCTAGTGGCTGGGTCAAAAAAATCTCAGCTTATCTTCAAAAACCAAGATGCGGTGGACTCACCAAAAGCGCAGACCATGAATCAGTAGATGGCGGCCAGACCCATGCGTTGAGTTCACGGCGCTGTAAGCCACTCAAGATTGAAGCGGGCAACTTGGATGTCTGCTTTGCCCTCATACAAACACAGCACCGTGCCGTCGGGCAGCACGGCGAGGTCGGAGTAGGCGCTGGGGCCAGAATCGAGGGTTTTGTTGACGGGCCAGGTCTTGCCGTCGTCGCGACTGAGTTTGATGCTGAGGTTCTCACGCTTGCCACGGCCTGCGGGGACTTCCTTGCCGTCTTTATCGAGCTTGAGTGTGTGCGGATTGGAGAAGATGAGTGTGCCAGGCTTCGAAGGGTGAGAAGCGATACTGGCCATACAGATGGGTTCCCAAAGTTGTTCATGGAAGACGGGCTTGGTCCAACTGCGGGCACCATCGGTGCTGGTGGTGATGATTTTGCGATTGGCTTTCGATACGCTGCGCGAAACGAGCATCACTCGGCCATCAGATAACTCGGTGATCATGGTTTCGTTGGGGTTACCAAAGTCGCCTTCGCTCGGCAGGCAGAGATCTCCGGCTTGCCATGTCTTGCCATGATCATCACTGAAGATCGTAGCGGCCGCAGAGGGTCCATGATCGCCTTCTTTGCCATAGGCGAGCCAGATGGGCACCACGAGTCGGCCAGTTTTGATTTGAACACCGTGCCCTGGTCCTGTGGCGATGACTTTCCAGTCGTAGTACTTCCGAAACGGCTCAAATGTCGCCGTGATGTCCACGGGAGCACTCCACGTGAGACCATCGTCAATGCTGCGCATGGAATAGCAGCGGGCGTAGTTGATGCAGTAGAGGAACTCGATGGCTCCTGTCTCCCGATCCACGATGGCGACGGGATTGTTCACTGTTTGCTCCTTTTCACCGCCTTCTTTCTTGTGCGGGTTGCCCTCCAAGCGTGTTCCGAGATGCGCGATGTGTTTGCCTGCCTCCCAAGTCTTCCCGCCGTCGGTCGAGCGCCGCAGATGAATCTCGATCTCGCCCCAGTCGGAGCTGCTGTTCTTCCGTGCCTCGGCATAGGCGAGCACTGTGCCTTTTTGCGTGACGACGATGCCGGGAATACGATACCGCGCGATTCCGTTCAGGCCAGGCGGGAAGACGTCGGTTTTTTCAAACAGCGGATCGGAGGCAGTGAGATTACCACAAAGCGTAGAGAGAAGTAAAGAGATGAAGAGGCGGATCATAGGAATGGGATGTTACGGGGATTCGTTACCTGCTGTGTCGAGAAAGGTGAGTTTATAAGAATGTGCGCCTGCAGAGTCATCGCTAAGCTCATGCTGACGCAGGACCTCTGGGGTCGAGTCGCGACTTGTTGCGAGGAAGTCAGTAGACTTCAGGCCAAGTTCTTTCCAGACCTTTCCATCGCGATAAAATCGCAGAGCCCGTAGGCCGCCCGTGAGTTCAGGAATGACGCACCAACTCAGTTTGGCGTGACCCTTTGAATCCTGCGTGACGGTGAGCTTGGGTGCAGTGAGATTGGGATGGATTGGCTTCAAAGTGCCGTGCTCGGAAAACTCTCTCCAGAGCGCAGCGAATGATTCGTTTGGAAACCATGATGTCTCCGTATCCACGACTGCCTGAGTTGTGGCCTTGCCCGAAAGCACGGCATCAAAGAACGGGATGCTCATCAACCTCGAATCATCACAGCCATGCTCAGAGCGCGGATCAATGACACGACATACCTTGCCGCCTAAGCTGCGCAATTCACGGAACATCGTGTTCATCGGCTCCCATGATACAAAGTGGCTGGAGGTGGGCACGGACTCGCGTTTCCCCCAAACGAAGAGTAGCGGCAACTCGCGTGCGATGGGACCAAACTTCGCTCGGAACTCTGGCTCGCCAAACTGCTTGTGACAGCCGCCACGAAAGGAAGCCGCCAAGACGCGCTGCGGATGCCGCACGATCATCTGGACTGACCAGCTTGAGCCGCCGGAGTGTCCCCACAGCACCCACGGCGCATCCTTCATCTCCGCACGACCCGAGCGGCGCGAGAAATCATCCAATGCCGTGAACAAAGCATGCTCGGAGCCGCTTTCAGGATCGTTCCAATCGGAGCAATTGCCGCTCACTTGATACATCGGCACAAGGAGTGCCGCGTCATGCTTCCGCGCTAACGCCCGCCAATGCCAGTCACTCGTGATGGGCGGATGCTTATCCGGAGAGGCGCTGGTGCAGCCGTGTTGGTGAATGATCACCGCTTTGACCGGCTTTGAGGCATCAGGAATCCAGCAGGAGAACTCCGCGTGCTGGAAACGGTCTTTCTCGCCAGGCGGCACGATGAGATCGAGCAGCAAATCGTCATTGGCCGAGCATAGCGCGATGCTCATGTTGAGAAGGAAAAGGGCTAGTTTCATAAGCAGGTCGCTTCGCAGTTACTGTTGCTGCCACAGCTTGAAGAGAAAATCTCCGCGTGATTGGCCAACGGATGTCGATTCACTCTTCTCCGCCTTCGCCACCGCTTCGGCTCTTTTTCGCGGATCAGCGAACGTTTGCTCCCAAACAACCTTCACGCCCTCGGTGAGCGGTTCGTCGAGTTTGGCGTCGTAGGTGGCAAAATAGCCCTGCGTGCCGAAATACTGCACGGCTGGGCTTTCGAGGCCATTGTTAAAGAAACTAACGAGCTGGCGGTTATCGACGAGTGTGCGCACCAGAAGCTTGGCATCGAGCTTCCCAGGCGTGGTTTGATGCTTTTTCGACAACGCCGCTGCCCAACCCGCTGCTTCGCCGGTCTGCATCCACACAGGTTCAAGCCTCAACGCCCCCCACGCGATGTGCGTGCTGCTCAGGCACACGGGCACGAGGAGGTTATCGATGTCCTTTGGCAGCATTGCACGATACGGCACCTGCATCGGCCTCGATTCCTCAGTGAGGATGAGCTTGCCGTCGTATTTGAAACCGGGGCGTGAGTCGGTGGTGCAGCTATGGCTGTCCATGTACCAATCCGTCACCGCGATGCTGTCGGCGTGGATCGGAACGCGAGCGTAATCCTTTGCCAGCATGCCGTCATGCTCGGTGAGGACGTGGCGACCTACGAGACGCCGCGCTTCACGAACATACATCTCATGCGGGATGTGGCCGTTGTCGGGGAACTCATCCTTCGCCAAGCCCCACTCGCGATACTGCGCCCATTTGGACTTCATCGACTCGTCGTTCTGCAAAAACCAGATCAAGCCGAGACCGAAGTTCTTATGGCGGTCGATGATCTTCTGCCGTTCCTCCCACGAGGCCTCGGGATAGGCCGCATTCTCGCCCGGCAAGATGGGCGAGTTCATGTGCGACTTCAAATTTGGGCCGCCATTCGTGGCGATGCTTTTGCGGTCGTAGTTCACGTACTCATCGCGGTCATAGCCGGGCGGCGGCGCAGTGAGCATGACGCGGTTCGCGGGATCTTTCGTGACGCAGAAGCGGTAGTTGTAGGCCTGCGAGTTGCCATCGGCCGTGAAGGGGCTCGTTGGGTCGATCTTGCCCTGGCGTTGACCATAACCGCGGAGGTTCATGCCCTGCGCCTTCACGCTTTCCGGCGGATGCGGGTCGATATTCGTGAAGACCTTGCCCGCATGCGGCTCGCCATATTCATCGCGGGCCTCGCGTCCCACGCGATACGCCACTTTTGCCAGCGGCAGCAAATCGCCCTCGTAAGTCGCATCGACGAAGATGTCGGCCTTCACCGTCTCGCCGCTGTTGAGCGTGATGCTTTTGAGCACCGCGCCATCGCGCTCCGCCTTCACGGAATGCCTTTCCAGCAGCAGCGAGAGGTTTTTCTCTCCCGCAATGAGCCTGTGGCACTCACGCTCCATCACATGCGGTTCCACCCAGCCGATGGGATAGTGCCCGTGCGTGTATTTGATAATTTGATGGCTCTTCGAGTCTTTTCCAAAGCGTGCGATGGCATCCTTCTCGATGTTTTGCAGCAGCTCGGTGAAGATCGCCGCGCGATGCCCGCCGTAGAGTGCGTCCCACTGCATCAATCCATTCGCCAGCATGCCGCCGATGTGCCGGTTGTGCTGCACGAGCAACACACTGCATCCTTCCCGTGCCGCACGCACCGCGCAGGCCACGCCCGAGGCCGTGCCGCCGATCACGACGACGTCATAATGCTCCGCCGGCTTTCCGATGTCCTTCGTCAGCATTACCGGCTCCTTCGACGGCGGTGCGATGTCTTTGCCCGGCACGATCTTCGTCAAAGGCATGACCGCCACGGCTGTCGCACGAACATCCATGTTCGTGTCTTCGTTGCGGGCAGTACCCACATCACTCTTGAAACCCGATTCGCGAATCCCATTCCGTTCGTCATCCGCTAGCGCCACCGGCACGAGCTGCACCGCATCGACGACGACAAAGCCATCCGCGCCTTCATTCGAGAGCGTCACGTTCGCCGTCTTACCCGCTTCGAATCGAAAACGGCCTACGGAACGCGGCACGCCGCCTTCGAAGCATTCTTCTCGCTCGTTTAACGTGGCCTCTGCCGTGCCGTTCGCATGCGCGATGCTCACTTTGGCATTCGTAGCCCGATTGTTCGTCGCGGCGTAAATCAAACGCACCTCGTAATCACCAGCTTGTGTGATCTTCGGTGTGAAAATGGCCGTTTTGAGCCCCTGATCTCGGTTTTCATCATGCCTGTAGCCGATGCCGACAAAACTCTTCTGTTTCGTGCTCTCGACCCAAGTGCCGACATAACGCGCCTCAGCGTCATCGACGACGATTCCCGCATGAGCGGCCAAAGCGGGCTTCGCAGCCCCAATGATTTTCATTTCGGTCTTGTCCGTCTCCGCAAGCTTGAAGCGCGTGCACACCACCGAGTTCTGCTCCGCGCCGGGACGATACTTGATGTAGGTGGTCGCGACGATGGTGCCGTCGGGCAGCAGTTCGAGACCGGGATAGCCGCAATCGCTGGCTTTATGGCTGTGCAGCAGCTTGATTTTGTATTCGCCGTCTTTGCCGTTGATGATGTCCTCATAGCGACCGACCCACGCGACGAAGTGATTCTTCGTCGGACTCTTCAAACCGGTGTCGCGGAAGGCAATCACGAGCCTTCCATCCTTGGCATACACCGCCTTGTGCCGGTCGCCGTGCAACCCAGGCGGCAGCGCCTTCACCGCGGACCACGTTTTGCCTTCGTCCTCGCTGGTGATGAAGTGTGCGGGCTCCGTGCGGATGTTTTCGCGGATGAGGCATAGCAGTTGCTTCCCATCCGGCGAGCGCAGCACCTCGGGTTCGCAGGGCTTCAAATCGCCGAGATCGACCAGGATGCGCCAAGGGCTCCACGTCAGACCTCCATCGGTCGATTCGCTCTGCGTGACCACATTCGACTTCTTGTCCTTCGTCTCGCCGGGCCGACGGATGTTCGAGAGACCAATGAGCTTCTTTCCGCCTTCCACCTGTATGATCGAGCAAAACGGCATCACGCACACGAGGCCGTTGCTCTGCATCGGCGACCACGTCTTGCCTTCATCGGTGGAAACCGACTGCTGCATCGTGCCATCCGGCCCCTGACCAGCATACACGATCAGCCGCGTCACGCCCTGCGGATCGGTGAGGCGGTAGATCGCCGGGCAGTTCTTCACCTTCCACCAGTTCTCCGGCACCGACAGTTCCTCGCTCCATGTTTTGCCAGCATCATCACTGCGCTTCAGCGGCCCCGCCGTGCCCCCATGCCCATGCGTCCACACGCAGAACATCGTTTTGCCATCCGGCATCAACAACGTCGTCGGATGGCCTTGATAAACCTTCTCCGTGCCCTGTGCGATGTTGACATGCCGCTTCGTGTCCTGCGATAAATCGACGACAGGCAGTGCCGCATGAAGAAGCGGTGCCAAGGCGAGTGCGGACAAAAAGCGGATCATGGCAGCAGGCTGAGGGATTTCAGGAAGGCGTCTGTTTTGGCGAGGCACTCGTCATACAATGGCTGCGTGCGCATGAGGTAGCCGTGATTGCCGCCTTCGTTCACGACGAGCTCGCTGCGGTTGCCGGCCTTTAGCATCGCCTCATGGAAGATCTGCGCACCTTTGAAGGGCGTGGTGGGATCAGCAGTGCCGTGGAAGGTGATCGTGGGCGGCAGGCCGGGGCGCACGTTGTGAGCGGGCGAGAGCTCCTTCCAGCGGTCACCAATTCGAGCATTGCCATAGCCTTCGGTGGATGTGTCGATCACCGGGAAGAGCAACACAAGAGCGTTCGGAGTCGGCGAGACCTTTAAATCATCGCTATCTTCGTTCACGGCATCGAACATGGCCGTCGAGGCCGCAAGATGACCGCCCGCAGAGCCTCCGCTGACAATGATTTTGCCGGGATCGATGCCGAGTTCGGTCGCATGTGCCCGCACATAGCGCACGGCCGAGCGGACGTCCTTCACGCAGTCAAAGACGGTCGTGTTCGTCTTCGCGCTGGCCAGCCGATACTGCACGCTGAAGCTCACGAGGCCCAGCTTCGCGAAGTGATCGGCAAAGGAGAACATTCGCTCCGGCCCCATGCCAGTCCAACCTCCGCCGTGGATAGTGATGTAGCACGCACGCTTGTCACTGGACTTCCATCCATCCGGCTGAAACACGTGCAGGCTCAGTTCACGGTCGCCGACCTTCTTGTAAACGATCTGGCTCGTCGGCTTCAGCGGAGCTGCGAGTTGCGCGACGTAATCGTTGGCTTGCTTGGCTTTGGGAGCTGGCGTTTGAGCAAACGCAGACGTGGCGAGAGTGATGACGATGATGGCGCGGAGTGGATTCATGGTCGGTGCTGGGGTGCTACTTGAACTCCTGAAATCCACAAATCCTTCAGGCACTCAATCGATGCCGCCAGTGCTCCACTGCCAACTCAAACTACGGCGCGGCCGTGTAGCTCAGGTCATCCAGGAAGATCTTCACCATCTGCCCGCCTGCTTGTGAGGTGAAGAGGCCGAAGCGGTCGAGCATCGCGCCTTGCTTCTTTTGCCCTGGCTTCAGGGGCAGCGTGACGCTTTCGGAGCCGAGCGTGACTCGCATCTCGCCATCTCCGCCCCTCGCGGTGGGATCATACACGAGCGACCAGTCGAAGAGTTTGCCCGGCGTGAGGATGGGGCCGGATTCCACCTTCCCCTTCGTGCCAGAGGCGGTGGTGAACTGCGGGATGAAGTAGTGGCCGATGCGTGTCGGTCCGCCGACGTGAATGCCGATGAAGTTGCCAGCTTCATCCGGTGATTTGTCTTTGCTGGCACTGCTGAACCAGCCGATTTGCATGTCGGAATCGGGGCCGGCGGTGACGAGCTTCACTTTGCCTCTGGCTTCAAGGCGCTGCTCGAGATTCAACGGGACGATTCGATCCGCGTAGTAGCCGTATTCACCGCTGCGCCACAGGCCGCCGCCGACTTCGCCTGCGCTGCCTCCAGCATGATGGGTTTTGGCGCTGAAACCAAAATCGTGAGCGCCCACGACTTCGCGATCTTCATAGGTGGTGCGATTGCCGACACCTGACCAGCCGGGGTCTTTGCTGAAATCCTCGGCTCGTCCGTCAATCATCACGTCATCGAAGAACATCGTCGCCACGCCGCCGGACTTCATCATGTTCAGCACGCCAAAGCGATCAAACGTCGCCCCTTCTTTGCGGAAGCCGGGCGTGAGATCGATGGTGAATGTCTTCGTGTTTGGAAAGCGGGCCTGGGCCTCCTTTTCGGAGTTCTCAGGCAGTGTTCCGTAGTCTTCTGCGGTGTGCGTGTCGCTGCGCATCGTGAAGGTGAACTGCCCGTTGCCGCCCGCGCCTAGCGGATCGTAGGCCAGCGTCCAATGATAGCGCGTGCCATCGTTTTTGATCGGTGTGGGCCGGAACTTCCCCGGTAGATACGGCGTGATGAAGGTGCCGCAGGATTTGTTCGTGCTCGTGATTAGACG